>NZ_VOQS01000001.1:1544788-1853746 GCF_007995085.1 Paraburkholderia azotifigens
GTCTTCCTGGATCAGCGCGAGCGCGAGGTCGATGCCCGCCGTCACGCCCGCCGATGTCCACATCGAACGCTCATCGCCAGCCTCGTTGCGGGGTAACGGCTCGCGGATGAAGATCGGCTCCGCGTCGACCTGCACGCGCGGAAAGCGCTCCGCGAGCCGTCCGGCGTCGCGCCAATGGGTGGTCGCGCGGCGTCCGTCGAGCACGCCCGCCGCGGCCAGATAGAACGCGCCCGTGCACACCGAGCAGACGCGCCGCACATGCGGCGCTCGCTGCGCGATCCACTCGATCAGCGCCGGTTGCAGCGTGCGCGGATCGTCGACGGGAATGCCGGGCACGATCAGCGTATCGATCGGTTCGTCGCCGAGCGCATCGAGGCGCTGCGTGACGACGGGCAACCCCGGAAACGTGTCGAGCACGCCGCCGTCGATCGACGCGACCGTCGTGCGGTAGGCAACGGGCTCGCGCGACGTCGCGGGCACACGCCGCGCGTCGCGCACCGTCAGTTCGGCACGATGGAACGCTTCCAGCGGGCCGCAGGCGTCGAGCAGCACCAGGTCTGGCGCGACGGCGAACACCACATGGCGGACCCTGGGCGTGTCGGGCGTGTCACTCATCGTGCTGCTGTCCTTGATTCGTTACGAAAGGTCGTTCAGAAGCTCGACGCCGCCGTCATGCGTCTGCGCGACCACGCGAACGCCAGCGTCGCGAGCGCCGCCAGCGCGAGAAACGGAAAAATCGCCGCGTTGACGGCCGCCCAGCCAAAATGCGCGAGCATCTGCCCCGCGCACAGCGAACCGATCGCGGAAAACGCAAAGGTCGTGAACTCGCTGGTCGCCTGGGTCTTCGCGCGCTCGGACGGCCGGTACGACTGCGCGAGCAGCGTCGTGCCGCCGACGAACATCAGGTTCCAGCCGACGCCGAGACAGGCGAGCGCCGCATAAAAGTGCGGCAGATCGGTCGAACGCAGCGCCAGCACGCCGCACAGCGCCGACAGCACGATGCCCGCGCCGATCACGCGCAGCACGCCGAACCGCGCAATCAGGCGCGCCGAGAAAAACGACGGCGCGAACATGCCGACCAGATGCCACTGGATGATCTGCGCGCCATCGCCGATCGAGTGTCCGCAAGCGACGGCGGCAATGGGCGTGGCTGTCATCACGAACATCATCACGGCGTAGCCGAGCGCGTTGTTCGCCAGCGCGGCGACGAAGATCGGCTGGCGGACGATCGCCCGCCAGGATCGCGCGGGCTCACGCTGCGCGGCGGGGTCCGCGTGCGGCGCGGTATCGCGATACAGGCCGGCGACGAGCGCTATCGACAGCAAGCCGAGTCCCGTCACGAGCGCATAGGAACCGGCGAAGGCGATGGGCGCGAGCCAGTCCTTGCTCCACGCGGCGAGCGCGGGCCCGAGCACGGCGGCCACCACGCCGCCCGTCAGCACCGTCGAGATCGCGCGGCTCTTGGCTTCGACGGGTACGGCGTCGGCGGCCGCGAGGCGGTAGTACTGCGCGAAGGCCTGAAACACGCCGACAGTCGCCGTGCCCGCGCAGAACGCCCAGAAACTGTGATGGAAGATCGCATACACCGAGATCGCGCCGCCCGCCGCGCCGATGCCCGCGCCCAGCAGAAAGCCCGCTCGCCGGCCGATGCGCGCCATCAGGAACGAGGCGAACACGGTCGTCAGCGCGGCCGCGACGGTGATGAGCGAAAACGGCAGCGTGGCGAGCGACTTGTCGCCGGCGAGCGTGTAGCCGACGAGGCCCGTGAGCGTCAGATCGATCGATACCGACGACGTATAGAGCGCCTGGCACACGGCCAGCACCCGCGCGGCGCGGCGGCCATGCGGCTCGGCATGGCGCGGCGCGCTCGGGAGGACGGCAGGTGCGTCGGGTGCAGCGGTGGAAGATGACGGCATCGGTGGCCTCGCGGCTGGGTGACGATGTCGGCATCGTCACATCGATCGCCTTGGCAGAAAGGCCAATGATGCATCAATTCCTGCCAGATGTGCGTGCGCCGTTCACGCAGCGTCGTGGCTGCGATTCCGCGTCTCAGTTGTGGAAGGAGACGCCTTCGTCGATCGTGCCGTACATCGTGATGCTGCCCGACCCCGCCGACGACGGTCCCGACCCGCCTTGCGCACAAGCGCTGCAAAGCACGGCGGCGGTGAGCACGGCAAACAGGATTTTCATGACTGCGTTGTTCACTCAACGGAAGAGAGCCTTTTGATTCTAGCCTGGCCGCCCGCGCCAACGCAGATTGCCCCGACCGGGCGTCGCACGCGAGAATGCATGCGACGCTTCACGACAACCTGAAACATCGAATGCGCACGACGCCTACAGTGGAGCCATGACCCGCGCAACCGACCAACGGAGACTCTTATGGCAGCTGCACTTCCCTCAGAAGCGAGCCACTTTCCCGGCTTGAGCCACATCGGCGGGCTGCTTGCCGATCCCGGCCGGGCCGCAATGCTGTGGGCGCTGATGGATGGCACCGCGCGTCCGGCGGGCGAGCTGACGCTGATCGCGGGCCTGTCGCCGTCGGCGGCGAGCGCGCACCTTGCGCGTTTGACCGACGGCGGGCTGCTCGCGCTCGAAGTGCGTGGACGGCATCGCTATTTCAGGATTGCATCGGCGGAAATCGCCGCGACCATTGAGGCGCTCGCGAACGTCGCGCAGGCGGCCGCGCCGCAGCGGTCCGTGCCGCGCCCGGCACGCACCGTGCCCGTCGACATGCGCTATGCGCGCACCTGCTACGACCACATGGCGGGCGAGCTGGCCGTGCGCGTCTACGAACGCCTTGTCGACGGCGGGCTGCTGACCGTCCATGGCGACGCACTCGACGCGACGGCCGAAGGCGCCGCCTTGCTGGCCGACTGGGGTATCGACGTGTCGCAGCATCGCACGCGCCGGCGCCGCTTTGCCTGCACCTGCCCCGACTGGAGCGAACGGCGCCCGCATCTCGGCGGCGCGCTCGGCGCGGCGCTGCTCGATTCGTGGTCGGCGCATGGCTGGGTCGAGCGCACGGACCGGCCGCGAATTCTGCGGGTGACGCCCGCCGGCCATCGTCATTTCGACGACTTTCTCACGCATTGACGAACAATTCGTCTGACAAGCGAAAGGTGCGACAACTTTTGTTACAGCGCCGTCGGGATGGCTTACAAATGAGAGCGCCTTGAAACAGGGGCGCCGGGTACAGTGATTTCACACGGCGCGGCCTGATGCAGCGCCCGACGGAGCGACAACCATGAAATCACCCGCCATACGCGCGAAAGCCGCACCTAACCAACCTGTCCCGCGATCCGGCATACGTCCGGTCTCGCTCGTCACACTCGCCGTCGCGGGCACGCTGACGACGCTTGCTCTGCAATCGGCCTGGGCACAGGAAGCCCCGCCGCCCGCCAACTATGCGCAAAGCACGCCGGCCAGCGACCCGCCCGGGCGCGTCGCGCGCCTGAACTACATGGCGGGCACCGTCACCACCGAACCCGCGGGTGCCTCCGACTGGTCGTACGCGCAGGTCAACCGCCCGCTCACGACGGGCGATCAGATCTGGAACGACAAGAACGCGCGCTCGGAGCTGCATATCGGCTCGACGGCCGTACGCATGGGCGAGCAGACCAGTCTCGACGTCCTCAATCTCGATGACAACAGCGCTCAGCTGAAAGTCGCGCAAGGCACGCTGTCGACTCGCGTGCGCGCGATCGCGCCCGGCTCGTCGTATGAGATCGACACGCCGAATCTTGCGCTAGGGGTGAACTCGCCCGGCGACTATCGCGTCGACGTCGCGCCCGACGGCAGCAGCACGACCGTTACCGTGCGCAGCGGCAGCGCGACCGTCTATGGCGACAACGGTCAGGTGCCCGTCGGCACGGGGCAACAAGTCACCTTCACGGGCACGAGCCTGCAACAGGCGGCAGCGAATGGCGCGCCCGGTCCCGATCCGTTCGATCAATGGGCGGCGAGCCGCGATGCCGCCGAGGAGCGCTCGGTGTCGGCGCGTTATGTCTCGCGCGAAATGCCCGGCTATCAGGATCTCGATGCAAACGGCACGTGGCGCAACACGCCGCAGTACGGCGAAGTGTGGACGCCGAATCAGGAGCCCTCTGGCTGGGCGCCCTATCGCGATGGCCACTGGGTCTGGCAGGCGCCGTGGGGCTGGACGTGGGTCGATGACGCGCCGTGGGGCTTTGCGCCGTATCACTATGGCCGCTGGGCGTATGTCGACGATTCGTGGGCATGGGTGCCGGGACAGGCTGTCGTCAGCGAGCCGCCCGTGTATGCGCCCGCCCTCGTCGCGTTTGTCGGCGACGGTGACGGCGGCAGCGACTGGGGCGTGAATCTGGCCGTGGGCGGCGTAGCGGCAGCGGGTCTCGCGTGGTTCGCGCTCGGTCCCGGCGAACCCTGGCATCCGCACTGGGGCGGCGGCCACGACTGGAGCCCGCGCTATTACGAGCGCGTGAACAACACGGTCGTCATCAACAACCGCGTCGATATCCATAACAACATTCACAACACGTACATCAACTACCGCGCACCGGGCGCCGTGACGGGCATGCGGGCGACGGACTTCGTCCACGGACAGCCGACCCACCACTTCGGCCAGCGCGTCGATCCCACGCAGTGGCGCAACGCGCGCTTCAATGCGGGTGGACCGGGCATCGCGCCGGTGCGCCAGAGCTTCGCGCCCGGCATGCGTAACGCCACGTACCGTCCTCCGTCGAATGCGATGGCGCGGCCCGTGGTCGGCACGCGCAATCCGGGTATGCCGGCCGCGTTTCACGACCGGCTCGCGCAGAACTTCGCGCAAGGCGGTCGCGGACGCGTGCCGGGCGCGGGCGAGCCGATCGTGCATACCTCCGTGCCCGCACGCTTTCCCGGCCAGACGCTCGGCCGCAATGGGCCTGTCGCGAACGTCCACGTCGTGAACCCGCATGGTCCGCTCGTGAATCCGCGTGCGCCGGGGCAGATGGCGGGCGGTCCGGGCGCGCAACGCCCAGGCGGCGCAGCGCCGCAGATCGACGGACGGCAGCAAGGGATGCAGGGACACGGCTTCGCGCCGGGGCAGATGGCGGGTGCACCGGGCGGGCAGCAGCGGCCGGGCGTCGGCGAGCCGCAGAACAACGGCCAACAGCACGGCCTCCCGATGCACGCAGGCAATGGCGTGCCGCGTCCGCCTCAATTCGCGGGCGGCCATCCGGTGAACGGCGCGCCACAGCAAGCTGGACAACCCGGCCAACCCGGCGGCGCGCAACGTCTCGAAGCGGCAGCGGGTCAGCAACACGAACCCATGTGGACCCAGCACCATGCGCCGATGGCGCAGCAACGCGGCAATCCGCAGCAGCTCGGCGCGGGACAGACGCCGGGACAGCGCCCGTCCGCGGCCCAGCCGGGGCAAGTTGCCCAGCAGCAGCGCGAGCCCATGCAGCGGCCCGCGAACGGTTTTGGCGGCGGCATCCCTCAAGGACAGCAGGCGCACGGGCCGGATCCGCGCGGGCAGCAGGCAGCCGCGGCGCCGATGCAGCAGGCGCAAGCGCATCCCGAGATGCGGCCACAACCGCCCGCCCAACAGCAGCCGCGAGCCGAGGCACATCCTCAGCCTCAGCCTCAGCCCCAGGCTCAGCCGCGCCAGGAATTTCGTCCGCAGCCGCAGCCGCAGCAGCAGGCCCGACAGGAATTCCATCCGCAGCCGCAGCCGCAGCAGCAGGCCCGACAGGAATTCCATCCGCAGCCGCAGCCTCAGCCGCAGCAGCAGGCCCGACAGGAATTCCATCCGCAGCCACAACAGCAGCCGCGACAGGAGTTTCATCCCCAGCCGCAGCCGCAGCCGCAGCCGCAACCGCGCCCGCCGCAGCAGGTCCAGCAGCCGCAGCCGCAGCCGCACCCGCAACCTCAGCCGCAACCTCAGCAGCACCAGGAGCAACGTGCGACGGGCGGCGGACACGACGAGCATCATCGCGGATAGACACGCGCGCAGCCCGCGCCGCAAATGAAAACGCCCACCGCGATTCGCGGTGGGCGTTTTCACATCCGGGAAGACAAACGATCGCCGCTCAGATCGCCATCGGCGCCGTCAGCGGTTCGTGATGCCGGTAGCCGACCAGCGAGAAATCGGACGGCTCGACCTTCTCCAGCCATTCGGGCTCATAGACGCCCGTCTTTGAATACTCGGGCACGCGCTCCGAAATGGCGAACTGCGGGCTTTCGTACGGGTCGCGCGTCAGTTGCTGCTGCAACATGTCGAGCTGATTCTCATAGATGTGCGCGTCGCCGATGAAATACGTGAACCAGCGCGGCGTATAGCCCGTCAGCCGCCCGACGAGATGCAGCAGCGCCGCCCCTTCCGTCAGGTTGAACGGCGTGCCGAGGCCGACGTCGTTGCTGCGGATATAGAGGCACAGCGAAATCTCGCGCTTCGCGGCATTCGGCAGGAACTGGTACAGCAGATGACATGCGGGCAGCGCGATTTCCTCGAGCACGGCGGGATTCCACGCATGAAACAAAATCCGCCGGTCGGCCGGGTTGTTCATGATCGTATCGACGCACTGGCGCAGCTGGTCGATTGCCTTGTACAGCAGCACCTTGCGCACGCCGCCCTCTTCGAACCGGGTGACGGGCGCATAGCCGCGCGATGCCGCGTCTTCCAGCTGCGCGCTCGCCGTCGCGTCGAGCACCTTGTAGGCGGGCCACTGGCGCCACTGCACGCCGTAGACGTCGCCGAGATCGTCCGTTCCCTCACGGTAAGGATTCGCGAGCCACTGCGCGTTGTCGTTCGCGTTCGCATCCCAGACCTTGCAGCCGAGCGCGCGGAAATCGGCGGCGCTGCGCGACGCGCGCAGAAAACCGATCAGTTCGCCGATCGCCGACTTGAATGCCAGCTTCTTCGTCGTCACGGCCGGGAAACCCTGCTGAAGATCGAAACGCAGCATCGCCCCGGGCATGCTGATCGTGCGAATGCCGGTGCGGTTTTCCTGCCAGCTGCCGGTATCGAGGATCGTGCGGACGAGGTCGAGGTACTGTTTCATGCGGGTTCCTTCGGCGTGGCGCGCGGGCGCATCGGACCGTTTTTGGGAAAACCCCGATTCTAGCAAGCCGGACGAACGCAGGTGAGCGCGCTGGCTGGCGGCAGACGGCACGCACGGTGCCGCACGGTGCCTTAGCTCAGAAACGAAAAAGCCCGGCCATCCGGCCGGGCTTTCCTCGCAAAACAGTCACGCGCCCGAAATGCTTACAGGTGCGGCATGGTCGACGGGATCTCCGCGTGTTGCGCGAGCGGCTCGCTTTCCATATGCCGCATACCGTGCGAACACAGCAGTCGATACAGCGTCACACGCGAAATGCCGAGTTCCTGCGCGGCATCGCCGAGACGTCCGCGATGACGCAGCAACGCGAGTTCGATTGCCTGCCGCTCGGCCGCCTCGCGCGCCTGCGCCAGCGACACGGGCACGATTTCGACGTACTCGGCCAGCTCGAGGTCGCGCGCGGTGATCGCCCGCCCTTCCGACATCACGATCGCGCGCCGCACGCGGTTAATCAGTTCGCGCACGTTGCCCGGCCAGCTGTAGTTGTGGAGCGCCGCGATCGCATCAGGCGCGAAGCCGCGCAGGCGCCGGCTCGCATCTTTCCTGAAACGTTCGAGCATGTGCCGCGCGAGCAGTTCGATGTCCTTGCCGCGCGCGCGCAGCGGCGGCTCGTCGATCTGCAGCACGCACAGCCGGTGATACAGGTCCGAGCGGAAGCGCCCTTCGATCATCGCCGTGTTCATGTCGACGTGCGTCGCGGAGATGATCCGCACGTCCACTTCGACCGAGCCGTGTCCGCCCAGTCGCTCGACCTTGCGCTCCTGCAGGAAGCGCAGCAGGCTCGCCTGGCTTTCGAGCGGCAGGTCGCCGATTTCATCGAGAAACAGCGTGCCGCCATTGGCCGCTTCGACGCGGCCGATCTTGCGCTGGTTGGCGCCCGTGAACGCGCCGCGTTCGTAGCCGAACAGCTCGGACTGCAGCAGATGCGGCGGAATCGCGCCGCAGTTGATGGGGATGAACGGCGCGTTGCGGCGCGACGAGCGCTCGTGAATGGCAACGGCCGTGAGTTCCTTGCCCGTGCCGGATTCGCCCGAAATAAAGACGGGCGCGTCCGTCATCGCAACTTTGCGGATCGAGCGGAACAGCGCGAGCATCGCGTCGCACGAGCCGACCATTTCGCCTTCCGAGCCGCCTTGCGACGCGTCATTCGACGCGGGCTCGCCGAGCGACACCATGCCATAGGCATGACCCACGGAATCGACGATCCGGTCGCCCGAGTAAGGCACGGTCACGTAATCGAAACAGTAGTCGCGCACGAGCCGGCGCAACGCGGCGTCCTGCAGCTGGCCGGCCATCGTGGTGGCGACCCAGCCGACGTTGGGCATGGTCAGGCACGACTCGAAGGCCGCGATTTCATGCTGCTGGAAACAGCTCGACAGATCGAGCAGACCGCCCGCCGCCATCCCCGAGCGCACGGCGCGGCGCGCGTCGCGGGCGGAGCCGACGACTTCGACATGCCACCCGCGCTCATGAAAACGCGTGTTCAACTCAGCGCTGGGATCTCTTGATACGTAAATCAGTTGCCGCGTGGCGGATTCCATTATTCAGATCCTCTCGTCAACGAACGTTAAGGATGACGGCATGTGCTGATATGGATTTAGCTTTCAGGCACGCCTATTCGCACGGGATTCGCAAACAGCGAAAACCGAACGGCCATTCCATTCCGTACGGACAGCTGATCCCCGAAAAACGGCGCGTGTATTGAAACGACCCAGTACTGGGCTTTTTAAAATCATGTCTGTGCATGAGAGCTTACTATACGCGCGAGCCGGCGAAAACAAATATGCGAATTAAATCGCCCGGCCTTGTGCAGCAAGGGTTTGCGGTTCATGAGCAGGCTCATTGCAGGTCGATATATTCGATGGAAGCGCATTCACCAGACTTTTTTATCAACGTACTACGCTTGCGTTGCACTAAACGCATCGATTTGAAATTTTGCGTGTTTTCAGGCTGAGGTTTCAGAGCTGAAACGTTTTCGTACGATTTGGATCGCATGGCGTCTCACGCATTTCAGCCGTTCCCAATTGCACCAATGGATTGCGACGGATGGCACACGTTTCGCTAAATGTCCCGCACCAAGGAGAGACATCATGCGACTCGTTTTCCGCATCGACTCGAATCCGATTCCCCTGCTGCCCGTCAGCCTTGCCGTGTGCGTGGCCATCGCCGTGGCGGCGCTGCCCGCCGGCGCGAATGCACAGGAATCCGTCAGTGCCGCGCAGACTGTGCCGGCCGCGCAACAGGCGGCCGATCCCGCCGCGGATGAAACATCGAAAGTCGCGGCGGCCGCCGATACCACCGGAATCGCCAGTGAAACCGATACGAACGCCGCACAGGTGCTGGACGTGCCCGCCGACGGCGCGGCGATGAGCGACATCGCGCTCGACGACCAGATGTTGTCGCGTCAGCGCGGTGGTGCGGCGGGCATGGTGATGGTCGCGGCGACGCCGCAGCTGATGCGTGGTTCGTCCGTCACGCTGTGGGACGAGATCGCCCCGCCCTCGCCGCTGCCCGTGCCTATCGACGCCGCGCGCGCCGCGCAAGGCAACGTCGCGAACTACCAGCGGAAGTAGCCCGGAAACACAGCATCGCACGTGCAAAAGAGACCAGTGCGAACTCGTTCGCACTCCAGACAGGTTAAGTCGGGGATACGCAAAATGACCGCTTCATTGGGGACGCTGTGCAGCCATATGTGGCGCGCGGGCCGCGCGAAAGCCCTCGCCGGCGTGTTCGCCGCCGGTTTCGCGGGCGCGGCCTTCGCTCAGGCCGTGAATCCGGGCGACATCATCGTCCAGCGCGAGATCACGCCGCGCATCGCCTATGCGCCCGTGCCGAGGGATCAGGATCCCGTCAGCGCGCGCGTCGCGACCTTTCCCAATAGCACCTTCAATCCGACGATGGCGCAAGTCGCGTCGGATGCCGACCTGACCAACGCGCACGGCTCGACGGGCCTCGACAGGAACGTCGCGGGCGGCGCCGGCTTGCAGGCCGTCACGCGCATCCTCACGGGCAACAACACGAACAACAACGTCGCGTTCAACTCGGGCGGCATCGGCCAGCCCGCGCCGGGCGTCGGCGGAACGATCTCGTCGTCGGTCACGGGTGCGCTCGCCCCGCTGTCGACGGCACTCGGCGGCGCGCTCGGAGGGCTCGGTAAATGATCCCGCAACTTCGCCCGATCCTGCCGCTGATGGCGCTGGCACTCGCCGCCGCGCAACCGGCGTTCGCGCAACAGGCAGGCCGCATCGCCGGTGAAGTGAGCGGCGCCGCGAACATCGCCACGGGCGCCGCCGTCGGCGTGACGGGCGCGATCACGGTCAACCAGGCAGCAGGCCTGAACAACGCGCAGGCCAACCAGCTGACGATCAGCAACGGCGACGCCGCCGCAAACGATAACGCGAGCGTCCAGAGCGCCACCGCGCGGGCCCGCGTGCCGAGCGCGCGTGCGTCGATCGACGGCAACGCATTTTCGAATTCGTCCGGAGCGCTGATGGTGAACCAGTCTGCGGGTGCAGCGAATCTCCAGCGCAACAGTGTGCAGCTCGGCACTGCGGCGCCAGGGGTCGAGACCGTCTCGGATGGCGTGCTATCCGCGACGGCCGCGAACAACGGCGGTCGGGGTCGAGCGGTCGCGGTTCAGGGCGTTCGCGAGGCCAGCATTTCCGGCGACGCCTTCAAGAACGTCACGGGAATCGTGCAGATCAACCAGACAGCCGGAGCCGGTAATGCCACGGCGAACAGTTTTGTGCTCCGTCCCCCGGCGGGCACTCTTTTCTAACTGACCACAACTAGTATCGGAGCGAAACCATGAAGCGCACTCTCATTGCAGCAGCTGTCCTCGCAGCCGCGTCGTCGAGCGTCTTCGCGAGCCCGCTGAAGAACCCGTTCATCTTCAATGCGACGCTGGTCGGTGAAGCCGTCGGCATCGAAGGGTTCGTCACGCTGTTCGGCTGCGTCGGCGTCTCCAGCACGGCGGGCGCCGTCGTCAACAACACCCAGCGCGCCTACGCGAACACCTCGCTCAGTCCGAACGCGCAGTCGTACACGTCCGGCCACGTGACGACGCGGATCGACAATAGCTACAAATCGATCAACGGCGGCGGCAACGCCTGGGCATCCGTCTCGACCTCGCACTCGTCCGAATCGTACGCGGCGCAGGGCTATCAGGCCTCGACGGGCTACAAGTACGGCGAGCAGAGCAGCTCGGTCAAGGGCGGCGGCTTCGAGTTCAGCGCCCAGGCAGCGTCTATCGAAGGCGGCTTCAGCCATGAAAGCCAGAACGCCGGCGGCCACATCTCGGCGGGCGGCCACGCGAGCGGCAGCTATGAGGCGAGTTCGCACTACAACCCGTGGACAGGCACGGCTTCGGGTCACGCGAGCGTGCAAGGCAGCCTGTCGGCCGGCTACAAGGAATCGAGCTACAGCAACAGCGAGCACGTCTCGGGCGCCTTCGGCGCCGTCGAAGCGTCGGGCCAGGGCAAGGTGTGGGGCTATCAGGCCAAGCAGGGCTCCGGCTACGTGGCCTACGGCGAGCAGTCGAGCGGCTACGACGTCGAGAAGTCGAAGACGCATGACAGCGTGTCCGCGCAGTGGGGCTTCAACTCGACGGTCTCGAAGACGGATGTCGAGGTCTACGGCTCGATCACCGAGCACATCAACACGCAGAAGGCGGGCACCCTGACGGCGACGACGGGCGCCAATGCGGCGACGAACGTGAGCGGCAACATCGGCGTCAACATCGCGGAAGGCGTGAACAACGCCCAAAGCAACGACGCAGCGCTCGCTTCCGTCGACGCCGGCAACGTGTTCGGCAACGCTCAGGTCTTCAACACGCAAAGCTCGGGCGGCAAGGCGAAGATCAATAACTTCAACGTGAACGCGTCGGTGGGCGACGGCTCGCTGCAGTACGCATCGGGCAACGTCGGCGTGAACGTCGCGTCGGGCATCAGCAACGTGCAGAACAACAGCATGGCTGCCTCGACGTCGACGGTCTCGCGCAACCACGGCAGCGCGGCGATGGTGGCCACGGACGACTCGTCGCAGACGGCGGGCGTGGACTTCCGCGGCTCGTTCGAAGGCACGGCGTCGCTCGGCGCGGGCGCCCTCAGCCACGCGACGGGCAACATCGGCGTGAACATCGCGGGCGGCGCAGGGAACGTGCAGCACAACGGCCTTGCCATCGCCTCGATGAACACGAGCCGCTAGGCAAAGCCGCGGTTACACAAGCAGCCATACGGGATGCGCCGACGGCCGGCACAGCCGCCGGCGCAATCCTGGCAGGAGACCAGCATGTCCGGGTTGGACCCATTCCCGGCGTTTCGACGCGCCGCATCCATTGCTGTGCTTGCAACTTGCGGATTGTGTGCGCAAGTGCACGCACAGGCGAGCGTCGACACGTCTACCCTCGCAGGTATTCCGCTTACGAAAACGGTGCACTCGATGAGGGACCTGCGTTACCGCCATATCGTCAGCCAGCAGTTCGACTACAGCTGCGGTGCGGCGGCGCTCGCGACGCTCCTCAAGTACGGCTACGGGATCGACATCCCCGAGACGGATCTGATCCGCCGGATGATGGTTTTCTCGACGCCGGAGGTAGTGGTCAAGAACGGCTTCTCGATGCTCGACATGAAGAAATTCGTCGAGACGATCGGGCTGCGGGGCCGCGGATTCCGGGTGAACACAGACGCGCTGTATCACCTCCAGATTCCCGTCATGGTTCTGATGAACCTCGACGGCTATGAGCATTTCGTGATCGTCAAGCACGCGCAGGACGGTCGCATCTTTATCGCGGACCCCGCACTCGGCAACCGGATCCTGCTCGAGGAGGATTTCGCGAAGACATGGAATGGGCTTGTGTTCGCAGTCGTCGGGAAACCGTTCAGGGAGGACTCCCCGCTGTTGCAGGACAACGAGTCGCTGGCCTTGCGGCTGCGCGAGCGCGCGCTCGCCAACGGCACGGCCGCGACTCCTTTTGTCGAATACGGCTTTATCAAGGCAGACCTGTTCTGACCACCCATGAAGCACTCCCTCTCGAAGCCCGGCCGCACGTGTATCGCGACAGCGATAGCCACGGCGTGCGGCCTCGCCGCGGGCGCGCATGCGCAGGACGTTTCGACGTTCCGCGACGTGGCGCCGGCGGCGATCCAGTGGCAAAGCGTCGGGGACGATGTGCTCGCCCAGCAGACCGGAAAAGGCGCGGGCGGACAGATGATCTCCGGTTTCGTATTGAACGTACTGTCGCAATGGCAGTTGCCGAACGGCGCGAATGCGCTCGCGCAAGGCAGTCTTTCCGTTGCACGCGATGCCGCGAACGCGCTGACGGCCAACGTCAGCACGCTCGCGCGCGTCACCGACGGCCGAGGCAATCCGGGCGCAGACCCGAACGCGCGGACGGCCGGCGGCCAGCATGTCGCGGTCAACGGCGTATCGCAGGTCACGCAGGTGGCGGGCGATCGCAACGCCGGCTTCAACACGGCGACGATCGACTTCAACAACAATCCGCAACCGCTGGCAGGCGCCACGAATGCGCAGAGCGCGGCGGCATCGAACGCGGCGGGCAACGTCAGGGCGGGCATCGCGTTCGGCAACGGCGGCGTGACCGTCGCGCTGCAGACGCCCGCCGGCATCGCGACCCAGACCATTGCACCCGGCAACGCGCAACAAGCCGGCGCGATTGCACAACTGCTGCAGATTGCAGGCAATAACCAGCAAGTCGCCAACCAGTTGCAGCTCTCATTGCAGACGGCGCCGATGTCGTCCTCGATGCTGCGCCAGGCCGGCGTACTACAAGCCCTGCAAAACGCGGTGAATGCAAGGAGATAAGGCGGGCCGCCACCCGTCAACCCGCGTCACCAGGAGGAGAAGTCGTACTGCAAGCGGCAGCGCAAAGCATAAGAACCAGCCAAGCGCTGCCAGTTTCACCGGGGGAAGAACAATGATGACCGATACAACAGGCAGGAAGCCGCGCATGAGGCTCGCGGCTATACCTGCTGCCGCGATGCTGTTCGCGCTCTCGCAGGGGGTTTCGGCACAGTCCATCGGCAACCAGTCGCTCGAGGACCGGCTCAACATGCTGATGCGCGTCGTCGATGAGCAGCAGCGGCAGATTCAATCGCTCGAACGGCAGGTGACGCATCTGGAAATGTCGCAGCGCGGCCGTGGCGCGCCGGGCTATGGCGCGCCCGCGGGGAGCGAGGCCGTCGCCGAGCAGCCGGGCGCCGACGGCCTGCCGATGCCGCTGCCGCCGCTCGCGCAGGTGACGCCGGGCGCGCCCGCGCCGGGCAACGCGACGGGCACGGCGACGGGCGTGCCCGTCAATCCGCCCGCGCCGGAAGGCACGACGGCGGCGGGCTCGCCCGGCACCAGCAATCCGAACGCGCAGGCAAGCGGCCCGGGCATGCCGGAAGGCGCCGTCGGGCAGACGCAGAAAGCGGCCGAGCCGGTACGCACGCAAGCCGAAGAAGCCGTCGTGCAGCGCGAGCACGCGCCCCTCTTCGATCACAAGCTGACGCTGGACTGGGGCATCAGCGATACCTACTACGACCGCCGACAATTGCAGTTGTCTGGCTTCCTCGCGCTCGACGCGATCTTTCTCGGCAACATCAATCTGGGGCAGACCAAGTCGCACCAGATCATGGCCGACCTCGACACGCGCTACGGTCTCACGGACCGCGTGAGCGTCGACGTCGACGTGCCGTATGTCTACCGGCATAGCCAGTTCATCGTCGGCGGCGCGGGCGGCGCGGCCAACACGCTGTCCGACGCGTCGGTGAATTCGAGCGCGATCGGCGACGTCAACTTCGGGATCTACTACCAGATCCTGAAGGAGACCAACAACATCCCCGACGTGGTCGGCAGCCTGCGCGTCAAGGCGCCCACGGGCACGTCGCCGTTCGGGCTCAAGGTGGTGCAGCTCGAACCCGACAACACCAACCTCGTCGCGCCGTCGAAGCTGCCTACGGGCACCGGTTTCTGGAACGTGACGGCGGGCCTGTCGGTGCTGAAGACCTACGACCCCGTCGTGCTGTTCGGCAGCCTCTCCTACACGTACAACATCGCGCGCTCGTTCGCGGATATCTCGTCGATCGCCGGACAGACGCAGCCCGCGACCGTCAAGCTCGGCGACATCTTCCAGCTCGGCGCGGGTGTCGCGCTGGCGTTCTCGGACAAGGACTCGGCGAGCATCTCGTACACGCTGGCGCTGCAGCCCTCATCGAAGACGAAGGCGCCCGGCGGCGACTACGTGAAGGTGCCGGGCAGCGAGACGACGGCGGCCGTGATGAATTTTGGCCTGAATCATGTGGTGAACAAGCATCTGACGATCAACGGTTCGGTATCGATCGGCATGACGCCCGACGCGCCGAACTACGTGATCGGCATGCGCTTTCCCTATACCTTTTGACGTGACACCGATACGAGGCAGATCGTGCGCGAATCTTCTCATCTGAGTTCCGTGACGCCGCTCGCTGGATCCGGGCTGCGTCTTGCTGTGTCGCGGGGGTCGGAAACGTCCGCCGCACGGCCCGAGGCTGTCGACACGCCGCGCGGCGCCGCGCCTGAGGCGGGCGCGCGCATCCTGCTGTACGCCGCGCGCACGCCCGACGACGCGCTCGTCGGGCATCTGACGAGCCGTGGCTGGAGCGTGCTCGTGGCGCGCTCGGCGCACGAGATCGGCAAGCTCATCAAGCCCTCGACGATGTGCGCGGGCATCGTCGACATGGCGAGCTTCGCGGCGCGCGACCTGCAGGGGCTCGAGGCGAGCCTGCGCCAGCAGCAGGTCGGCTGGATCGCGCTCGCGAATCCCGAAAGGCTTGCCGATCCCGCCGTGCGGCGGCTGATTCGCCATTACTGCTTCGACTACGTGAAGATTCCCGTGGCGAACGCGACGATCGACTATCTGGTCGGCCACGCGTACGGCATGATCAATCTCGGCGACGCCGATCTGCCGCCCGACACGACGGCCGTCAGCGACGACGAGATGGTGGGCACCTGCGAAGCGATGCAGCAGCTGTTCCGCACGATCCGCAAGGTCGCGAACACCGACGCGAGCGTGTTCATTTCGGGCGAATCGGGCACGGGCAAGGAACTGACGGCGCTTGCGATCCACGAGCGCTCGCCACGCCGCAAGGCGCCGTTCATCCCGATCAACTGCGGCGCGATTCCGCATCATCTGTTGCAGTCAGAGCTGTTCGGCTACGAGCGCGGCGCGTTCACGGGCGCGAACCAGCGCAAGATCGGGCGTGTCGAGGCGGCCAATGGCGGCACGCTGTTTCTCGACGAAATCGGCGATCTGCCGCTCGAAAGCCAGGCGAGTCTGTTGCGCTTCCTGCAGGAAGGCAAGATCGAGCGTCTTGGCGGGCACGAATCGATTCCCGTCGACGTGCGCATCATTTCGGCGACTCACGTCGATCTGGAAGGCGCGATGAGCGAAGGACGTTTCCGCCAGGATCTGTTTCACCGGCTGTGCGTGCTGCGCGTCGACGAGCCGCCGCTGCGGGCGCGCGGCAAGGACATCGAGCTGCTCGCGCATCACATCCTCGGCAAGTTCAAGACGGACAGCGCGCGCAAGATTCGCGGCTTCACGCCGTCGGCGATCGAGGCGATGTACAACTACCACTGGCCGGGCAACGTGCGCGAGCTGATCAACCGCGTGCGGCGGGCGATCGTGATGGCGGAGAACAAGCTGATCTCTTCGGAGGATCTCGACCTCGCGCAGTTCAGCGAGCAGCAGACGATGAGTCTCGCGCAGGCGCGCGAAGTGGCCGAAAAGCGCGCGATCGAAGTCGCGCTGCTGCGGCACCGGCACCGGCTCAACGAGGCGGCCGCCGATCTGGGGATTTCGCGCGTGACGCTGTACCGGCTGATGGGCGCGCACGGCTTGCGGGATGTGTCGAGCGACGACAAGGGGGATGGCAAGGGCGCGGCGTATCGCGGCGATGGCGACGCGCGGGAATAGCTTTTTGCCTGCGCGTCCGCGCGATCTTTATGTCAGGCTGGACAGGACATGCTGTCGGGTAGAATCGGCGTTTGCTTTTACTTCGCTTCTTACCTTGTTTCTTACCCGATTCTCACTCGCATGACGACGCTCACCCTGATCGTCGCTCGCGCCCGCAATGGCGTGATCGGCCGCGACAACCAGCTGCCCTGGCGGCTTCCCGAAGACCTCGCTTTCTTCAAGCGCACGACGATGGGCGCGCCCATCGTGATGGGTCGCAAGACGCATGAATCGATTGGCCGCGTGCTGCCGGGACGGCGCAATATCGTCGTGACGCGGGATGCCGCGCGGCGGTTCGAGGGTTGCGATACCGTGACGAATCTCGACGATGCGTTGGCGGTCGCTGCGCGCGACGGGGCCGCTGAGGCGTTTTTGATCGGCGGTGCGCAGTTGTATGAGGAAGGTTTGCTGCGCGCTGAGAAGATGATCGTGACTGAGATTCACGCCGACTTCGATGGCGATGCCCGGTTTCCTGCGCCTGATGCGGCGCACTGGGTTGAAGTCTCTCGTGAGACGCATCAGGCTAAAGAGCCTAATGACTTTCAATACGCCTTCGTGGTTTATCGGCGCGTTGCCGCTTGAGGTTTTGGGTTTTAGCGCTGGCATCCCGCTGGCATCCGCGATTTCGTATCGGTGCTGCATGCGTTGCCCCTGTGCGGGGCGGCACTTACTTTCTTTGCCGCCGCAAAGAAAGTAAGCAAAGAAAGCGGGCTAACACCGCCAATTCTGGTTGTTGCCTGCGGGCCCCAACGGGTCCCGCACTCCACACGGCAACTCATTTTTCCACGCATGTTGCCAGCGCCATTTGCAGGCGCATCACCCACTTCAATCACCCGCAGCGCAGCCCGCGGCAGCGAATCGTCTGCGCCGCCCAGGTGGCAAACTGTGTGTAGGTTGTCGCGCCGCACACGTTGGCGCTTCTACGACACCGATCCCGCTTTTCAGTCCGGAGTGGTGCACTTCCATCGCGATGGCCTACACACTGTTTGCCACCTGGGCGGCCGTGGACTTCTGCTAACGCAGTCCGTGACGCGGGAGTGTGAAGTGGGGGATGCGAATCCAGGAGCGCTGGCAACGCGCATGAAATAGCACGATGCCGTGTGGAGTGCGGGACCCGTGGGGGGCCCGCAGGCAGGAAGAAGGACTGGCGGTGTGAGCGGCTTTCTTTTGCCTACTTTTCTTTGCCGCTGCAAAGAAAAGTAGGTGCCGCCCCGCACAGGGGCAACGCTAGCAGCACCGATACGAAATCGCGGATGCCAGCGCAGCAACAACCCCTTCGCCCCGCGCAGGCAAACCGCGAATGCCAGTAAAACCCAAAACCAAAAAAAACCAGAATCGCGACTACGTCGCAGACCAGGAAAACTCACTGCCCAGCGACGGTCATCCGCTCGATCAAAACAGAGCCAGTCTGCTTGGTCCCGCGGACGATAGTATCCGCGCCAATAGCGACAACATGCCGGAACATCTCCTGCAACGTGCTCGCCACGGTAATCTCCTCGACGGGATACTGGATCTTGCCGTTCTCGACCCAGAACCCTGACGCACCGCGCGAATAATCGCCCGTTACGTAGTTGACGCCCTGGCCCATCAACTCAGTCAGCAAAAGCCCGGTGCCCAGCTTCCGCAGCATCTCTTCGAAATCATCGGAGTCTCGAGTCAGCGAACTGCGAAGCGAAAGGTTATGCGAGCCGCCCGCGTTACCCGTCGTCGGCATGCCGAGCTTGCGCGCCGAGTACGTCGACAGAAAATAGCCCTCGACGACCCCGTCCTTCACTACCGAACGCTGCTTCGTACGTACGCCCTCTTCGTCAAACGGTGCGCTGCCCATCGCGCGCGGCACGTGCGGATCTTCAACCACCTGCACATGCGGCGCAAACACCGGCTTGCCCAGGCTGTCGACGAGAAACGACGTCTTGCGATACAGCGCGCCGCCACTCGTCGCCTGCACGAACGCGCCGAGCAAACCCGCCGCGAGCGGCGCCTCGAACAGCACGGGCACCTTGCGCGTATCCAGACCGCGCGCGCCCATGCGCGCAAGCGCGCGCTCCGCGGCATAGCGGCCGACGGCTTCAGGATCTGCGAGCTCGCCCGCGCTGCGCTTGCTCGTGTACCAGTCATCGCGCTGCATGTTGCGGCCGCTGCCCGCGATCGGCGCACACGCAATGTAATGACGCGAATACGGATAGCCCGCCAGGAATCCACGCGACGTGCCGAGCACGAACTGCGAATGCTGCGCCGATACGCTCGCGCCTTCCGAATTCCTGATCATCGGGTTCGTTGCGAACGCGGCGTCTTCCGCGCGGCGAGCCAGTTCGACGGCTTCGTCAGGGTCCAGATTCCACGGGTGATACAGGTCGAGATCGCGCGGCTCGGTTTCCAGCAGCTCTTCTTCCGCGAGGCCCGCGCAGTCGTCTTCCGCCGTGAAGCGCGCGATGTTGTACGCGGCCATCACCGTGTCCTTCAGCGCCTCGGACGAAAAGTCGGACGTGCTCGCATTGCCCCGCTTGTTGCCGATGAAGACCGTCACGCCGACCATCTTGTCGCGGTTGTGCTCGATCGTCTCGACTTCGCCGCGCCGCACGGAAACGGACAGGCCGTCGCCTTCCGAGATTTCAGTGGCCGCGTCGCTTGCGCCGAGCGACTTCGCGTGACGAAGAATGTCGGAGGCGATTTCCTTCAGTTCGTCCTGCGTATGGGGGAAAAAGCGTTGCCGGGCTTCCGTGTCTGCTGCCATTGTCGTTTGCCGTCCTGAGTTGCGGTGCCGTCCGGGCCGAAGCCCGCGAGAGTTCGTCGTTGCAAGCGCTGTATCCAGCCGGCCTGTGCGCCGACGCATCCCGCGATCATAGCAAGCTCTACGCTGACGTACCTGGCATTCGCATGTGCTTTGCGCCTATGCCTTCCGGCCGCCCGCATCTCGTCCGGCCGCCGCGGTCCGGCGAGCTACAATATCGCGCATGACACGCAAAACCCGCATTCAACCCATGGAACCCGCAGCCGTCGTCGACGACAACGGGTATGACCGTCCCAGTAAATCGCAACTGAAGCGCGACATGCACGCGCTGCAGGAGCTGGGCGTAGAGATTGTCGCGCTGCCGAAAGACGCGCTCAAACGCATGCCGCTGCCCGAATCGCTCGACGAAGCCGTGCGCGAAGCGCGCCGCATCACCGACCACGAAGGCAAGCGCCGCCAGATGCAATATGTCGGCAAGGTGATGCGCGGCCTGACGGACGGCGAAACGGCTGCGCTGCGCGAAGCGCTCGACAAGTACAAGGGCGTCAACAAGGCGGAGACGGCGCGCCTGCACTGGATCGAGCGCACGCGCGAACAACTGCTCGCCGACGACGCCGCACTGACGGAATTCATCCGCCAGCACCCTGCCGCCGACCCGCAGGAAGGCCGCACGCTGATCCGCAATGCCCGCAAGGAAGCGCAGCAAGACAAGGCGCCGCGTTATTTCCGCGAGCTGTTCCAGTGGATCAAGAACGCCGACGGTGCAGGCAGTGACGACGACATCCACGATTCCGACGAGCCGGACGACGACGATGACGATTCCCACGCGTAATCATCCCGACGAACTGATCGTCGGCCTCGTGTCGATCAGCGATCGCGCAAGCACGGGCGTCTATGAGGACAAGGGCATTCCGTCGCTGCAGGAGTGGCTCGGCGGCGCACTGGCCTCGCCGTTTCGCACCGAAACGCGGCTGATTCAGGACGACGCGCCGACCATCACGAAGACGCTGATCGAACTCGTCGACGAAGCCGGTTGCGATCTGGTGCTGACCACGGGCGGCACGGGCCCCGCGCGCCGCGACGTGACGCCCGAGGCGACGCTGGCGGCCGGTACGAAGGAAATGCCCGGTTTCGGCGAGCAGATGCGGCAGATCAGCCTGAACTTCGTGCCGACGGCCATCCTGTCGCGTCAGGTCGCGGTGATCCGCGAGACGGCGGAACGCGCCGCGCTGATCATCAATCTGCCGGGGCAGCCGAAGTCGATCAAGGAAACGCTGGAAGGCCTGCGCGATGCGGAAGGGAAAGTGAAGGTGCCGGGCATTTTCGCCGCCGTGCCGTATTGCATCGATTTGATCGGCGGCCCGTACGTCGAGACGAACGCCGCCGTCGTGGCGGCGTTCCGGCCGAAGAGCGCCGTGCGCGCTCCGCGCCAGGGCTGAAACGTTACTTCGCGCTGGCGTCCGCGGAAGGCGCGTCGGCTGCGTTCGCCGCCGGGACCAGGAAATGCTCGCGGTAGTAGCGCAGTTCGTCGATGGACTCGTGGATGTCAGCGAGCGCCGTATGCATCGCGCGCTTCTGGAAGCCCTTGTAGATGGCGGGCTGCCAGCGGCGGCACAGTTCCTTCAGCGTGCTGACGTCGAGGTTGCGGTAATGGAAGAACGTTTCCAGTTCGGGCATCCAGCGCGCCATGAAACGGCGGTCCTGGCAGATCGAGTTGCCGCACATCGGCGACTTGCCAGGCGGCACGTACTGGCCCAGGAATTCGCGGATCTGCGCGGTCGCATCCGCTTCCGTCACCGTCGACGCGCGCACACGGTCGATCAGCCCCGAACGGCCGTGCGTGTTCTTGTTCCAGTCGTCCATCTTGCCGAGCGTTTCGTCGCTCTGATGGATCGCCAGTACAGGGCCTTCGACCATTTTGTCGAGCGTCGAGTTGGTGACGACGACGGCGATTTCGATGATGCGGTCGTTATCGGGATCGAGCCCCGTCATTTCCATGTCGAGCCAGACGAGATTCATGTCGGTGCGCGCGAGCGGCTGGTCGACGGATTCGATAATGTCAGTCATTGAGGCAACCCTGATTTGGATGGCGCGTTCCCGCCCGCAGGCGGGAACAAACATATAATTCTCGCATAGAACCACCCACGGATTCCCCGGATGCCTACTCTGTACTTCACCGTTCTGTTCGTGATCGCCGTGGTGGCGATGGTCGGCACGAAGCTCTGGCTCGCGTCGCGACAGATCCGCTTCGTGGCGGCGCATCGCGACAGCGTGCCGCAGCAGTTCTCGGGCACGATCGCCCTGACGGCGCACCAGCGCGCCGCCGATTACACCGTCGAGCGCACGCGGCTGACGATGGCCGAGATCGTCGTCGGCGCGGCCGTGCTGATTGCGCTCACGCTGCTGGGCGGCGTGCAGGCGCTCGATCTCGCAATCGGCGACTGGCTCGGGCGCGGCTATATCGGCCAGATTGCGCTGGTGGCGGCCGTCATCGCGATCACGAGCGTGATCGACCTGCCGTTCGACTATTACCGCCAGTTCGTGGTCGAACAACGCTTCGGCTTCAACCGGATGACGAAGCGCATCTTTTTCGCCGACCGCATCAAGGGCGTGCTGCTCGGCGCCGCGTTCGGCCTGCCGCTGCTGTTCGTCGTGCTGTGGCTGATGAACCAGGCGGGCACCTACTGGTGGTGGTGGACGTGGGTCGTCTGGGTCGTGTTCCAGATGCTCGTGCTGATCCTGTATCCCACCTTCATCGCGCCGATGTTCAACAAGTTCGAGCCGCTCAAGGACGAGGCGCTCGTGCAGCGCATCGACGCGCTGATGAAGCGTTGCGGCTTCGCGGCCAAAGGCCTGTTCGTGATGGACGGCAGCCGCCGCTCCGCGCACGGCAACGCCTATTTCACAGGCTTCGGCTCGTCGAAACGCATCGTGTTCTTCGACACGCTGCTCTCGCGCCTGTCAGGCAGCGAGATCGAAGCGGTACTCGCACACGAACTCGGTCACTTCAAGCGCCGCCACGTGATCAAGCGGATGATCGTCACCTTCCTGATCAGCCTCGCGATGCTCGCGCTGCTCGGCTGGCTCGCACAGCGCACGTGGTTCTTCGAAGGACTCGGCGTGCGTCCGTCGATGACGGGCAGCAACGACGGCCTCGCCCTCGTGCTGTTCTTCCTCGCCGTGCCCGTGTTCCTGTTCTTCGTGACGCCGCTCGGCAGCCTGAGTTCGCGCAAGCACGAGTTCGAAGCCGACGCCTTCGCCGCGACGCAGACCGATGCGAAAGATCTCGTCAACGCGCTCGTCAAGCTGTACGAAGACAACGCATCGACGCTCACGCCCGACCCGCTTTATACCGCGTTCTACTACTCGCACCCGCCCGCGTCGCAGCGGATCGACCGGCTGCTGCGTCACGCATGAGCGGCCGTTCCCCGAAAGCATTGCGCGCCGCCGCCAGCGACCGCGCGCAGGACCGCGTACGCGGCCTCGTGATCGCCGCGCATGGCCGCCACTATATCGTCGCGCCCGAAGACGGCGGACCGATCCTGCAATGCTTCCCGCGCGGCAAGCGCAGCGAGATCGCCGTCGGCGATCAGGTGCTGTATGAGCCGACGTCCGCCGACCAGGGCGTGATCGTCGAGATTGGCGAGCGGCGCAATTTGCTGTATCGCTCGGATCAGTACAAGTCGAAACTCTTCGCGGCGAACCTCGATCAACTGCTGATCGTGCTCGCCACTGAGCCGCACTTCAGCGAAGACCTGCTCGGCCGCGCGCTCGTCGCAGCTGAAGAGAACGAGCTGAAACCGCTGATCGTGCTGAACAAGATTGACGTCGAGGCTGCGCTGCCGCTCGCGCGCAAGCGGCTCGAGCTGTATCGCGAGCTGGGCTACACGGTGCTCGAAGTCTCGATCAAGGGGCAGCCCGATGCCGCACGCGCGACGCTCGAAGAACACTTGCACGGCCATTCGACGCTGCTGCTCGGCCAATCGGGCATGGGCAAGTCGACGCTCGTCAATCTGCTGATTCCCGACGCCGAAGTCGCGACGCGCGAGATTTCGACGGCGCTCAACAGCGGCCGTCATACGACCACGTTCACACGCCTCTACCCGCTTCCGGGCGTCGAAGGCGCGCTGATCGATTCACCCGGCTTCCAGGAATTCGGCCTGCATCATCTGACGGAAGGCAAACTCGAACGCGCGTTTCCGGAGTTCAGACCGCTGTTGCCGAATTGCCGCTTCTACAACTGCCATCATCTGCACGAGCCCGGCTGCGCGATTCTCGAAGCGGTCGCCGGTGGCCGCATCGCAAAAGAGCGACACGCGCTCTATGCGCAGCTCGTGCACGAGGCGAGCCAGATCGTCCGCTGACCAAGATCATGATGAAGCTGATGCGCGCGCCCAACGTCGTGATCGGGCAGCATTGGATCAACGTGCTGGCGGCAGCGGGTATCGCGTGCGAACTGCATAACCGCTATCTGAGCGGCGCGATCGGTGAGATTCCGGCGGATCAGTGCGCGCCGGAGTTATGGCTCGTCGACGACCGCGACGAAGCGCTGGCAAGAAGGCTGATCGATGCGGCTCGCAGCGGACCGGCAGCCGATGCACCCCGCTGGCGCTGCGCGCAGTGCGGTGAAATGCTCGAAGCGCAGTTCACCGTGTGCTGGAACTGCGGAACGGCGCGCGATCCTCTGGGTGGCTGAGCGCCGCGTTAGATAAGACCGCCTTCAGGCGAGCCAGACGGCGATCGTCAACATCAGCAGCAGGATCATCCACAGAATGACGGCCCGCCACACCAGCCCCACTGCCGATTGCAGCGTGCGAGGCGTGCAATCGTCGCCGACAGGCATCGGGCCGCCGTCGCCCGTCGCCAGTGCATCGAGGCTCGACACTTCGGCGAGCGGACCTGCCAGCCGCGCGCCCAGCGCACCGCTGCCGGCGGCGAGCAGCACGCCGTCGTTCGCATCGGGCCACTGACGCGCGTGGTTGCGCCATGCATAAATCGCGTCCTCGAAATTGCCGACGATCGCAAAACCGAGCGACGTCAAACGCGCCGGAATCCAGTCGATCACGAAGAACGCGCGCTGCGCGAAGTTGGAGAACGCAACGGTCCGTTCGTCGGTGGGCTTCGACCACGTGCGCGCCAGATACTCGGCCGTGCGATACAGCACCGCGCCCGCGGGACCGACGGGAATCAGGAACCAGAAGAATACGCCGAACACATGCCGATGCGACGCGACGACGGCGTGGATCAGCGTGTGACGCACAATCTCGCTGACGGGCATGTCGACGGTGTCGAGGCCCGTCCATTCGTTGAGGATTTCACGCGCGCGCGGCACGTCATCGTTGTTCAGCGACAGATGGATATCGGTGAAATAGTGGCTGAACTGCCGGAAGCCGAGCGTGAAGTACAGCACCGCGACGTTCCACAGGAACGCGAGCACAAAGTGAATTTCGTACAGCACGAAGTAGATCAGGCCCGTGACGAGCGTCCACGGCAGCACGACCACGAGCCACGCGAGAAAGCCGTGCTTTTCCTTGCCCGCATCGAAGCCGTGCGCAGTCGACTCCGCATGGTATTGAAGGAGCGCCGACACCGGGTTGTTCGGCGACAGCGCGCGCACCTGTTCGAGGATGAGGGCCAACAATACGGAGAAAAAAGTCATGCGAGACGCCGTGCTATTCGAGTTCTTGCCGGGCAGTGTATGCCGGCCGATCTGGTCCGATGAGCGGAATTGGTCATTACGATAGCACAGGGTCGGATGAGGCTGAGTCCCTGCAATGCAAACGTAATACAGCCGATCCGTGTGCTCGTTGCGCTGCTATCCGTCAAGCGGCGAGGAAGCGATAGAAATTGCGCAACATGCCTGCCGTTGCGCCCCAGATGAAGTAATCGGCGCCTGTTCCGCCTGGCGTGCCGCGCGGATAGGGCATTGCAAAAAAACGACGATCGCCGCCTTCCCATGTCAGCACGCGCACTTCGTGGTTCTTCGGATCCATCAGGAAGCGCAGCGGGACTTCGAAGATTTCCGCGACCTCGAAGGTGTCGGCCTGCACCGTAAACGGCGGATGCACGAGACCGACGACAGGCGTCACGCGGAACCCCGTGCCCGTCAGATATTCCGGCAATGAGCCGAGCACCTCGACTCGCGACGGCTCCAGTCCCACTTCTTCCTGTGCTTCGCGTAACGCCGTTGCCGTCGTTGTGGCGTCGTGCGGTTCGTGTCGTCCGCCGGGGAAACTGACCTGGCCTGCGTGATCGTTCAGATGTGCGGTGCGTTGCGTGAGCAGCACAGTAAGCTCTTCTTCACGCACGACGAGCGGTACGAGCACGGCTGCCACCCGCGGATCGCCCGTTTCGCGCCAGCGCACTTCGCGCGATTCCTGCTCCCAGGGCAAATTTTGTTCGAAGCGCGCGCGCAAGCGCTCGGGTGTCAGACGATCGGGCGCGATGGCGGGCAGATCGACGTCTGCCGGTTCGACAGGCAAGCTCTCGGGGTCAAAAACGGGACGGGAAGGACGGGAAGGCGCGGTCAATGGAAGTCTCGAAACGAGCGCTCGTGGGACATAACGCTATTTTGACCTGGCAAACAAAAAAGCACCCGCGAGGGGTGCTTTTTCTTACAGCATTTACGCTTGAGCAGCGCGGTCTTTCGACACCAGCTTCTCTTTGATTCGAGCCGACTTGCCCGAACGCTCGCGCAGGTAGTACAGCTTTGCACGACGCACATCGCCACGACGCTTCACGACGATGCTTGCCAGCAGCGGCGAATACGTCTGGAACGTACGCTCAACGCCTTCGCCCGACGAAATCTTGCGGACGATGAACGACGAGTTGAGGCCACGGTTACGCTTCGCGATCACGACGCCTTCGTAGGCCTGAACGCGCTTGCGGTTACCTTCAACCACGTTAACGCTCACGATCACCGTATCGCCGGGAGCGAATTCGGGAATGGTTTTGCCTGCGAGCGCGCGCTCGATTTCTTCCTGCTCGAGTTTTGCAATCAGATTCATCACTGACTCCTAATGCCATCTTGTCGGCGTTCGTACCTGCCTCGCGCTTCGCGCCCGGCTACGGCCCCGATAGAGGATGGGTTCACATCAGGAACCGGCCACGCATGGGCGGTTCCGCCTGAATCCCGCGTCACAGCCCGAAGCTCAAGGCTTCGATGCGTCCTTCGCGAGATTTGCGAGCCACGCCTCGTCGGCACGGCTCAACAACTTGTTCTTTCTGGCCTGAACGATCAGATCAGGCCGCTTGTGCAACGTGTTGCGCAATGCCTCGCGCCGCCGCCATTGCTCGATTTCCGCATGATGGCCGCCGAGCAGCACATCAGGCACACGCACGCCGTCGTATTCCTCGGGACGCGTGTAGTGCGGACAATCCAGCAAACCATCGACGAAGCTGTCCTGCACCGCCGATTGTGCATCGTTCAGCACGCCCGGCAGATGTCGCACGACGGCGTCGATCAACGCCATGGCCGGCAACTCGCCGCCCGACAGCACGAAGTCGCCAAGGCTGACTTCTTCGTCGACGACGCGATCGATCAGACGCTGATCGATCGCCTCATAGCGGCCGCACAACAGAATCAGACCGGGCTCAGCGGCAAAGCGCATAACCTTGTCGTGATTGAGCGTGTCGCCTTGCGGCGACATCATCACGACGCGCGCGCCACCGATGCCCTGCTCCGCCTGCGCCGCTTTCGCGGCGTTGATCGCATCTTCCAGCGGTTTGGCCAGCATTACCATGCCGGGGCCGCCGCCGTACGGGCGATCGTCGATTGTGCGGTAGTTGTCGGTCGTGAAATCGCGCGGATTCCACGTACGCAAACCATAACGCTCCTGCTTCGCCGCGCGGCTCGTGATGCCCCAGTCGGTCAGCGCGCGAAACATTTCAGGAAAGAGCGTAACGATATCGAACTGCATCGCTCTCTCCGTGAAGCGAACGTTTTAGTAATCGGCTTCCCAGTCGACGATGATCTTCTTCGTCGCCTGATCCACCGTTTTGACATAGACACCGACAAATGGAATCAGGCGCTCGCCGGTGACCGGCCTGCCGTCTTTGCCAGTGGCCGGATACTCGACGCGCAACACTGACTGCGCACCGTTGTCGATCAGATCTGCAACTTTGCCGAGTTCAACGCCTGCCTCATTGATGACATCGAGGCCCAGCAGGTCAACCCAGTAATATTCGTCGGTTCCGAGCGCAGGAAAATCGCTGCGGCGCACGTAGACGCGGTGACCGCGCAACGCGAACGCAGCATCGCGGTCGGCAGTGCCGCCCAGTTGCGCAACGATGCTGTCGCCGTGAACCTTTGACTGCAGGCGGGGCGCCGACTTACGCTCGCGGCCCTTTTCGAGCCACCAGCGCTTCGCGCTGAGCAAGGCGTCGCCGCCCTGACCGGCGTCCGCGTGCGCGGCCACCTTCACCCAACCTTTGAGACCGTATGCGTCGACGATTGCGCCGACTTCCACTGCGTCTTCAGGCCAGCCTTCCGCCGACTCAGCGCGAGCTTCCTGCGCCTCTGCGGCGTTCGCCACGACCTTCTCGACCGGCTTGCGGACGAACGCACCAAATGACGCTTTCGCGCCTGGCTGCGTTTTCGCCTTCGCGCGACCTGAACTACCCGAATCACGCTCCGACATCAGCGAACCTCAAGCCTGCATACGTCAAACCTGCGCACCTCAGACTCGCGCAGAACCACTGCTGCACGAGCCGGCGATGCACCGTAAAAACTGCAATTAAGCAGCCGGTTGCGCCTTTTGCGCTTCCTTCACCAGACGCTGGACGGTCGGCGACAGTTGCGCGCCAACGCCTTGCCAGTACGTCAGGCGATCTTGAGCGATACGCAGCGACTCACCCTTCGTAGCGACCGGGTTGTAGAAGCCAACGCGCTCGATGAAGCGGCCGTCACGACGGCTACGCGAATCGGTTGCGACGATGTTGTAGAAAGGGCGCTTCTTCGAGCCGCCACGAGCCAAGCGGATGATGACCATACTAGAATCCTTGAAAACCGGGGTTCGAAACTACTGAAACACGCGATTATATCCTGAAACCAAAACTACAACAAACACTTAGCGGGATAAACTGAGCCATGGGCTGCGGCGGATGCGCGAATCCGGCCCAGCCGACGCCGAAACAGACCGGACAACCCCTCCGGGGAAGCCGTGAAGGGCCTCACAATAAAGCTTCGCGCCGCAGCCTGCGGGACCGTCGCGCCGACGCCACGCATTGCTTGCTGCGTTGACTCCATGCCGGGCGATCGCGGCGCCAGCCGCACGCTCATCAGGCATTTCCAGCACCCGGCATAACCGGTTGCATGTGCTGCTCGTGGAGTGAGCGGCGTAGAATGCGCGTCGGCTGTGCGCGGGATGCGCAGCCATCGCACGCCATCCGTCATCCTGTCGCTCACGTTCATGGCCACCGTCGCAACGCACAATTCGCGCTTCCGCTCGAAGACCCTTACCGCCGCCCTCGCCTTTTTCTTCGGCACGCTCGGCGCACACCGCTTCTATCTATATGGCCCGCGCGACGTATGGGGCTGGGCGCATCTCGTTGGCACGCTCATCGGCATTCCGGGCTTCATGCTGCTCGCCGCCACCGAGCGCACCGCGATCATGGGCTGGGTGCTCGCGCTTCCCGGCTCCGTGTCGATGCTGGCAGCATTCCTCGGGGCGATCGTCTACGGCCTTCGCCCCGACGAAAAATGGGATGCGCAGTTCAACGCAAACACCGGGCAACAGAGCCGCTCCGGCTGGACTGTCATCTTCGTCGTGATCTTTTCGCTGCTGATCGGCGCGTTCCTGTTGATGACGGGGCTCGCGCTGTCGTTCCAGACCTACTTCGAATCTCAGGTCGAAGCCGCAAAAGCGATCTCACAATAAGCGCCGGCTCAAAATTCAGAAGAGATTCATCTGCAACGAAATTTCCGGCGCCGCGGGCTTGGGCTGCTCCACGCGTCGGAAATGCGACATGTCGAGAATGCCGTGATTGCGCGCATTCAACCCAAGCCGCCGAACCGCGTTCGCAAAACGCTGCTTGAGCAGATCGGCCCACAACCCTTCGCCTTTCATGCGCGTCGAAAACGACGGGTCATAGTCCTTGCCGCCCCGCATATCGCGCACACGGTTCATCACGCGCTCGGCGCGATCGGGGAAATGCGCGTCGAGCCAGCCCTTGAAGAGCGGCGCCACCTCCCAGGGAAGCCTCAGCACGATGTAACTCGCACTGATTGCGCCCGCTTCCGCGCAGGCTTCGAGCACGCGCTCCATGTCCTGCTCCGTGACGAACGGGATCACGGGCGCGATGCTCACGCCCACGGGAATGCCCGCCTCGCTCAGCGCACGGATCGTCCGCAGCCGACGCGCTGGCGTCGCCGCGCGCGGCTCGAGCGTGCGCGCGATGTCGGCATCGAGCGTCGTGATGGTGATCGCCGCCATCATCAGCCCTTTCTCCGCCATCGGCGCCAGCAGATCAATGTCCCGCTCGATCAGCGAATTCTTTGTGATCGCCGCGAACGCCTGATTGTGGTCGCTCATCACCTGGATCACGCGCCGCGTGAGTTGCAAACCGCGTTCGGCAGGCTGCCACGCATCCGTGTTGACGCCGAGTGCAATCGGCTCCGGCACATACGACTTCTTCGCCATTTCGCGCGCGAGCAACTCGGGCGCGTTGACCTTCGCGTAGATCCGGCTCTCGAAATCGAGCCCCGGAGACAAGCCGAGATAGCTGTGCGTGGGCCGCGCGAAGCAATAGATGCAGCCGTGTTCACAGCCGCGATAAGGATTCAGCGACACACTGAACGGAATGTCCGGCGACTGGTTGTGCGTGAGGATGCTCTTCGCACGCTCCTCAAAGACCTGTGTACGCAGCGCGGGACGTCCGCTCTCCTCCTCCGACGGCGCAATCCAGCCGTCGTCGACCGCCTCACGCTGATCTACCTCGTAGCGGCCCTGCAGATTCGTCACCGCGCCCCGCCCTTTGCGCGGAGCAGGCGGCGCGACTGGATACTCGGGAATGTCTCGGTCGTAGTCGGTCACGGCACTCGTCAGAAGCAACGCTGAATACTGTACAAATATACAGTGTTTGCGACTTTTGTCGAGCGCGACTTTGAGGGCCGGTTCAGGGACTGCGGATGGCGCGCAGCGCCTTCATTCGCCGACGGCGATCGTCAGCGTTTCCTTGATTTCTTCCATCACGACATAGCTCTTCGACTGCACCGCGCCGGGCAGTTGCAGCAGGATGTCGCCGAGCAGCTTTCGATAGTCCGCCATCTCGCCGATGCGCGCCTTGATCAGATAGTCGAAGTCGCCCGACACCAGATGGCATTCAAGCACCTCGGGAATCTTCTGCACTTCGCGCCGGAACTGGTCGAACATGTTGCCGCTCTTGTGATCGAGCGTGATCTCGACGAACACCAGCAACGCCGCGCCCAGCTCCGTGGGATTGACGCGCGCGTGGTAGCCGGTGATCACGCCGTCGCGCTCCATGCGCTTGACGCGCTCGATGCACGGCGTTACCGACAGACCCACCTGTTCGGAAAGCTCCTTCATCGCGATCCGGCCGTCGTTCTGAAGGATTTTCAGGATCTTGTGGTCGAGCTTGTCGAGCGCTCGCACCGGATGACGTTGTGTACGCATGGTATTTACTGAAAATCCAAAAAATACGATAACAAAACCTATCGCGACACAAATAGTATAGCGGTTAACACTGGGTATCCGGCATATCACCTCGTCAATCGAACAAATTCACGAGTGCGAGGTTCTCCACTACGCCGCGAGCCCTTCGACCTTTATGGAGCAGCTATGCGAGTCGTCGTTCTGGGCAGTGGCGTCGTTGGGGTAACGAGCGCCTATTATCTTGCGCGCGCGGGCCACGAAGTCACGGTGATCGACCGCGAGGCCGGCCCTGCTCTCGAAACCAGCTTCGCCAACGCCGGCCAGATCTCGCCTGGCTACGCCGCGCCGTGGGCAGCGCCGGGCGTGCCGCTGAAGGCCGTCAAATGGATGTTCCAGAAACACGCGCCGCTCGCCATCCGGCTCGACGGCACGCAATTCCAGCTTCAGTGGATGTGGCAGATGCTGCAGAACTGCACATCCGCGCGGTATGCCGTCAACAAAGGCCGCATGGTGCGTCTCGCCGAATACAGCCGCGATTGCCTGCAGGCGCTGCGCGCCGAAACGGGCATCCAGTACGAAGGCCGCACGGGCGGGACGCTGCAACTGTTCCGCACGCAGCAGCAACTCGATGGCGCCGCGAAAGACATCGCTGTGCTCGAAGAAGCGAACGTGCCGTATGAACTGCTGATGCCCGCCGATCTCGCACGCGCCGAACCGGCGCTCGCCGCGACGTCGCACAAACTGACGGGCGGCCTGCGTCTGCCCGGCGACGAAACGGGCGACTGCCAGTTGTTCACGACGCGCCTTGCCGCGCTCGCCGAACATCTGGGCGTCAAGTTCCGCTACAACACGCCGATCGACGCACTCGCGATGGAACGCGACCGCATCGCCGGCGTGAAGTGCGGCAGTGAGTTGGTGCGCGCGGACAGCTTCGTCGTCGCGCTCGGCTCGTACTCGACGGAGTTCCTGTCAGGCCTCGTCAAGATTCCCGTGTATCCGCTCAAGGGTTACTCGATCACGGCGCCGATCGTCGATGCGAAGTCCGCGCCGGTGTCGACGGTGCTCGACGAGACCTACAAGATCGCGATCACGCGCTTCGACGACCGGATCCGCGTCGGCGGGATGGCGGAGATCGTCGGCTTCGACAAGAAGCTGAAGCAGGCGCGCCGCGAAACGCTCGAAATGTGCGTCAACGACCTGTTCCCGGGCGGCGGCGATACATCGAAGGCGACGTTCTGGACGGGTCTGCGTCCGATGACGCCGGACGGCACGCCGATCGTCGGCCGCACGCCTGTGTCGAACCTGTTCCTGAATACGGGACACGGCACGCTCGGCTGGACGATGTCGTGCGGCTCGGGTCAATTGCTCGCCGATCTGATTTCGGGCAAGCGTCCCGCGATCCAGTCGGGCGATCTGTCGGTGCACCGCTATCTCGGCGAAACGGCGGGTCAGACGCGTCCCGCTTATGCCTGATTTCGCGACTGCTTTTTGATGCAAAAACGGCGCCTTTGAGCGCCGTTTTTGTTTGCTGCATGCGCGGCCTTGTTAAAACTGGTCTTCGTGCAGCGCCAGCATCCCTTCGCCGCCGTTTGCGCTGACGACCGATGCTTCCAGCGCCACGGCCTGCGGCAGCACGTGTTCCGCGAAGAACTGCGCCGTCGCGATTTTTGCGCTGTAGAACGAGGCGTCGTCGTTGAGTTTCGCCTGCGCGGCCAGCATCGCGCGCGCCATCTGCCAGCCGCCGAGCACGATGCCCGCGAGCTTCAGATACGGCACGCTGCCCGCAAACACCGCGTTCGGATCGCTCTTCGCATTCGCCAGGACGAACGCCACCGTCGATTGCAACGCATCATGGCCGCGCGACAGGTGCTTCTGCATCGACTCGAAGGCCGCGCCCTTGTGCTGCTTCAGCGCTTCGACGGTCTGTGCGATGTCCGCGAGCAGCCTGTTTGCCACCGCGCCGCCGTCGCGCAGCGTCTTGCGCCCGATCAGATCATTCGCCTGAATCGCCGTCGTGCCTTCGTAGATCGGCAGGATGCGCGCGTCGCGGTAATACTGCGCCGCGCCCGTTTCCTCGATGAAGCCCATGCCGCCATGCACCTGCACGCCGAGACTCGCCACATCGACGGAAAGCTCCGTGCTCCAGCCCTTCACGACCGGCACCAGGTATTCGTAGATCGCGAGATGCCCGGCGCGTGTCGCTTCGTCGGCGTGGTGGTGCGCGATATCGCTGTGCGATGCGGCGACATACGCGAGTGCGCGCGACGCTTCCGTCAGCGCGCGCATCGTCGAGAGCATGCGGCGCACGTCCGGATGATGAATGATCGATACGGCCTGCTTCGCCGAGCCATCGACGGGACGGCTCTGCACACGCTCTTTCGCGTACGCCACGGCCTTCTGATACGCACGATCCGCGACGGCCACGCCCTGCATGCCGACGGCGAAACGCGCCGCGTTCATCATGATGAACATGTATTCGAGGCCGCGATTCGCTTCGCCGATCAGCTGACCGATTGCGCCACCGTGATCGCCGAATTGCAGAACGGCTGTCGGGCTCGCCTTGATACCGAGCTTGTGTTCGATCGACACGCAATGCACGTCGTTGCGCTCGCCCAGCGAGCCGTCGTCGTTGACGAGGAACTTGGGCACGAGGAACAGCGAAATGCCCTTCACGCCCTCAGGCGCGTCCGGCGTGCGCGCAAGCACCAGATGGACGATATTGTCCGCCATGTCATGCTCGCCCCACGTGATGAAGATCTTCGTGCCGAAGATCCTGAACGAACCGTCGCCCTGCGGCTCGGCGCGCGTGCGCACCAGCGCGAGATCGGAGCCCGCCTGCGGCTCGGTGAGGTTCATCGTGCCCGTCCATTCGCCGGAAATCAGGCGCGGCACGTAGGTCTGTTTCTGTTCTTCGCTGCCGGCGGTGAGCAGCGCCTCGATGGCGCCATCCGTCAGCAACGGACACAGCGCGAACGACAGGTTCGACGCATTGAGCATCTCGATGCAGGCCGTCGCGATCAGCTTGGGCAGGCCCTGGCCTTCGTATTCGACGGGATGCTGCACGCCTTGCCAGCCGCCTGCCGCGAACTGACGGAATGCATCGGCGAAACCGGGCGTTGCCGTGACCTTGCCGTCCTTCCAGCTGCTCGGATTGCGGTCGCCTTCGACGTTCAGCGGCGCCAGCACTTCGCCGCACAGTTTCGAGGATTCTTCGAGTACGGCCTGTGCGGTATCCGCGTTCGCCTCCTCGAGTCCGGGCAGCGCGGCGATATCGTCCAGTCCGGCCAGTTCCTGCATCACGAACATCATGTCCTTGATGGGTGCCGTGTAGCTCATGGTGTGTCTCCTCCCTGGCTCAAATGAAAAAAGAGGCGCTGGATTTTTCATCCTCGCGCCTCTTTCCTGGTGTCGCGCGCCCTCAGACGGCGCGTCGTTCGATCAGCCGAGTTCCTTCACCAGATCGGGCACGACGGCGAACAGATCGCCGACCAGACCGTAATCTGCGACGCTGAAAATGGGCGCTTCTTCGTCCTTGTTGATCGCGACGATGACCTTCGAGTCCTTCATGCCGGCCAGATGCTGAATTGCACCCGAGATGCCGACCGCGATATACAGCTGCGGCGCGACGATCTTGCCGGTTTGACCGACCTGATAGTCGTTGGGCACGTAACCCGCATCGACGGCTGCGCGCGATGCACCCATTGCCGCGCCGAGCTTGTCGGCGAGCGGCTCGAGAACCTTGTTGTAGTTCTCGCCGCTGCCCAGACCCCGGCCACCCGACACGATGATGTTCGCCGACGTCAGTTCCGGACGGTCGAGCTTCGTGACTTCACGACTCACGAACTGCGACATGCCGGAATCAGCCGCGGCTTCGATCTTCTCGACCGCTGCGCTGCCGCCTTCCGCTGCAACAGGATCGAAGCCCGTCGCGCGAACCGTGATGACCTTGATGGGGTCAGCCGATTGCACGATCGCGATCGCGTTGCCCGCGTAGATCGGGCGCTCGAAGGTATCGGCCGAATCGACGGCCGTGATGTCGCTGATCTGCGCGACGTCGAGCTTCGCGGCGATACGCGGCGCGATGTTCTTGCCGTAGGCCGTAGCGGGCGCGAGGATATGCGAATAATCCTTCGCCGGGTCTTGCACAAGCGTCAGCACCGTCGCCTCGACGTTTTCCGCGAGGCCTTCGGCCAGTTGCGGCGCGTCAGCCAGCAGCACCTTCGCGACGCCCGCCACCTTCGCGGCCGCATCCGCCGCGCCTTGCGCGTTGTGGCCAGCGATCAGCACATGCACGTCGCCGCCAATCTTCTGCGCGGCAGCCACCGTATTCAGCGTCGCTGCCTTGAGCGCCGCGTTGTCGTGTTCAGCAATTACCAGAATCGTCATTTCATTCGTCTCCGTGTGCCCGAAAAATCAAAGCACCTTGGCTTCCGTCTTGAGCTTCTCGACCAGCGTCTTCACGTCGGCGACCTTCACGCCAGCCGAGCGTTTCGGCGGCTCGCTGACCTTCAGCGTCTTCAGACGCGGCGTGACATCGACGCCCAGATCTTCCGGCTTCACGGTTTCCAGCGGCTTTTTCTTCGCCTTCATGATGTTCGGCAGCGTCACATAACGCGGCTCGTTCAGGCGCAGATCGGTCGTCACCACTGCGGGCAGCTTCAGCGACAGCGTTTCCGCGCCGCCATCGACTTCGCGCGACACGGTTGCCTTGCCGTCAGCGACGACAACCTTCGATGCAAATGTCGCCTGCGGCAGATTCGCCAAAGCAGCCAGCATCTGGCCTGTCTGATTGGAGTCGTCGTCGATGGCCTGCTTGCCGAGAATCACCAGCTGCGGCTGCTCCTTGTCGACCAGCGCCTTGAGCAGCTTCGCAACAGCCAGCGGCTGCAGGTCTTCATTCGATTCGATCAGGATCGCGCGGTCCGCGCCGATCGCCAGCGCCGTGCGCAGCGTTTCCTGACATTGCGTCACACCTGCCGACACGGCGATCACTTCCGTCGCCACGCCCGCTTCCTTCAGACGCACGGCTTCTTCGACGGCGATTTCGTCGAACGGATTCATCGACATCTTCACATTGGCAATGTCGACGCCCGTGTTGTCCGACTTCACGCGGACCTTCACGTTGTAGTCAACCACTCTCTTGACTGGCACCAGGATTTTCATGCACACGCTCCAAAGTTACGAATACGTCAACCCGACGGACATTATAGCGACAGCCTCTGCGACAGCCGCTCCGGGATTGCTTGGTGTTGAGGATATCGCTCCCCGACAGGGTGACGGAAATAGCGAACGGTCGTGCTATTCTAAACCGGAAAAAACCCGGAGGCCAAGTCCGGGTTCTCACCGATAAGTCTGCGCAATCGCATCGACGCAGGCAGCACGCCCGCGCCTACGCGATTCGACCGGCCATCACCAGGACGCGATCACCGCGCCGCCAAACCTGCTTTCGATGTACTGCTTCACTTCCGGCGAGTGGTAAGCCGCGATCAGCTTCGCCACCCACGGCTTGTTGCGGTCCGCCTCGCGGATCGCAATGATGTTCACGTACGGCCCCTTCGGGTCTTCGATCGCAATTGCATCCTGCTTCGGCTTCAGACCGGCTTCCATCGCGAAGTTCGTGTTGATGGCGGCCGCGTCGACGTCGCCAAGCGAGCGCGGAATCTGCGCGGCATCGAGTTCGACGATCTTCAGCTTCTTCGGGTTCTCGGCGATGTCGAGCGGCGTCGCCTTCAGGCCCGCGTCGGCGCGCAACTTGATCAAGCCCTGCTTCTGCAGCAGCAGCAAGGCGCGGCCGCCGTTGGTCGGATCGTTCGGCACGGCGATCTTCGCACCGTTGGGCAACTCGGCCAGCGACTTGATCTTCTTCGAATAGATGCCCATCGGGAATGTCACTGTATCGGCGACCTTGATCAGCTTGTAGCCGCGGTCCTTCACCTGCGCCTGCAGATACGGGTCGTGCTGGTAGCTGTTCGCGTCGAGATCGCCGCCCGCGAGCGCCGCATTCGGCTGCACATAGTCCGAGAACTCGATGACCTTGATGTTCAGGCCGTTCTTCGCCGCAACCGTCTTCACGACGTCCATCAGTTGCGCGTGCGGGCCGCCCGTCACGCCGACCTTGATCGATTCGTCGGCGAATGCGAGTTGCGATGCGCCCAGCAGGGTCACCGCGCTAAACGCGGCTGCCAGCTTGAAAATGAAACGACGTTGCATAAGACCAAACCTTTTATCTGTTGAAGTTATTTATTTGTGGCTCATTTGTGACTCAAGCGACGCACGAGCCAATCCCCGAACGACTGCACCAGTTGCACGAAAACGATCAGGATCACGACGACCGTCACCATCACTTCCGGCAGAAAACGCTGATATCCGTAGCGGATGCCCAGATCGCCCAGACCGCCGCCGCCGATCGCGCCCGCCATCGCCGAATAGCCGACCAGCGACACGAACGTGATCGTCAGACCGGCGACGATGCCCGGCAGCGATTCCGGCAGCAGCACCTTGAAGACGATCTGCGAGTTGGTCGCACCCATTGCCTGCGCGGCTTCGATCAGCCCGCGATCGACTTCGCGCAGCGCCGTTTCGACGAGCCGCGCGATGAACGGCGCAGCCGCGATCGTCAGCGGCACGACGGCGGCTGCCGTGCCGATCGACGAACCGACGACGAGACGCGTAAAGGGAATCACCGCGACGAGCAGAATGATGAACGGCACCGAGCGCACGGCATTGACGACGACGCCCATCGCGCGATTGAACGGCAGGTTCTGCATCACGCCCTGGCGATCCGTCAGATAGAGCGCTACGCCGAGCGGCAGACCGACGGCCGCGCCGATCAGTCCCGAGATGCCGACCATGATCAGCGTCTCCCAGAACGACTGCACGAACATATCGAACATTTCACTCAACATACGACAACTCCTCCACCACCACGCCCTGTTCGCGCAGGAACGTCATTGCCTGCGCCACCTTCGCTGGTTCGCCGCCCGCAAGCACCGCGAGCGAGCCGAACGCCTGCCCCTGAATCTCATCGATCTGGCCGTGCAGGATGTTGAAGTCCAGTTCGTAGCGGCGAATCGTCTCCGAGAGAATTGGCTGATCGACGCCCGAGCCCGTGAACGCGAGCCGCAGCAGATGGCCGCTGCCCGTCTTCAGACGCTCGGCGACGCGCGCCTTCAGCGCGGGCGGCAGCTCCTGTGCGATCACGTCGCCGATCAGCGCGCGCGTGACTTCGTGATGCGGCTGCAGGAACACGTCGATGACCTTGCCCTCTTCGACCACACGGCCGTTGTCGAGCACGGCGACGCGATCGCACACCTGCTTGATCACTTCCATCTGGTGCGTAATCAGCACAATGGTCAGCTTCAGTTCGCGGTTGATGCGCTTGAGCAAATCGAGAATCGCGCGCGTCGTTTCGGGATCGAGCGCGGAAGTCGCTTCGTCGGACAGCAGCACTTTCGGCTTGCTCGCAAGCGCGCGCGCAATGCCGACGCGCTGCTTCTGCCCGCCGCTGATCTGCGACGGATAGCGATCCTTCTGCGCGGACAGGCCGACCAGTTCGAGCAGCGGCAGCACGTGCGCCTCGATTTCCGCGCGCTTCATGCCCGCGAGTTCGAGCGGTAGCGCGACGTTCTCGAACACCGTGCGCGACGACAGCAGGTTGAAGTGCTGGAAGATCATGCCGATCTCGCGGCGCGCTTCGCGCAGTGGCGCGGCGGGCAGCGTCGTGAGATCGCGGCCGTCGACGACGACGTTGCCTTCCGTCGGACGCGTCAGCAGATTGATCGTGCGCACCAGCGTGCTCTTGCCCGCACCGCTGCGCCCGATGATGCCGAACACCTCGCCCTGAGGAATCGACAGATTGACGTTGTGCAGCGCCTCGACCCAGCCCCGTGGCCCCGGAAAACGCTGTGAAAGATTGCGTAGTTCGATCATGAAAAACGAAACGGCGGACTTGCCAGCGGGCGTCGCACGCCCAAGGCACCGGCCGCCGTGACTTTTATTGGATTTGAGCCGGCGATTTTACCGCAGCCGCGTCATATCCTTTAATAATCGTTTCAGCGACTTTCATAACGGGCAGGAATTAGAGGATTGCTCGAGCGAATCAGATGGGGTCGGTTCTGCAGGTGCCGCTATGATCGTGCGCACCCCAATAATAATCGGACGATAGTCTATGGAGACCTCCCAGGCTGTTCCCTCTGCCGTTGCACCAAGTCCACACCGGTCAGAAGCGCTCACGCGCGACAGCCTCGCGCTGCCGCTCTATCGCTGGCGCGCGGCGGGACTGCGCCGCGCGACGGTCGCGCTCGTCCACGGTCTCGCCGAACACGCGGGACGCTACGCAGCGCTCGCGCAGACGCTGAACGCAAACGGCATCGAACTGATCGCCGTCGACTTGCGCGGCCACGGCAACGCGCCGGGCCGGCGCGCGTGGATCGAACGCTTCGACGAATACCTGCTGGATGTGGAGGCGCTCGTCGCCGAAGCCGCCCGCAACGACGGCCCGCTGTTCCTGATGGGGCACAGCATGGGCGGCGCGATCGCCGCGCTGTACACGATCGGGCAGCAAGCGGATCGTCGGCGCACGCTGAGCGGCCTGATCCTGTCGAGTCCCGCGCTCGCGCCCGGGCGCGACGTGCCGCGCTGGATGCTCGCGCTCAGCCAGAAAATCAGCCGCGTGTGGCCGCGCTTTCCGGCGATGAAGATCGATCCGAAGCTGCTGTCGCGCGATCCGGCCGTCGTCGAGGCGAACGCGAGCGATCCCCTAGTGCATCACGGCGCGATTCCGGCTCGCACGGGCGCCGAGTTGCTGCTTGCGATGCAGCGCATCGAGCAAGGCCGCGCCCATCTACGCACGCCGCTGCTCGTCTGGCACGGCACTGCCGACAAACTCACCGAGCCCGAAGGCAGCCGCGACTTTGGCGCGCACGCCGGTTCGCCGGACAAGACGCTGACCTTCTATGAAGGGAGTTATCACGAGACGATGAACGATCTCGACCGCGAGCGCGTAATCGATGCGCTCGTCGCGTGGATCCTGAAACGTTCGGAATAAGCCGGCTCAGCGGTCCGAGGTCGGTTTCCAGTCCGGCGGCCGCTTGTCGATGAACGCCTGCACGCCTTCGAGCGCCGACTCGTTCATCATGTTGCAGGCCATCGTCTGCCCGGCCAGCTGATACGCGGCTTCGATGCCCATTTCGAGTTGCCGGTAGAACAGACCCTTGCCCGCTTCGACGGCCTCGCGCGGCTTCGCGCAAATGCTCTGCGCGAGCGCGGCGACTTCGATGTCGAGACTGTCCATCGGCACCACGCGATTCACAAGACCTTGCTGCTTCGCGGCCATCGCGTCGATGAAGTCGCCCGTCAGCAGCATTTCGAGCGCGGCCTTGCGCGACAGGTTGCGCGACAACGGCACGGAAGGCGTCGCGCAGAACAGCCCGAGATTCACGCCCGACACCGCGAAGCGCGCCGTATCGGCCGCGACGGCGAGATCGCACATCGCGACGAGTTGACAGCCCGCCGCCGTCGCCGTGCCGTGCACGCGGGCGATCACCGGCTGCGGCATGCGCTGGATCGCGAGCATCAGCTTCGTGCAGCGCGCGAACAGCGACTGGTAATAGTCGAGCGACGGCGCGGCGCGCATTTCCTTCAGATCGTGCCCGGCACAAAACGCACGGCCCGCGCCCGCGATCACCACGACGCGCGCGTCGCTCTTCGCGACCTCCGCGAGATGCGTCTGCATCTCATCGAGCAGCCCTTCGGACAGCGCATTGAACGCGTCCGGCCGGTTCAGCGTGAGACGCACGGCGCCGCGCACGTCATAGGCATCACGCGTCAGTTCGATCAGCGCGCCCGTTGCCTCTGCATTCATGATGCTGTCTCCTCCGCTGCGCGCCAGTGCGTTCAGATATCCGCCAGCGCCCTGACATGCGCGACGACGCTGCGTCCGAGCGCCGACAGGTTGTAGCCGCCTTCCAGACAGCTCACGATGCGCCCTTTCGCATACTTGTCGGCGACCTGGCGGATCTGTTGCGTGATCCACGCATAGTCGTCCTCGACGAGCGCCATGTTGCCAAGATCGTCCTCGCGGTGCGCATCGAAGCCCGCCGACACGAACAGCATCTGAGGCTTGAACGCGTCGAGCCGCGGCAGCCAGATCAGGTCGATCGCCTCGCGCACGACCATGCCCTTCGAGCGTGCCGCGATCGGTACGTTGCACATGTTCGGCGCCTGGTTGTCGGCGCCCGTGAACGGATAGAACGGATGCTGGAAGATGCTGCACATCAGCACGCGCGCGTCGTTCGAAAACGCGGCCTCCGTGCCGTTGCCGTGATGCACGTCGAAATCGATGATGGCGACGCGCTCGAGCTTGTGCACCTCGAGCGCGTGACGTGCGGCTATCGCGATATTGTTGAAGAAGCAGAAGCCCATTGCGCGCGCCGGCTCCGCGTGATGGCCGGGCGGACGCACGCTGCAAAACGCATTGTCGTAGCGGCCTTCGATCACGGCGTCCGTGGCCGCGACGGCGGCGCCTGCCGCGCGCAATGCGGCCGTCCACGTATGCGGGTTCATCGACGTGTCGGGATCGATCTCCGCATAGCCGCTCTGCGGCGAGCGCTCGCGGATGTAGTCGACGTGCGCCTTCGTATGCACGCGCAACAGCGCGGCTTCGTCGGCAAGCGGTGCGGACTCGCGCTCGATCAGCTCGCCGATGCGGCTCGCGATCAGCTGGTCTTCGATCGCCTGCAGGCGGGCGGGGCATTCGGGATGCCACTGGCCCATCTCATGCTGCAGGCAGTCTGCGTGTGAATAGAAACCGGTTGCCATGAGTTGATTGTGAGCAGCGCGCTTCGTGAAGTGCCGCGAAGCCGTGCTACATGTCTCCGTCCATTGACGCAAGCGGGTTGCGCGAATACTACGAACTTACCACACGATGCGCCCAGACCGTGATGCAGCAACGCTTCTGCACAGTTTCGAGAATCCCGTCGGGTATACTGCCCCGTAACTTTTTTGCCCCACAGATCCAGTTAACCATGACCGCCAAGCTTGCTCCGTCCGCACCCCACCGGCTACGCGCAACGACTGTAGCCGCCGCGCTGTCCATCGCATGGTGCGCGTTCGCGGGAGTCGGCCCGGCTTCGGCGCAGACCGTTAACAGCAAGCCGCGCATGCAGCTCGCGCAGAGCCAGCCCGAGCAGCCCACGCAAGGCCAGACGTTCGAAGAAGAGATCGTTCCGCAGCGCTACGCGAACAACGCCGATGTCGACGCGTTCATCAACGACATGGCCGCGCGCTACGACTTCGACACCGCCGCACTGCACGCAATGTTCGCGCGCGTCAGCTATTCGGCGACGGCGGTCAAGCTCGTAACGCCCTCTCCGACACCGTCGATCAAGAACTGGCGCGTGTATCAGGCGCGCTTTCTCGATCCGGTGCGCATCAACGCGGGCGTGAAATTCTGGCGCGCAAACCAGGCGACGCTGCAACGCGCGTACGAGCAGTATGGCGTGCCGCCCGAAGTGATCGTCGGCATCATCGGCGTCGAGACGATTTACGGGCGCTATATGGGCAACTTCCGCGTGCTCGATGCGCTCACCACGCTCTCGTTCGATTACCCGAACACGCCGAATCGCGCGGAACGGATGATCACGTTCCGCAAGAATCTCGAAGACTACCTGGTATGGACGCGCGATTCCCAAATCGATCCGACCACGGTGCTCGGTTCGTACACGGGCGCGATCGGCATTCCGCAGTTTCTGCCGAGCAGCATCGTTCAGTACGCGGTCGATTACGACGGCAACAAGAAGATCGATCTGCGCACGAGCCAGGCGGATGCAATCGGCAGCGTCGCCAATTATCTGAAGCAGAACGGCTGGGAAACGGGACGTCCCGTCGTGTGGAACATCGCGACGGACACGGGCAGCCTTGGCATCGCGCAAGCCGGTGCGACGGGCGCGCCGGAGCCGCGCTGGTCGCTACAGCAGTTGCTGAAGGCGGGCATGCTGATGAACGAGCCGGGGCTCGACACACGGACGGAAGCTGGCACACCCGTCACCGTCGTCGATCTGCCGTCGCCGGGCCGGCCCACGGAATACACGCTCGGCCTGAAAAATTTCTACGTGCTCACGCGCTATAACCGCAGCTTCTTCTACGCACTGGCCGTATACCAGCTCGGCGAGCGCGTAAAGGCGCAGATGGCGACAACAGACGCAGGCAATGCGTCGATGCCGGCGGCATCGCAGTAATCGCTTTCACGCGACCATGAAAAAACGCCGGCACATGCCGGCGTTTTGTTTTGTTCAGGTGCGGATGCTGCGCGCCGCGCGTTCGCATTACGCAGGGAACACGCCCGTCGACAGATAGCGGTCGCCGCGATCGCAGACGATGAACACAATGGTCGCGTTCTCGACCTGACGCGCGATGCGCAGCGCGACTTCGCAAGCGCCCGCCGACGAGATGCCGCAGAACACGCCTTCGACAGCCGCCATCCGCCGCGCCATCGCTTCCGACGCCGCCTGGCTCACGTTCTCGACGCGATCGATACGGCTGCGGTCGAAAATTTTCGGCAGATACGCTTCCGGCCATTTGCGGATACCCGGAATGCGCGAGCCCTCTTCCGGCTGCGCACCGATGATTTCGATCGACGGATTCTGTTCCTTCAGATACTGCGACACGCCCATGATCGTGCCCGTCGTACCCATCGCGGACACGAAGTGCGTGATGCGGCCTTCCGTGTCGCGCCAGATTTCGGGGCCCGTCGCTTCGTAGTGCGCGAGCGGATTGTCCGGGTTGCCGAACTGGTCGAGGATGATGCCCTTGCCTTCGCGCTGCATCTGCTCGGCGAGATCGCGCGCGTATTCCATGCCGCCCGTCACGGGCGTCAGCAGGATCTGCGCGCCATACGCGGCCATGCTCTGACGGCGTTCCAGCGACAGGTCTTCCGGCATGATCAGGATCATCTTGTAGCCGCGGATGGCCGCTGCCATCGCGAGCGCAATGCCCGTGTTGCCGCTCGTCGCTTCGATCAGCGTGTCGCCCGGCTTGATGCGACCGCGCAGTTCCGCCTTCTTGATCATCGACAGCGCCGGTCGGTCCTTCACCGAACCCGCAGGATTGTTGCCTTCCAGTTTGCCGAGCACGACGTTGTTGCGCGCGCGAATATCGTCGTCCACGACGCGGACGAGCTGGATGAGGGGCGTATTGCCGATCGTGTCTTCAATCGTTTTGTAAGCCATGTCGGTTGCGTGCTATGACGGTGCGCGGAGTCTTGAATCCGTCGATTCTAAACTACCGGACGTAGCGCTGCCGGCAGCCCCTGCCGCGTGCATGGATGCTTGCGCTGCGCTTTTCGCTCACGCAGGCCGCCGGACTTACGCAAAAAGCCGCGACAGGCTGGATCTGCCGCGGGAGCCAGTCATCTGAACGACGGCTGAAGGAGTAGCCTGTGGCGACCCCGACCACGGGAAGCGATGAGACGGAGGCGAGCGCCTGATGCGCGTCATGCCATGCCGACACGCATCAGGCCCGCAGTTCGTGCGTTCAGATCAATGGCTACTTCTTGACCACCACGGCCGTGTCGCTTTTCGCAGCGGACGCGGACTTCGCGTGCGGCGCCCCAGCCTGTGCGCCAGCAGCAGCGACAGCCGTCGCACCAGCGCCTGATGTGCCGACAGCGAGGCCCTCGGCCTGCAAACGCTCGACCGTATGGCCGCCGAGACCCTTGACCCGCTTGCTGAGATCCGCCGCGTCCTTGAACGGGCCGTGGGCTGCGCGTTCGTCGAGAATGGCTTTCGCCTTCGCAGGACCGATGCCCTTGATGCCGCGCAGCGCGGATTCGTTAGCGGAGTTGACGTCGACGGAAGCGAACGCCTGGCCGAAAGCGGCGAGCATGGCCGCCGTGACGAGGATTTTTTTGAGCATATGGAATCTCCCTGAAACACCGGCCGGTGACGATCACCGACCGGGAGACCCCAGTGTAGAGAGGCGTACGAACGAATTACACCTGGCCGGATAGCCAACGCACGTAGCGATCGACGCCTTCCTGCACCGTCAGGAACGGCGCGTCGTAACCCGCCGCGCGCAGCTTCGTCTGATCGGCCTGCGTGAAGCACTGATACTTGCCGCGCAGTGCATCGGGAAACGGGATGTACTCGATCAGCCCGCGCTGCACCAGCTCCGCGAGCGACAGCGCCGGCTCGCCGTCGAGCGCGCGCAGCGTGTTGACAACCGTCGACGCGATGTCGTTGAACGGCTGCGCACGCCCGCTGCCCAGATTGAAAATGCCCGACTTCTCCGGATGATCGAAGAAGTACAGGTTCACCTTCGCCACGTCTTCGACGGAAACGAAATCGCGCGTCTGCTCGCCCGCTGCGTAGCCGTTGTACTCGCCGAACAGCTTCACCTTCCCTTCCGCGCGGAACTGGTTGAAGTTGTGGAACGCGACGGACGCCATGCGCGCCTTGTGCGACTCGCGCGGCCCGTACACGTTGAAGTAGCGGAAGCCGGCAATCTGGCTCTTCGCCGTGGGCAGCACGCGCCGGATCACCTGGTCGAACAGGAATTTCGAATAGCCGTATACGTTGAGCGGCGCCTCGACGTCGCGCTCCTCGACAAAGCGCGTCGAGCCGCCGTACGTCGCCGCCGACGACGCATACAGAAACTGCACGCCCTGCGCGAGACACGCATCGAGCACCGCGCGGCTATAGCGGAAGTTGTTGTCCATCATGTAGCGGCCGTCGGTTTCCATCGTGTCCGAACAGGCGCCCTCATGGAAAATCGCGCGCACCTTGCCGAAGTCACCGCGCGCGAAGCGCTCGACGAATTCCGTCTTGTCGAGATAGTCGTCAATTTCGCAGTCGACGAGATTCTTGAACTTGTCGGCACGTGTCAGGTTGTCGACGGCGATGATGCGGTCTTCGCCGCGCTCGTTGAGCGCCTTGACGATATTGCTGCCGATAAAACCAGCCGCGCCGGTGACGATAAGGGTCATGGTCGTCCTGCAGTGGTGAGAGTCAACGGATGCTGAGATGAACTGCCGCGCGCCATGCGATGCAGCGGGCGCGCGCAAGCATCAGTGAAAGAGTTCGTCGTAGTCGACAGTGGCCGTGCCGAGCTTGGCGACCACGATGCCGGCCGCGCGATTCGCGAGCGTCACGGCTTCGTCGAGCGGCAGGCCCGCGCCGAGCATCACGGCGAGCGTCGCGATCACGGTATCGCCTGCGCCCGACACATCATACACTTCGCGGGCTACGGCCGCCGCGTGCAGCTTGCCTGCGTCCGAGAAGAGCGTCATACCCTCTTCCGAGCGCGTCAGCAGCAGCGCCGTCAGTTCCAGCTCGGTGCGCAGCTTCGTCACGCGCTCCAGCAGATCGGCCTCGGACTTCCACTGCCCGACCACCTCGCGCAACTCCGCGCGGTTCGGCGTGATCAGCGTGGCGCCGCGATAGCGCTCCCAGTCGTCGCCCTTCGGATCGACCAGCACAGGCTTGCCGGCCGCGCGCGCTTTCGCGATCATCTGCGTGACGTGCGTGAGGCCACCCTTCGCGTAGTCCGACATCAGGATCACGTCGTGATCGGGCAGCAACGCGTCGTAGCGCGCGAGGCCCGCGAGCAGCGCCTCGTGCGCGGGCGCCTTCTCGAAGTCGACGCGCAGCAGCTGCTGCTGACGCGACAGCACCCGCAGCTTGATCGTCGTCGGCAGTTCGGGATCGCGCTCCAGATACGGCGCGACACCGCTATCGCCGAGCAGCTGGATGACGCGCTCGCCCGGCTCGTCGTGGCCGACCACGCACAGCAAGCCGGCCTGCGCACCGAGCGCCGCCGCGTTGCGCGCGACGTTCGCAGCGCCGCCCAGGCGGTCTTCCTGCCGCTGCACCAGCACCACGGGAACGGGCGCTTCCGGCGAGATCCGGTTCACGTCACCGAACCAGTACCGGTCGAGCATCACATCTCCGACCACCAGCACACGCGCTGCGGCGAGCCGCTGACGCGCGACGATGCCGACCTCGGGCGCGAGCGTCGCGCCTTCAGGCACGGTCGGAGTCGGATGAAGATTCAGCGGGTCGTGCATAGGGACGTCCAATCGAGTGATAGTCGATGCCGAGTTCGGACATCGCCTCCGGTTCATACAGATTGCGGCCGTCGAAAATCAACGGCGTTTTGAGCTGCGTCTTCAGATGGGCAAAGTCCGGGCTCTTGAATTCCTTCCACTCCGTGACGATGACAAGCGCATCGGCGCCTGCGAGCGTCTCGTCCTGCGTGCTCGCGAAATGCAGACGTGCCTGCTGCTCGGGCGCGTCGACCAGATCGAGCGCAAACACGCGTTTGGCTTCCGCTGTTGCGACGGGATCGTATGCATGCACCGTTGCGCCGCGCGCGAGCAGCTGCGCGATCACGCGACGGCTCGGGGCCTCGCGCATGTCGTCGGTATTCGGCTTGAACGACAGGCCCCACACCGCAAACTTGCGGCCGCTCAGATCCTCGCCCAGCGAGCCCGTGATCTTGCGCACGAGCACTTCCTTCTGCTCGTAATTGACGTCTTCGACGGCTTCGAGAATGCGCAGGTTGTGGCCCATTTCCGCACCCGTGCGGATCAGCGCCTGCACGTCCTTCGGGAAGCACGAGCCGCCGTAGCCGACGCCCGCGTACAGGAAGTGGTAGCCAATGCGCGGGTCCGAACCAATGCCGCGGCGCACGGACTCGATATCCGCGCCGACGGTATCGGCCAGATTCGCCATCTCGTTCATGAACGAGATGCGTGTGGCCAGCATCGCGTTGGCCGCGTATTTCGTGAACTCGGCCGAGCGCACATCCATGTACAGCGTGCGTTCGTGGTTGCGGTTGAACGGCGCGTACAGACGGCGAATCTTTTCGCGCGCCTTGTCGCCGTCCTCGTCACTGTCCACGCCGACTACGATGCGGTCCGGGCGCATGAAGTCCTCGACGGCCGCGCCTTCCTTCAGGAACTCCGGGTTCGACACGATCGAAAAGCGGTGCTGCGCGCTGTCTTTGAGGCCGCGCTTCGCCAGTTCTTCCGCGATCACGCCGCGCACGCGCTGTGCGGTGCCGACGGGCACGGTCGACTTGTCGACGACCACCTTGAACTCGTTCATCGTACGGCCGATGTTGCGGGCCGCTTCGAGCACGTATTGGAGGTCGGCCGAACCGTCTTCATCGGGCGGCGTGCCCACCGCGATGAACTGGACTTCACCGTGCGCGACGCTTGCCGCGACGTCGGTCGAAAACGTGATGCGCCCTGCCGCGCGCGAACGCGCGATGATTTCCTGCAGGCCCGGCTCGTGAATCGGCATGCCGCCGTTGTTGAGAATGTCGATCTTCCGCGGATCGACATCCAGACAGAAGACGTCGTTGCCGACCTCGGCAAGACATGCGCCCGTGACAAGGCCTACATAACCCGTGCCGATAATGGTGATTTTCATACGCTTCCCGGTAGATGATGCGGGTTCAATGTTCGACGCTTCGATGCTGCGCGACGGCCTTGCAATACGCGCATCGTGCGTCCGGCGTCAGCTCGATGCCGTGATCGGCTCGACGCGGCGCGGCGCGTAGGTTTCCCAGCCGCTACAACCCGGACACTGCCAATAGAACAGGCGCGCCCGGAAGCCGCAATTCTGGCACGTGTACCGCGGCAGATTCTTCGTGCGCTGACGGATCAGGGCGCGCATCAGTTCCAGTTCGCTGCGGCGCGGCTCTTCGGCCACGGCCTGCTGCGCTTCGAGCAGACGCGTCATACCCGCGAGATTCGGCGACTTCTGCATCTGCGTGCGCGCCAATGCGTGAGCCGCTTCCGGACCGCGTAACGCCGATACGTGCTGATACGCGACGTCGAGCAGATCGTTCGACGGATAGCGGTCCACCCACGTCGTCAGCAGATCGGCGCCGTCTTCCTGACGGCCAAGCGCTTCGTAGGCCTTCATCAGCTTTTCGGCGACGAGGGGCAGATAGGCCGAATTCTGTTCCTCGACACGCAGCCATTGCGCAATCGCCTTGTCGAACTGTCCCGCCGCGGCGTCGACATCGCCGAACAGGATCGTCGCGCGCACGTTCTGCGGATGTGCCTTCAGCGCCAGATCCAGCTGACGGCGTGCCTCGTCGGGCTTTTTCTGCTGCAGCGCTTCCTGTGCCAGCTCGCAATGGAAGTGCCCGATTTCCTTGTCGAGCGACGCAGCGCCCATCGTTTCGAGCCGGCGCGCGGTATCGATCGACTTGTTCCAGTCCTTCTCGATCTGGTAAATCGTCAGCAACGCGCGTTGCGCGCCAAGCGCGTAATCGCCCGATTCAAGCGCCTTGAACGTCTCTTCCGCGCGGTCGAGCAGGCCCGCCTTCAGGAAGTCCTGGCCAAGTTCATACAATGCGTGGTCACGCTCGGTGACGGGCAGGTCCGCGCGGCTCAGCAGGTTCTGGTGCACGCGGATCGCGCGGTCCGTTTCGCCGCGGCGCCGGAACAGATTACCCAGCGCAAAGTGCAGTTCGATCGTTTCCGGGTCGAGCTTGACGACTTCGATGAAGGCGTCGATCGCCTGGTCCGGTTGCTCGTTCAACAGAAAGTTTAGCCCTCGAAAATAAGAGCGCGGCAGATTGGCGCTTTCGGACAGCAGCGCCTTGAGGTCGTAGCGCGCGGCCACCCAGCCGAACGCGAATGCGACGGGTATGACGAGCAGCCACCAGAGGTCTAGATCCATGCGAATGTGCGGAGTGCGAAAGAGGCCGTGCGCCAGCGGCACACGGCGTTAGAAGGCTAGATGAGCGGGGGCATCGGCGGTTCTTCGACGGCGGCGGGCGTTTCGCGCGCCACGCGCAGCTCGCGCTTCAGGCGGCCGTTTTCCATCCGCAGACGGAACATCGCCGGCAGCGATGACACGAGTCCCGCCAGCAGGCCCACGACGAAGAACGCCAGTCCGATCAGAATCAACGGCGCCTGCCACGCATACCCGGCGAGGAAATTCAGCGTAGCGCTCTGCGTATTGGACAGTGCAAGCACCAGCAGCAGCACGAACACCAGTACGCGAATCAGCCAGACGATAAATTTCATGTATTGATCTCTTGACGGCGGTTGCGGGATGACGCCGGCTTGATGACGCGTCGCGCCACGCTGTTCGCCCGCGCCGAAGTGACCCGTATTGTAAATGAAGCCTCTGTCGACTGGCACAGGCATGCGGCTCGCGATGCCTTACTGTCGTTTAAGAGACGAGAAATGGTCCGGGATCGCGATGCGTGCGGCATGTTTTCTGGAACGCGGCTCCCGGTGTCGCAGCACGTCCACGCGCAACGGACGAAAAAAAAGCGCCCTAAGGCGCTTTTCTCTGGTCATTGCCGTGTGACTGGCTTAGCCGCGGCGAACTTCAACCGGAACTGCAAAAACTACACAGAGCCGGCTCAAAGGTCGTCGTCCGCGGCTTCGTCTTTCAGAGGCTCGCCCGCACGACGATCGACGCGCTCGCGCAACTCCTTGCCAGGCTTGAAGTGCGGCACGTGCTTCTCAGGCACCAGCACTTTTTCGCCCGACTTCGGGTTGCGCCCGACGCGGGATGGACGGCGGTTCAAGCCAAAGCTGCCGAAGCCGCGAATTTCGATGCGATGGCCGTTCGCCAAGGCGTCCGACATCGCATCGAGCATCGTCTTCACCGCGAAATCCGCATCCTTGAGGACAAGTTGCGGAAATCGCGTAGCCAGCTGGGCGACCAATTCCGATTTGGTCATACTGCAGCAGACCCCTTAAGGCTTACTGGTTCTGGCCGTCGAGCTTGGCCTTCAGCAGCGCGCCGAGGTTCGTCGTGCCGCTTGCTGCCGAGCTGGTGTCAGCTTGCAGGCCGCGAATCGCTTCCTGTTGCTCAGCCGAGTCCTTCGCCTTGATCGACAGGTTGATGCCACGCGACTTGCGGTCGATGTTGATGATCATCGCATTGACCTTGTCGCCTTCCTTCAGCACGTTGCGAGCATCTTCCACGCGGTCTTGCGCGATTTCCGAAGCGCGCAGGTAGCCTTCGACGTCAGCCGTCAGCTGAACCACTGCACCCTTCGCGTCCACCGTCTTGACCACGCCGTCGACGATCGAACCCTTGTCGTTCATTGCAACGAAGTTGCTGAACGGGTCGCCTTCGAGCTGCTTGATACCCAGCGAAATGCGTTCCTTCTCGACGTCGATGCCAAGAACGATCGCTTCCACTTCGTCGCCCTTCTTGTACTTGCGGACAGCTTCTTCGCCCGTTTCCGACCACGACAGATCCGACAGGTGAACCAGACCGTCGATGCCGCCAGGCAGACCGATGAAGACGCCGAAGTCGGTGATCGACTTGATTGCGCCTTGCAGCTTGTCGCCCTTCTTGAAGTTGCGGCTGAAGTCGTCCCACGGATTCGGCTTGCACTGCTTCATACCGAGGCTGATACGGCGGCGGTCTTCGTCGATCTCGAGGACCATGACTTCGACTTCGTCGCCCAGCTGGACAACCTTCGACGGTGCAACGTTCTTGTTCGTCCAGTCCATTTCCGACACGTGGACGAGGCCTTCGATGCCCGACTCGACTTCAACGAACGCGCCGTAGTCGGTGATGTTCGTGACCTTGCCGAACAGACGCGTGCCCGACGGGTAGCGGCGCGAGATGCCTTCCCACGGATCGTCGCCCAGTTGCTTGATACCGAGCGAAACGCGGTTCTTTTCCTGGTCGAACTTGAGGATCTTTGCCGTGACTTCCTGGCCAACCGACAGAACTTCGCTCGGGTGACGCACGCGACGCCATGCGATGTCGGTGATGTGCAGCAGACCGTCGATACCGCCCAGATCCACGAACGCGCCGTAGTCGGTGATGTTCTTGACCACGCCTTCGACGATCGCGCCTTCCTTCAGCGTTTCGAGCAGCTTTGCGCGCTCTTCGCCCTGGGTTGCTTCGATCACTGCGCGGCGCGACAGCACCACGTTGTTACGCTTGCGGTCCAGCTTGATGACGCGGAATTCGAGCGTCTTGCCTTCATACGGCGTCGTGTCCTTGACGGGGCGCGTGTCGACCAGCGAGCCCGGCAGGAATGCACGGATGCCGTTGACCATGACGGTCATACCGCCCTTGACCTTGCCCGTGATCGTGCCCGTCACGAGTTCGTTGTTGTCGAGGGCCTTTTCCAGCGACAGCCACGAAGCCAGTCGCTTCGCCTTGTCGCGCGACAGGATCGTGTCGCCGTAGCCGTTTTCCAGCGCGTCGATCGCGACGGAAACGAAGTCGCCCGCCTGCACTTCTACCTCGCCCGCGTCATTCAGGAACTCTTCGAGCGGGATGTAGGCTTCGGACTTGAGACCAGCGTTGACGACCACGAAGTTGTGATCGACACGCACGACTTCGGCGGAGATCACTTCGCCAGCGCGCATGTCCTGCTTGGTCAGCGACTCTTCAAACAGAGCCGCAAAGGATTCGGTATTCGGGGTAGAGGTTTGCAGGTCGGACATAAAAATCTGAATTTGCATGGTTCTCGCAGCGTCAGGTGAACCATCACGGTTCATCACTACGGCAAAGGAGCGAAAGCCATACGGGGTTAAGGGTTTAACAATCGCCTCGCGTTTCACGGCGAGGCACCAACACGACTACTCAACAACATTCGATGCGGGTCGTTCCGCGTTCAGCTTTGCGGAACCAGCGCCCGGTACCATTGCACCACCTGTTCGACCGCCTGGTCGATCGACAGTGCAGAGGTGTCGAGGAGCTGCGCATCTGCTGCAGGCTTGAGCGGCGCGGCTGCGCGCTGACTGTCGCGCTCGTCGCGCTCACGCAAATCCCGGAGCAAGTCATCCATATTAGCAGAAAATCCTTTTTGGATCAATTGCTTATGCCGGCGGGCCGCGCGCGCCTCGACGCTGGCCGTCAAAAACACCTTCAGCGCGGCGTCAGGAAAGATCACCGTGCCCATGTCGCGGCCGTCGGCGACCAGGCCCGGCTGCTTGCGAAAAGCCCGCTGACGGGCCACCAGCGCGGCCCTGACGGGCGCGTGAACGGCGATCGCCGAAGCCCGGTTGCCGATTTCCTCGGCGCGGATATCGGTCGACACGTCGGCGCCATCCAGCTGCGCGATGCCTTCGCGAAAAGTGATATGCAGCTCGCCGACCAGCTTTGCAAGCGTGTCGGCGTCATCGGCGGCGATGTCGTAACGCACGCTGGCGAGCGCCGCGAGCCGGTACAGCGCGCCGCTGTCGAGCAGATGGAAGCCGAGTTCGGCGGCGACCAGCGCGGCCACCGTGCCTTTGCCGGATGCAGTGGGGCCGTCGATCGTGATGACGGGCGTCTGGTGAAAGGGGCGGGTCGGTTTCATCGAAAAAGTCGCCCATCGAAACGGGCGGCACGTGTTAGCAATGCGTGGTCAGGGTTGCGCGAGCGCCAGGAAGCGCTCGAAATAATCGGGGAACGTCTTGCCGACACATTTCGGATCGTTGATCCGAACGGGCACGCCGCCAAGGCTCACCAGCGAGAAGCACATCGCCATCCGATGATCGTCATAGGTATCGATCGCGGCGTCTGGGGTCAGCTTTTCAGGCGGCGTGACGACCAGGAAATCCTCGCCCTCCTGCACTTTCGCGCCGACCTTCCGCAGTTCCGTCGCCATCGCGGCGATCCGGTCGGTTTCCTTCACGCGCCAGCTCGCGATGTTGCGCAAGGTGCTCGTGCCGTCCGCGAACAGCGCGGCCACGGCGATCGTCATGGCTGCGTCGGGGATCAGATTGAAATCCATGTCGATCGGGTCGAGCTTGCCGTGGTCGTTCCCGACGCCGCGCACTTCGATCCAGTCGTCGCCCATCGTGACGTTCGCGCCCATTTTCATCAGCGCCGTCGCGAAACCGACGTCGCCCTGGATACTCGCGCGCCCCACGCCTTCGACGCGCAGCGGTCCGCCGCCCAATGCGCCCGCCGCGAGGAAATACGACGCTGACGACGCGTCGCCTTCCACCATGATCTTGCCCGGCGACTGATAGCGCGCGCCGCTCGGAATGGTGAAACGCTCCCAGCCGAAGCGCTCGACCTTGATGCCGAAGCGCTCCATCAGCTTGATCGTGATCTCGATGTACGGCTTCGAAATCAGCTCGCCCGCCACTTCGACGATCGTCTCGCCGCTTTCCGTCTTCACGAGCGGCAGCGTCATCAGCAGCGCCGTCAGGAACTGGCTCGACACGTCGCCGCGCACGCGGATCGGCGCGTCGACGACAATCTGCGCGGGACGGATGCGCAGCGGCGGAAAACCCTCGTTTTCTTCGTAATCGATCTTCGCGCCGATCTGCCGCAGACCGTCGACCAGATCGCCGATCGGCCGCTCATGCATGCGCGGCACGCCGTGAATCCGGTAATCGCCGCCGTTCACGGCGAGCGCGGCCGTCAGCGGCCGCACCGCCGTGCCCGCGTTGCCGAGGAACAGGTCCGCGCGCGCCGCGGGTAGCGCGCCGCGCGTGCCCGTCACGACACAGGTATCGCCGTCGCGCTTCAACTTGACGCCGAGCTTTTCGAGCGCGTCGAGCATCACGCGCGTGTCGTCCGAATCGAGCAGATTCGTGATCGTCGTTTCGCCTTCAGCCAGCGCCGCCAGCAGCAGCACGCGATTCGAGATGCTCTTCGAGCCGGGCAGACGGACCGTGCCGGACGCACGGGAAAATGGTCCGAGATCGAGATGTTCCATGTGAATTCCAGTGTCCTTTATTTCGACGCGTCGTCGGTGGCCGAGCGTGCGGGCGAAGGCTTCGGCGCCGCGCGCTCCTGCCACGCGCTGCGGGCCGTGCGCGAGCGCGCGAACACGGCTTCGAGCGTCGCACCGTCGCCGGCTTCGATCGCCGACCTCAGACGTGCCAGCACGGCCGTGTAGCCGTCGATTTCATCGAGCAGCGCCGCGCGATTGGCCACGCACACGTCGCGCCACATTTCCGGGCTCGACGCGGCGATCCGCGTGAAGTCGCGGAAGCCGCCAGCAGCAAACGAAAACTTCAGTTCGGCGTCGGGTGAATTGAGAATCTGCTCAACCAGCGCGAACGACAACACATGCGGCAGATGACTGACCGACGCGAACACGCGGTCATGCTGTTCTGCCGGCATGGCGTGCACACTCGCGCCCGTCGCGCGCCACATCGCGGCAATACGCTCGACGGCGTTCGGCGCGTTCTCCGGCAACGCGCACAGCACGACGTTTCGATTCACGTACAGATCGGGCAGCGCCGCGTCGACGCCGCTCGATTCGCGCCCCGCGATCGGATGCCCGGGCACGAACTGATTGATGCGCCCGCCCAGCGCCGCACGGGCCGCCGCCACGACATCGGACTTCGTGCTGCCGGCGTCGGTGATGATGGTCTGCGGATCCAGGAACGGCGCAATGCGTTCGAGCAAAGGCTGCGTCTGCGCGACAGGCGCGGCCAGCAGCACCACGTCGGCGCCCTGGAGTGCATCGCGCAGCGCCGCGTCATCCGTCAGCGCCGCGCTTGCGTCGATCACGCCCAGTTCCAGCGCACGCGCCGTCGAGGCCGCCGAGCGGCCCACGCCGATCACGCGCCGCGCGCCGCCTACGTCGCCGCGTTCGCGCAGCGCACGCGCAAGCGATCCGCCGATCAGCCCGACGCCGAAAATCACCAGTTTGTCGAAAGAGAACGCTGCCACGTCAGTCACAGAAAAAACGCGCCTCGCGGTCGGTGAGGCGCGTGGATTGCATAGATACGCTCAGGCCGTCGTCGCGAGCGTCTTTTCGAGTGCGGCGATGAACGCCTCGTTTTCGTCGGGCAGGCCGATCGTCACGCGCAGCCATTGCGGCAGACCGTAGCTGCCGACAGGTCGCACGATCACGCCCTGCTTCAGCAGTTCGAGATTCACGCGGTTGCCCGCCGCGTCGTCATTGCCGACGCGCACCAGCACGAAGTTGCCGTACGACGGCACATATTCGAGACCAAGCTTGTCAAACGCTTCCGTCAAGCGGCGATAGCCCTGCGCATTCAACTCCGCGCTTTTCTGCAGAAACGGCTTGTCGTTCAGTGCGGCAATCGCGGCCGCTTGCGCGAGCGTGTTCACGTTGAACGGCTGACGCAGGCGGTTCATCAGATCCGTCAGTTCCGGCTGCGCAATCGCGAAACCGACGCGCAGGCCAGCCAGACCAAACGCCTTCGAGAACGTGCGCGACACCAGCAGATTCGGATAGCGGCGCACCCACGCGATCGAGTCGTAGCGCTTGCCGGCGCTCAGGTATTCCGTGTACGCCTCGTCGAGCACGACGACCACGCTGCGCGGCACCTTCGACAGGAACGCTTCGATGGTCGCGCCGTCGATGAACGTGCCCGTCGGATTGTTCGGGTTCGCGACGAAGACGAGACGCGTGTCGTCCGTGATCGCGGCGAGCATTGCATCGAGATCGTGGCCGTACTCGACGGCGGGCACGACGATCGCGCGCGCGCCGAGGCCTTGCGTCGCCAGCGCGTACACGGCAAACGAATACTGTGCGTAGATGACCGACTGACTTTTCTCGACGAACGCGTGTGCGGCCAGTTCGAGAATGTCGTTGCTGCCGTTGCCGAGTGTGATCCAGTCGGCGGGCACGTCGTAGTGCGCGGAGAGCGCCGCCTTCAGCTCGAACGCGTTGGCGTCCGGATAGCGGCCGAGTTCGCTCGCAGCCTGCGCCATCGCCGTCTTCGCGGACTCCGGCATACCGAGCGGATTTTCGTTCGACGCCAGCTTCACGATCTGCGCTTCGTCCAGCCCAAATTCGCGCGCGACTTCCGAGATCGGCTTGCCAGCCACATAAGGCGCGATCGCGCGAACATAGGAAGGACCGAACGACGTTGTCATGGGTATCTCCGGGTAGCTATCAGGCTTGCGTGTGATTGGGTTGCGTGATTGCGATACGAATGCGGGCCGCCTTTCAGCGGGCGCGCGGATACGAGCCGAGAATCTTCAGGAAGTCGGCCTTCTGGCCAAGTTCGGCGAGCGCGGCGGACACGGACGCATCGTCGCGATGACCTTCGACGTCGATGTAGAAGTAGTACTCCCACGTGCCGACGCGCGCCGGACGCGACTCGAAGCGCGTCATCGATACGCCGTGCTTCGCGAGCGGTTCCAGCAGCTTGAACATCGCGCCCGGCTCGTTCGCGACCGATACGATCAGCGACGTCTTGTCGTAGCCGCTCGCGCCCGTCGGCTGCTTGCCGATCATCACGAAGCGCGTGCGGTTGTGCGGATCGTCCTGGATCAGCGCATAAGCGACCTGCAAGCCGTATTGGGTCGCGGCGCGGTCGCCAGCGATGGCCGCGATGGTCGGGTCTTCCGCCGCGAGGCGCGCGGCCTCGGCGTTGCTCGACACCGCCTGGCGCTCGACGTGCGGCGCGTGCGTCGCCAGCCAGCGCTGGCACTGCGCGAGCGCCTGCGCGTGCGCGCACACGCGCGTCACACCGGCCAGGCTGCCGTTGAGCGTCAGCAGATTGTGATGGATCGGCAGAGCCAGCTCGCCCCCGATCAGCAACTGCGTTTGCAGCAGCAGATCGAGCGTGCGCGACACCGCACCTTCCGTCGAATTTTCGATGGGCACGACGCCGAATTCCGCACCGCCCGCTTCGACCGAACGGAATACTTCGTCGATCGACGAACACGGCAGGCCTTCGATCGATTGACCGAAGTATTCGTGCATCGCCTGTTCGCTATACGTGCCGGCCGGGCCGAGATAAGCGGCCGTGATGTTCTTCTCGAGCGCGCGGCTCGCGGCCATGATTTCGCGCCAGATTGCGCTGATGTGCTCGCCCGCGAGCGGGCCCTCGCTCATGTCCTGCAGACGCGCGATCACCTGCTGCTCGCGCTCCGGCCGAAATACGGGCGCATTGAAGTGCTTCTTTACCTCGCCGACTTCGAGCGCGACCGCCGCGCGATGATTCAGGAGCGCGATGAGCTGCGCGTCGATCGCGTCGATCCGTTCGCGCAGTGGTTTGAGTTGAGAATTGAGTTCGTCGTCCATGCTTCTAAACGGCCAATTGGGTCCGGCAGGGCCCGGTTCGGAGAGGATGCGCGCGCCGCGACCGGCAAGGTCACGCGCCGCGCTGTTCGAATTCCCTCATGTACTCGACAAGCGCTTTGACGCCTTCGAGCGGCACCGCGTTGTATATCGACGCCCGCATGCCGCCGACGGACTTGTGGCCCTTCAGCTGCACCAGCCCGCGCGCTTTCGCGCCGGCCAGGAAATCTTCATTGCGCGACTCGTCGGCGAGGAAGAACGGTACGTTCATCCGCGACCGCGCGTTGCGCTCCACCTTGTTCAGATAAAAACTCGACGAGTCGATCGTGTCGTACAGCAGCTTCGACTTTTCGACGTTGCGTGCTTCGATCGCCGTCAACCCGCCCTGCTTCTTCAACCACTTGAACACGAGCCCGGCGATGTAGATCGCGTACGTGGGCGGCGTGTTGTACATCGAATTGTTCAGCGCGACCGTCTTCCATTCAAACGCCGACGGACAAATGCTCATCGATCGTTCCAGCAGATCCTCGCGCACGATCACGACGGTCACGCCCGCCATGCCGATGTTCTTTTGCGCGCCGCCGAACAGCACGCCATATTTGGCGACGTCCATCGGGCGCGACAGGATGTGCGACGACGCATCGGCGACGAGCGGAATATCGCCGAGATCGGGAATTTCGAACGTTTCGACGCCGTGGATGGTTTCGTTCGTGCACAGGTGCACGTAGGCGGGGTCGTCGGAAAGATTCCACTCGGCGCGCGCCGGAACGCGCGTGAAGCCGTCAGCCGTTTCGCCGCTCGCGGCCAGATGCACTGTGCCGTATTTCTGCGCTTCCTTGAAGGACTTCTGCGACCAGGAGCCCGTCACGACGAAGTCCGCCCGCGCCTTGCTGCCCATCAGGTTCATCGGCACGATCGCGTTTTCGCCGAGTCCGCCGCCTTGCAGGAAAAGAATCTGATGACTGGACGGCACCTGCAGCAACTCGCGCAGATCGGTCAGCGCCTCTTCATGAATCGTCATGAATTCTTTGCCGCGATGGCTCATTTCCATCACGCTCATGCCGCTGCCGCGCCAATCGAGCATTTCGTCGGCTGCCTGGCGCAGCACTTCTTCGGGCATGGCCGCCGGACCGGCGGAGAAATTGAAGACGCGCATGGTGAGAACCTTGGGAAGCAGGCGCGCGGCGTGCAAAAGGGCCGGAAACCGCGCCTGAAAGAAAATGGCCGTCTGCGCGCAAGCGCAAACGGCCATTATCGCATTGACACTCAAAACCCGCCAAACCCCGGCGTTTCAAGGGGTTTCACGCCTTTCCCTTTGACACCGCCTGTGACGGACGCTTCGAGCGCCGTTCAGCCTCGTTCGACCTGCTTACTTCGCCGGCTTGACGGAAGCGACTTCCTTGTCAGCCTGGTCGCGCGTTGCCTTGATCGATTGCGGCATGTACTTCTGCATCAGACCGTTCACGACGTCGCGGCCAACCTGGTCTTGCACCTGGATGAACTTGCGGCCCGTCGGGCTCTTGTAGAACGCGGTCAGGTCGTTGATTTCCTGCACGCTGTAGTACTTCGCGTACGCGTCGTACTGAGCTTGCATCGCGTCCTGCTTGAATGCGTCCGTTGCGAACACCTGGCCTGCCGAGTCAACCAGCTTCGGCACCGCGTTCTTTTGCAGCGCCGGGACGGAAGCCTGCTTCTGCTTGTCCGTCATCGTCTTGTTTTCCGACAGCGCGTCCGACAGGATAGCCGGGACGAGTTGCTTGGCCTGCATCTGCGCGCTGTTGCCGATTGCGCCGACCAGCTTCTGTGCGTCGATCGCGTCGAGCAGATTCTTGATGGCAGCCTGCTTCGCGGGATCAACCGGGGCAGCAGCGGCGGGAGCAGCCGGAGCCGGCTGCTGGTTTTGCAGCGCTTGCGCCATCGCGAGCGTCGGCACGAAAGCGGCCAGGACCATCAACTGCTTGAAACGTTTTTGCATCACTACTCCCTAAGAGAAATTAACCTGGTGGCTTCACCGCGCAGGCGGCGCATCGGTTCCGATGCGCTCAGGCTGCCCGCGCGGCTTTACGCATTACTTGAGAAGCTTCGCTGTGGATTACGACGCTTCGTTTTCGTCACCGCCTGCTTCGTCCGCAGGCAGGTCGGCGTCGCCGTCCACGTCAGCTTCCGCTTCGGCAATCTGTTGCAGACCGGAAAGCTTGGTGCCTTCATCAAGGCTGATGAGTGTAACACCTTGCGTAGCACGGCCCATTTCTCGAATTTCCGACACGCGCGTCCGGATCAGCACGCCCGTGTTGGTGATCAGCATGATCTGCGCTTCCGGGTCGACCAGCGTCGCGGCGACTACCTTGCCGTTGCGCTCGGAAGTCTGGATCGCGATCATGCCCTTTGTACCGCGGCCGTGACGCGTGTATTCGGTGATTGGCGTGCGCTTGCCGTAACCGTTTTCCGTTGCCGTCAGCACCGACTGCTGCTCGTCGCCCGCCACCAGCAACGCGATGACGCTCTGACCGTCTTCGAGCTGCATGCCGCGCACGCCGCGCGCTTCGCGGCCCATCGGGCGCACGTCGTTTTCGTCGAAGCGCACCGCCTTGCCCGAATCCGAGAACAGCATCACGTCGTGCTCGCCATCGGTGATGGCGGCGCCGATCAGGTAGTCGCCGTCATCCAGACCGACCGCGATGATGCCCTTCTTCAGCGGACGGCTGAACGCTTCGAGCGGCGTCTTCTTGACAGTGCCGAGCGCCGTCGCCATGAAAACGAACTTGTCGGCCGAAAATTCCTTCACAGGCAGGACGACCGTAATCTTCTCGCCTTCCTGCAGCGGGAACATATTGACGATCGGACGCCCGCGCGAATTGCGCGAGCCCTGCGGCACTTCGTAAACCTTCAGCCAGTAGACGCGGCCGCGGTTCGAGAAGCACAGGATGTGGTCATGCGTGTTTGCGATGAAGAGCGTGTCGATCCAGTCGTCTTCCTTCATCTGCGTCGCCTGTTTGCCGCGACCTCCGCGCTTCTGGGCGCGATATTCCGACAACGGCTGCGATTTCACGTAACCCGAGTGCGACATCGTCACGACCATGTCCTGCGGCGTGATGAGGTCTTCCGTGTTCAGCTCGGTCGCGTTCATCTCGATCTTCGAGCGGCGCTCGTCGCCAAATTCGCTCTTGATCGTGACGAGTTCGTCGAAGATGATGGAAGTTATGCGCTCCGGGCGCGCAAGAATGTCCAGCAGGTCGGCGATCTGCGTCATCACGTCGCGATACTCGCCGATGATCTTGTCCTGCTCCAGCCCCGTCAGGCGCTGCAGACGCATCTGCAGGATTTCCTGAGCCTGCGTGTCCGACAGACGGTAGAGACCGTCGGCCTGCATGCCGTACGCCGGGTTCAACCCTTCCGGACGATACGCGGCGCGGCCGCCCGACGATGCGTTGTCGGTTTCCGCGCGCTGCAGCATCTCGCGTACGATCGACGAATCCCACGAACGGTCCATCAACTCCTGTTTCGCGATAGGCGGCGTGGGCGCAGCCTTGATGATCGCGATGAAGTCGTCGATATTGGCGAGCGCGACGGCGAGGCCTTCGAGCACGTGGCCACGTTCGCGCGCCTTGCGCAGTTCGTATACAGTGCGCCGCGTCAGCACTTCGCGACGGTGCGACAGGAAATGCGACAGCATTTCCTTCAGGTTCAGCAGCTTCGGCTGGCCGTCGACGAGCGCGACCATGTTCATGCCGAACGTGTCCTGGAGCTGCGTTGCCTTATACAGATTGTTGAGAATGACCTCAGGCACTTCGCCGCGCTTCAGCTCAATCACGACGCGCATACCGCTCTTGTCGGATTCGTCGCGAATGTCCGAGATACCTTCCAGCTTCTTCTCATTCACCAACTCGGCGATACGCTCGAGCAGCGAACGCTTGTTCACCTGATACGGCAGCTCGTCGACGATGATCGCCATGCGCTGGCCGCGATCGATCTCTTCGAAGTGCGTGGCGGCGCGCATCACGACACGTCCGCGCCCCGTGCGATAGCCGTCACGCACGCCCTGCACGCCGTAGATGATGCCTGCCGTCGGGAAATCCGGCGCCGGCACGATCTCGATCAATTCGTCGATCGTCGCTTCCGGGTTCTTCAGCAGATGATGGCAGGCGTCGACGATTTCGTTCAGGTTATGCGGCGGTATGTTCGTCGCCATGCCGACGGCGATGCCAGACGAGCCGTTGATCAGCAGGTTCGGGATACGCGCGGGCAGAATGGACGGCTCGTTTTCGCTGCCGTCGTAGTTCGGCTGGAAGTCGACCGTTTCCTTGTCGATGTCGGCGAGCAGCTCGTGGCCGATCTTCGCCATGCGGATTTCGGTGTAACGCATCGCCGCGGCGTTGTCGCCGTCGACTGACCCGAAATTGCCTTGTCCATCGACGAGCATGTAGCGCAGTGAAAAGTCCTGCGCCATGCGGACGATCGTGTCGTAGACAGCCGAGTCGCCGTGCGGATGGTACTTACCGATCACATCGCCGACGATACGCGCCGACTTCTTGTACGCCCGGTTCCAGTCGTTGTTCAGTTCGTGCATGGCATACAGCACGCGCCGGTGCACCGGCTTCAGACCATCGCGGACATCGGGAAGCGCACGCCCTACGATCACGCTCATCGCGTACTCGATATACGAGCGGCGCATTTCCTCCTCTAGGGAGATTGGTAGAGTCTCTTTGGCGAATTGATCCATTGTCCGTATCGTTTACGCGCGAAGACGATGAGGGAAACGCGTTCTTCACCTCACCGCTTGGGCCTACCCCTGGGTGTACTTCCTGCGCGGCTGCGAGCGCAGCGCATCACGCGATTCTATCATGCGGCGCATCCGCTCCCGACGACGTGCGTATACCTATTAGTGGGACGCCCAAAAACGGCACCTGGAAGCGCCTCGCGCGCGTCATGACCGGGCCCGGAAAATGCTCCGTGTCAAGCCGCCCGAAGCGGCCTCCGGCGGCCTCTTGACGAACTTGACACCTTTTGTTGCGCATGCACCACATTCGACTGGGCGTATGGATAGGGGGCGGATTTTTTTATCGTCGGAAGGGAACGATATGGCAAAATGCCAACGCACAAGTTTAGACACTGCTCGAAGTCTATACACAGCGTCTTTTGTTCTGCACCGATGTTATACTTCGAGCAATGTATGACTGGTCTACGTCAACAGGCTCGCAGTAAACCTGCGGTAATCTCAATTTCGAGAGGAGAAATATGAATAAACTTTCAAAGCTCGCGTTCATTGCAGCTACCGCAGTTATGGCTGCATCCGCTTCGGCACAGTCGGTGCCGGCGTCGCGACAAGCCACGAACGACAACTGGGTGAACGGCACCGGCGAATACGTGTGGATGAACGGCACGAACGAGCTTTGCTGGCGCGACGCGTTCTGGACGCCGGCAACGGCTAACGCAAAGTGCGATGGCGCACTGGTCGCACAAGCACCGACCCCGCCGGCACCGGCACCGGTTGCTCCGGCAATCACCAGCCAGAAGATCACGTATCAAGCGGATACGCTGTTCGACTTCGACAAGGCAATCCTGAAGCCGGCTGGCAAGGAAAAGCTGGACGATCTGGCATCGAAGATTCAAGGCCTGAACCTGGAAGTCGTAGTGGCCACGGGCTACACCGACCGCATCGGTTCGGACAAGTACAACGACCGTCTGTCGCTGCGTCGTGCACAAGCTGTCAAGGCATACCTGGTCAGCAAGGGCATCGAAGCCAACCGCATCTACACGGAAGGCAAGGGCAAGCGCAACCCGGTTACGACGGGCTGCAACCAGAAGAACCGCAAGCAACTCATCGCCTGCCTCGCACCGGATCGTCGCGTGGAAGTCGAAGTTGTCGGCACTTCGAAGCAGTAAGCTACAGAACACCGCAGTATCCAAGCCCCGCTTCGGCGGGGCTTTTTTTATGCGCTTTCCCGTCGCGAGAACGGCAACGAAGCCGCGCGCCACCATGCCGCCCGACCGTGCGCGACCCGGCGCTTTTTGCCCGTCCGTGCCCAGCCCTATATACTCAGGGTTTGTCCGATCCACCCCGCTATTCCTGCCCTCGAGGCCGCATCCGTCATGACCAACGCCGATCCCCACGAACTGCAGAAATTCAGCGATCTCGCGCATCGTTGGTGGGATCCCAACGCCGAGTTCAAGCCTTTGCACGAACTCAATCCCGTGCGGCTCAAATGGATCGACTCACACGCGTATCTCGCGGGCAAACGCGTGCTCGACATCGGCTGCGGTGGCGGAATTCTTTCCGAGTCGATGGCCACGCTGGGCGCGGATGTAAAGGGAATCGACCTGTCCAACGAGGCTTTGGGCGTCGCCGATCTTCACAGCCTTGAAAGCGGCGTAACGGTAAATTACGAGGAAATCGCGGCAGAAGCGCTTGCCGCGCGCGAACCTGCGTCTTTCGACGTCGTCACGTGCATGGAAATGCTCGAACACGTGCCGGATCCGTCGAAGGTGGTCGAGGCGTGCAAGACGCTCGTCAAGCCCGGCGGCTGGGTGTTCTTTTCGACGCTCAACCGCAACGTGAAGTCATATCTGTTTGCCGTGATCGGCGCCGAGTACGTCGCGCGCATGCTGCCGAAGGGCACGCACGACTACGCCCGCTTCATCCGTCCGTCGGAGCTCGCCGGTTTCGCACGCGCTGCCGGTCTACACACCGCGGACATCAAGGGCATCACGTACAACCCGCTTACGCGCCACTTCGGCCTGTCGAGCGATACCGATGTCAACTACATGCTCGCGTGCCGTCGCGAAGCCTGATCCATTTTTAGCGTCCGGTTAACTGCACCTAATTCAATGAGCGATCCCACGCCCCTGCCTCAGCGCGAAGACGAAGAAGCATCGATCGGCCTTTGCCAGGGCATCCTGTTCGACCTCGACGGCACGCTGGCCGATACCGCGCCCGATCTCGCTGCAGCCGTGAACAGGATGCGTCACGAGCGCGGCCTCGATATGGTGCCGCTGGAACATTTGCGACCGCTCGCGTCGGCTGGCGCGCGCGGTCTGCTGGGCGGCGCCTTCGGCATCGGCCCGGAGCATCACGACTATGCGTCAATGCGCGACGAGTTCCTGGCCAACTATGAAGCCGACCTCTGCATCGAAACCATTCTGTTCCCCGGAATCGGCGAAATCCTCGACGAACTCGATGAGCGCGGCGTGCGCTGGGGCATCGTAACCAACAAGGTCGCCCGGCTGACGGAACCGCTCGTCGCTCAACTCGGCCTGGATACGCGCGCGGGCTGCGTCGTCAGCGGCGACACGACGCCGCATTCGAAGCCTCATCCCGCGCCGCTTCTCCACGCGGCGAAGGAACTGGTTCTGCCTCCGGAGCGGATCGTCTACATCGGCGACGATCTGCGCGATGTGCAGGCGGGCTTTGCCGCCGGCATGGTGACGGTCGCCGCAGCATACGGCTACTGCGGCAACGATATTCCGCCTGCGCAATGGCACGCGAAGCACGTCGTCAACTCGACAACCGAGCTGCAGAGCCTGCTGCGCGATATCAGCTGACGCGCCAGCGCGCAGCCACGGCAACGCCTCATGTTTCACCGTGACTCGCGCGGGCGGCTATTGTAAAATGATGACTTGGGCCACATCTGTGGCTCATTCCTTCTGCGGGGGCGACCTGGTTTCGACAGGGGTTGCGAAGCGGCTAGGGCATGTCGAGGACCCGTCACCTCGTTAATCAATGGGAAAAACGTAACTGCAAACGACGATACGTTCGCACTGGCAGCCTAAGGGCCGCCGTCCTCTGCCTGGCTCACTGACGGGCTAGTGTCGCAAGACCGGTAGCAATACCGACAGAGGTCATATACGTCAGTTAAGCCTTGGCGGCGTCACGACGTCCGGGTCGAAAATCTAGTGAATCGCTGTAGCGCAGCGTGTTCGTCCGCGTCGCTCCGGTTAAATCAAAAGACAGAACTAAACATGTAGAACTAGTCGTGGAGGACTTCTGGACGCGGGTTCGATTCCCGCCGCCTCCACCAATTTTCAATTGGTGCACACCGCAGGACAAAAACCCGCACGGCGTTCAGCTATGCGGGTTTTTTGTTGCCTGCCACCGCTCTCGCCCCACTTTCAAACTTTTCTGATTGCTACTCGATCCGACATCAAGTGAAATGTCGGGTCCATCCGGCCGTCCGCACGGGCTGGCCTGTTCGCCCAGTAGAACTAATCAAAAAAGGATATCCGAGCCATGAGCACCCCAGTCGATCCCATCATGGCCCGCTTCGGCGATCTCACCGACCACGGCGGCAAGATCGTCGAGGCGGCCCAGGATCTGCTCGAAGACGGCATTAGCGTTGCGCTCGACGGGCATCTGGTCGCATGTCCGCGCTGTGGCGGCAAATATCCGATCATCGCGAGCGGAAGGCGCAGACACAACGGCAAGCGCATTGCCTACATCGGCGATATCACGATGTGTGGCGCAACGCTCGTGCGAAGCACACAACAGTAAGACGCGATGCGGGCTACGCTTCAGTTGCGAGCGCAGGCCATCGGAACAGCGGCGCGCGAACGATCACGCCACCGCGCGCACGTACACCTCTTCCGTTTCCCGGATGAACTTGCTGTTGCAAAACTCGAGCTCGGCTTTCGCACGGGCGCTTCGCCCCAATTGCGGGCAACCGGTTGCGGTTCGTGAGCATCGTGTGCAGCCGCTCGGTCATCGTGCGCGTGTCGCGCGGCTCGACGATCCAGCCGTCGACATCATCTCGCGACACGCGAACGAACTGCTCTCCACCGCGTATGACACCATGAAGCCGACATCGAAGGTTGCGACATAGCCACGTACATCATCCGTGAAGCCGGTAATGAGCAGATTGTCGTTCATTCAACGATTCGATGAGCTGGCGTTGCTCGTCGTTCGGCTCGGTACCGACGACAACCAGGCCACCCGGCTGCGCAGTTCTTCCGGCAACGCAGCAACGGCTGCCACCATGTCCATCGTTCCCTTGTACCAGTCGAACCCGGTGATCGCGCCAACCACGACCTTGCCCGCATGCACGGCGCCAAACAGCGCGTCGCGTCTGCGTGCAGCGAGCGCATCGTCGAAGGGCGCATAAAAGTCGATGTCCACGCCATTCGCGATCGCCGACATCCCGCAGTCCGCATACACCGAGCCTTCCAGCAGGTTTGCCGCCGGCTTCGACACGGCGATCACATGATGTATCGCGCGTCGCGCCTTGAGCTTCGTCACGAAGTCGCGCTTGACGCGGATCGTGTTGCGCTTCGTGCACACGAAGGACGGGTGCTTGAACGGCGAGAACAGCGTCGCCAGCATCACGAGCCGGTAAGCGGGCGAGCCGTTCATATGAACCACGTCGAAGCGTTCGCGCTTGAGAAGCGCGCGGATATGGGAGACTGCGCGCGCGTGCTGCAAAAGGCGGCTTGGTTTTCGGTGCACCGACGAAGACTTCGTGGCGCGCCGCGAACGCACGCGCGATCCAAACGACGTACGTGTCGTGACCGCCTCCACGACCGTTGCGGAAGTTGGTCGCTAGTATTTTCATTCCCGGCTTTCCCCGTATGCGAGGGCTTGAATACGCCGCTCGGTCTGCGTCGAAATACAACCGACCGCGCAATGCGTTTCGCATTGCCTCTAATTCATCAGGAGAATTATGCCGTGCTCCCTTACCGTTCCTTTCGTTGCCCGGCGTGTCCGGCTACGTACGCAAGAATGCATTCGCGTATGCGGCGGATGGAATAAAGCAGCGCGTCCGCCGTTTATTCGATGCGCGCGCATTGAATGCAAGTCAGCGCATTTAAGGCGCGCGCCCGCCGATCGATTGCATACACTCCATATACAACTTCAGAACAGGAGCCGCATCATGCGCAAGACCCTCCTCCTCATCGCCGCGTTCGCCGTTCAGCAGACCGCGTTCGCCGCGCCGCCGAAAGCCTCAGACGGCCATTTCGTCGACGCTCAGGGACGCACGCTCTACATTTTCGACAAGGACACGACGCCGGGCAAAAGCGCCTGCACGGGCGGCTGCGCAGCGGCATGGCCTGCCGCCGCCGCTGCTGCAAGCGACAAGCCGTCGGGCGACTGGACCCTGATCGACGGCGCCGACGGACAGAAGCAATGGGCGTACAAAGACAAGCCGCTCTATCGCTTCGCGAAGGACGAGAAGCCGGGCGACATGAAGGGAGATGGTTTCAAGGACGTGTGGCACGCGGCCAAGCCGTAACGCGCACGGCCGCTTGACGGAGATACGCGACGCACGCACCGCCGCAAGGCGCTGCGTGCGTCGTGTCATTTACCGATCGTCAGGGCACTTGAGGTTGCAGCCGTTCGGATCGCCGTCGTCGCCGCGCTTGCGCAGCGTCGTCTTCTTGTCGCTTTGATATTTCTTTGACGGCGCCGATGCGGCGAACGGCATTTGCGGATGCTCGTTGAGCTTGAACTCTTCGGTCAGGATGCCGCCCGGCACGCCGGGCGAATTCTGGGCAATGGCAACGGACATCGTGGCAAACAGCGCGCCGGCCGTGAGCACGGCAGCACAAGCGGGAACGAAATATTTCATATCGGATCGAGGCGGCCAGCGAGCCGCGCATGTCAGGCGAAATAACGAAAGCGTAGAGATTAGCGCAAAGCGCCGCGCGCCGCAGCGTCCGCAGCCTCGACCGTTGTTACGAGCGCTTACCCGGCCCGCGCCGGTGAGGCCGTTCAGGCGTCCTCGCCCCCTTCCAGCCCCTCTTCCAGTTCGAGCAGTTTGCCGCAGTCACCGGGATCGTAGCCCTCGAGATGCGCGACGCTCTGCCGGAACGCATTGCCGCGCAGTACCGACATCACCGTCGTGAGCGGCTCGCGCTCGAGACGTGCGCGATCGCAGGCGAAGTAATAGTCTTCATCGACGATCGGAATGAAGTCGAGTCCGAAGTGATGGGCTGCCGGTTCGACGCCGAAGCCGACGTCGGCCATGCCGCTTGCGACAAACGCCGCGATCGCCGAGTGCGTCAGTTCCGTCGATGCATAACCGTTCACGCGATCCGGATCGACGCCGACGCGCCGCAGAGCGAGATCGATCAGCATGCGCGTGCCCGATCCATGCTGCCGATTGACGAAGCGGATATCGTCGCGCGCGAGATCGGTCAATCCGTCGATGGCTTTCGGATTGCCTTTTGCGAGAAAAAGTCCCTGCTTGCGGCGCGTCAGATGCACGAGCAGATGACGTTTCGGATCGAGCCACTGACGATACTTGTTCGCGCACGCCGCGCGAAACTCGCCGCGCGGCAAATGGAAACCGGCGAGGTCGCACTCGCCTCGCGCCAGCGCCGTAATCGCTTCCGCGCTGTCGCGATACTTGATGTCGAGCGGCACTTCGTCGGCGACCAGCGCCGTCACGAGCGCGGCGACCGCGTAACCGTGCGATGCGTGGATGCGCACGTCGTCGGCGGGCGGCGCGAGCCAGCGGTTCAGATCGCTGGCGACTTCGCTTGCCAATGCCTGCATGTTGCCGTCCAGACGTTCACCGCAAAGTCGTTGCGCACGCAACACTGCCTGCCCGAGTTCGGAGAGCGCGGAACCGCGTCCGCGCTCCTTTTCTATTAGCGCGCCGCCCAGTTGAGTCTCGATGGCGCGCAACAGACCCCATGCATGACGGTAGGACAAACCCTTAAGCGCAGCGGCCTGCGCGATGCTTCCCGTCTGGTCGACGAGTGCCAGCAACGGCACGGCGTCAGTCAGGCTGGACGTTTGGCCATTGCTGTCCCGCACAATCAGCTGCGCCTGGCATTCAATTCGGATCATATATGCAGTCTTAGTTCCTATTGCGAAAGCCGATCCACCCGCCTATCGTTCGCATTGATATATCAAACAAGCAAAGCATAGATGCACGGGTTATGAATAACAAGTGCATATATCGACTTTGGAGGAGCCCCACTGTGGATCGACCGAACGCCCTTGCGCCAGACGAACTCGTGCGACGTCACGCACAGCCCGGCATGTCGCTGGTAGCCCTGCTTCACGCCATTCAGGACGACGTCGGCTTCGTGCCGCCGGACACCGTCGCCCCGCTTGCGCGAACGATGAACCTGTCACGGGCGGAAGTCCACGGCGTCATCACTTATTACCACCACTTCCGTCAGTCGCCGGCCGCGCCCGTCACGGTGCAGCTGTGCCGCGCGGAAGCGTGCCGCAGCATGGGCACGGAAGCGCTTGCGCAACATATCGAAGCGCGCACCGGTTGCCGCTTCGACGCGCACAAACACGGCGATGCACACGATCACTCGTGCGATGGCGCAGTCGGCCTCGAATCGGTGTATTGCCTTGGCCAGTGCGCCCTGTCGCCCGCCATGATGATCAACGGCGAACTGCACGCCAAAGTGACGCCACAGAAGTTCGACGCACTGCTCGCCGCCGCAATGAAACGCGTGGAGGAAACGGCATGACGCGCATCTATGTTCCCCGCGACTCTTCCGCGCTGGCGCTGGGCGCCGACGCACTCGCCGCTGCCATCGCCGACGAAGCGAAAGCGCGCGGCATCGACATCGAACTCGTGCGCAACGGCTCGCGCGGCTTGCTGTATCTCGAACCGCTGATCGAAGTCGAAACGCCCGAAGGCCGCATCGGCTACGCGAACGTCGAAGCCGAAGACGTCAAGTCGCTGTTCGATGCGGGCTTTGTCGAAGGCAAAGCGCACGCGAAGCAGGTCGGCGTCGTCGACGAGATTCCGTATCTGAAGAAGCAGCAGCGCCTGACGTTCGCGCGCATCGGCATCACCGATCCGCTGTCGACCGACGACTACATCGCCAACGGCGGCATCGTCGGCCTGTACAACGCGCTCGCGATGACGGGCGACGCCGCCGTCGACGCGCTGATCGAATCCGGCCTGCGCGGCCGCGGCGGCGCAGCGTTCCCGGCCGGCATCAAGTGGCGCACGGTGCGCGCCGCGAAGGCCGATCAGAAGTACATCGTCTGCAACGCGGACGAAGGCGACTCGGGCACGTTCTCCGACCGGCTCGTGATGGAAAGCGATCCGTTCGTGCTGATCGAAGGGATGATCATCGCGGGCATCGTGACGGGCGCGACGGTCGGCCATATCTATGTGCGTAGCGAGTATCCGCATTCGATCGCGACGCTCGAAGAAGCTATCGTCAAGGCACGCGCAGCCGGCTGGCTCGGCGACAGCGTGCTCGGCTCGGAGCATCGCTTCGAACTGTTCGTCGCGAAGGGTGCGGGCGCGTACGTGTGCGGCGAGGAAACGGCGCTGCTCGAATCGCTCGAAGGCAAGCGCGGCATCGTGCGCGCGAAGCCGCCGCTGCCCGCGCTCGAAGGCCTGTTCGGCAAGCCGACCGTGATCAACAACGTGATCACGCTCGCGACGGTGCCGATCATCTTCGCGAAGGGCGCCGCGTTCTACAAGGACTTCGGCATGGGCCGCTCGCGCGGCACGCTGCCGTTCCAGATTGCGGGCAACGTGAAGCAAGGCGGTCTCGTCGAACTCGCGTTTGGCTGCACGCTGCGCGAACTGATGTTCGACTACGGCGGCGGCACGGCGAGCGGCCGTCCGGCGCGCGCGGTGCAGGTCGGCGGCCCGCTCGGCACATATCTGCCCGAGAGCCAGTGGGACATCCCGCTCGACTACGAGGAATACGCGAAGGTCGGCGCCGTCGTCGGTCACGGCGGTCTCGTGATTCACGACGACACGTCGAATCTCGCCGACCTCGCGCAATACGCGATGCACTTCTGCGCGCTCGAATCGTGCGGCAAGTGCACGCCATGCCGGATCGGTTCGACGCGCGGCGTCGAAGTGATCCAGCGCATCCGCAACGGCGATACGTCGACGAAGCAGGTGCAACTGCTGCGCGACCTGTGCGACACGATGGTGTCCGGTTCGCTGTGCGCGATGGGCGGCATGACGCCGTTCCCGGTCGTCTCCGCGCTCGATCATTTCCCCGAAGACTTCGGCCTCGTGGCCGCCACGCCGAAACAAGCGGCCTGATAAGGGAGCCCAATAATGTCCGATCCGATCACTTTCCAATCCGGCGGCTGCGGCTCCGGCAACTGTGCCTGCAAGGCAGGCGCGCTGCGCAACGAGCGCGGTCCGTTCGACGATACCGACTACGGCACGCCGCTGCGTCATTCCGACGTCGACGTGACGCTCGAAATCGACGGCCAGGCGATCACGGTGCCTGCGGGCACGTCGGTGATGCGCGCGGCCGCCGAAGCGGGCGTCAACATTCCGAAGCTGTGCGCCACCGATTCGCTCGAACCGTTCGGCTCGTGCCGTCTGTGTCTCGTCGAAATCGAAGGGCGGCGCGGTTACCCCGCGTCGTGCACGACGCCCGTCGAAGCGGGCATGAAGGTGCGCACGCAGACGGACCGCCTGCAAGGCCTGCGCCGCAACGTGATGGAGCTGTACATCTCCGATCACCCGCTCGACTGTCTCACCTGCCCCGCCAACGGCAACTGCGAACTGCAGGACATGGCGGGCGTGACGGGCCTGCGCGAAGTGCGCTACGGCTACGACGGCGAGAATCACCTGAAAGACAAGAAGGACGAGTCGAACCCGTACTTCACGTACGACCCGTCCAAGTGCATCGTCTGCAACCGCTGCGTGCGCGCGTGTGAAGAAACGCAAGGCACGTTCGCGCTGACCATCTCGGGCCGCGGCTTCGAATCGCGCGTCGCCGCAAGCGAAAGCCAGCCGTTCATGGAATCCGAATGCGTGTCGTGCGGCGCGTGCGTCGCGGCATGCCCGACGGCGACGCTGTCCGAAAAGAGCATCGTGATGATGGGCCAGGGCGAGCACTCTGTCGTGACGACCTGCGCGTACTGCGGCGTCGGCTGCTCGTTCAAGGCGGAGATGAAGGGCAACACCGTCGTGCGGATGGTGCCGCACAAGAACGGTCAGGCCAACGAAGGTCACGCGTGCGTGAAGGGCCGCTTCGCTTGGGGCTACGCGACGCACAAGGACCGCATCAAGAAGCCGATGATCCGCGCGAAGATCACCGACCCGTGGCGCGAAGTGAGCTGGGAAGAAGCGCTCAGCTACGCCGCGTCGGAATTCCGCCGCATCCAGGACAAGTACGGCCGCGATTCGATCGGCGGCATCACGTCGTCGCGCTGCACGAACGAAGAAACGTATCTCGTGCAGAAACTCGTGCGCGCCGCGTTCGGCAACAACAACGTCGACACCTGCGCACGCGTGTGCCACTCGCCGACGGGCTACGGCCTCAAGACGACGCTCGGCGAATCGGCGGGCACGCAGACCTTCGCTTCCGTCGATCACTCCGACGTCATCATCGTGATCGGCGCGAATCCGACGGACGGCCACCCGGTGTTCGGCTCGCGTCTGAAGCGTCGCGTGCGCGGCGGCGCGAAGCTGATCGTGATCGATCCGCGCCGCATCGATATCGTCGATACGGCACACGTGAAGGCGCAATACCATCTGCAACTCCGTCCGGGCACGAACGTCGCGATGGTCACGTCGCTCGCGCATGTGATCGTGTCGGAAGGCCTGCTCAACGAGCAGTTCATCGCCGAGCGCTGCGAGACGCGCGCATTCCAGCACTGGCGCGATTTCGTCGCGCTGCCGGAAAACTCGCCGGAAATGATGGAAAGCGTGACGGGCGTGCCGGCGCAGCAGGTGCGCGAAGCCGCGCGTCTCTACGCGACGGGCGGCAACGCGGCGATTTACTACGGTCTCGGCGTGACGGAACATGCGCAGGGCTCGACGACGGTGATGGGCATCGCGAATCTCGCGATGGCGACGGGCAACATCGGCCGGGAAGGCGTCGGCGTGAATCCGCTGCGCGGCCAGAACAACGTGCAGGGTTCGTGCGACATGGGCTCGTTCCCGCACGAACTGCCGGGCTATCGTCATATCAGCGATACCGTCACGCGCACGCTGTTCGAAGGCGAATGGGGCGTCACGCTGCAGCCGGAACCGGGCCTGCGCATTCCGAACATGTTCGACGCCGCGCTGCACGGCAGCTTCAAGGGCCTGTACTGCCAGGGCGAAGACATCGTGCAGTCCGACCCGAACACGCAGCACGTGGGCGCTGCGCTGTCGTCGATGGAATGTATCGTCGTGCAGGACATCTTCCTGAACGAAACAGCAAAGTACGCGCACGTGCTGCTGCCGGGTTCGACCTTCCTCGAAAAGGACGGCACGTTCACGAACGCCGAGCGCCGCATCTCGCGCGTGCGCAAGGTGATGCCGCCGATGCCGGGCTACTCGGACTGGGAAGTGACGATCCTGCTCGCCCGCGCACTCGGCTACGAGATGAACTACACGCATCCGTCGCAGATCATGGACGAGATCGCGCGCCTCACGCCGACGTTCCATGGCGTGTCGTACGAGAAGCTCGACAAGCTGGGCAGCATCCAGTGGCCCTGCAACGAAAACGCGCCGGAAGGTACGCCGACGATGCACATCGACGAGTTCGTGCGCGGCAAGGGCAAGTTCGTGATCACGAAGTACGTCGCGACGCCGGAGAAGGTCAACCAGAAGTTCCCGCTGATCCTGACCACGGGCCGCATCCTGTCGCAGTACAACGTCGGCGCGCAGACGCGCCGCACGGAGAACTCGCGCTGGCACGAGGAAGATCGTCTGGAGATCCATCCGCACGACGCCGAAGACCGCGGCATCAAGGACGACGACTGGGTCGGCATTGAGTCGCGCGCGGGCTACACCGTGCTGCGCGCGAAGGTGGCCGACCGGATGCAGCCGGGCGTCGTCTACACGACGTTCCACTTCCCCGAGTCGGGCGCGAACGTGATCACGACGGACAGCTCCGACTGGGCGACGAACTGTCCCGAGTACAAGGTGACGGCCGTGCAGGTGATGCCCGTCGAGCAGCCGTCGCAATGGCAGAAGGACTACTCGCGCTTCAACACCGAGCAGCTCGAGCATCTCGACAAGCGCGAAATGGCTACCACGTCAGGTAAATGAGGCAAGCAATGGACGCACATAACCTGGTCGACATGGCGAACCGCATCGGCGATTTTTTCGAGTCGATGCCGGATCGCGACGAAGCGATCGACAACATTGCGGATCACATCCGCCGCTTCTGGGAACCGCGCATGCGCCGCTCGATTCTGGCGACGCTGCACACGAACCCGGAAGGCGTCGAGCTTGAGTTGCACGAGATGGTTCGCGAGGCGCTCGTCAGGCATCGCGAGGATCTGACGCCGAAGCAGGCCGCGGCGGCATAGCACGCTCTATTCACGCAGTAGCAACAGCACTTTCGCGTTCGCATCGGCAACGATGCGAACGCTTTTTTATGGCTGCTCGCTCAAGGCGCTCATGGCGCTGGCGTCGGCGGCTCCGGCGGCGCGCCTTTCGCGAACCACGCTTCGCAATGGCGCAGCAGTCCGTTCAGATCGGAGCCCGGACGCCCGCGCGCGCACACATAGCCGTCGGGACGCACCAGATAGAACGAAGGCCGCGTGCGGCCGAACGATTCGCTGAGCGACGGCCCGCCGCCCTCGCCGTTCGCATCCGACACGCGCCACACGCGCACCGCGCCCGGCAGCAGGTCTTCGACTGCGCAGGCGAAGCGGTCGAGATCGGCGGAACGCACGGGCTTGCGTGCGAGGCCGAGCAGCTTGCCGTTGCCCGAAGCGGCTTCCTCCGGCGGATCGACGAGCAGAAACAGCGAGAAGTACGCCGGGTCGTGCAGATCGAAAACATAGCCGGTGCCGGGCGCGCGCCCGAGCGGTCCGTCGACCACATGCACGAGCGCATCGGGCGCACGCTCGCCGGCTCGCGGACCGCCGTCGAGCACACGTTCGAGCGTCAACGGCGAACGCCGGTATTGAATCGCCAGTTCGCTGACCGTGAGCCGCGCGGCGTCGCGCAGCGGCCCCAGCGCGGCGAGCACGGGCATCACGCGCTCGCGCAGCAGCTTGAGCGGGCCGTGGTCCGCTTCCGCCATCTGCGTGACGAAGCTGGTTTGCCGCAGTACTTCGCGCTCGATGGGATGACGTTCCAGGTGATACGTGTCGAGCAGCCGTTCGGGCGCTTCGCCCTGCAACACGCGGGCGATTTTCCAGCCCAGATTGAACGCCTCCTGCATGCCCGTATTCATCCCCTGCGCGCCCGCGGGACTGTGCACGTGCGCGGCGTCGCCGGCAAGGAACACGCGCTGCGCGCGCAGCTGCTCGACCATGCGGCTGTTCAGATGAAAGTAGCTCGACCAGCTCAGGCCCGTGATGTCGATGGGATGATGGATACGGCTCTTCGCCAGCAGACGGCATTCGTCGAGCGTCGGCGCGGGAATCGACGTCAGCTGCATCTGGTCGCCGCCCGGCGGGCCGCCCGCCGGCATCGCGGGATGATCGGCGATCAGCCGCTGCCTGCCCTTGCCCATCGGAAAGAGCGCCGCGAGCCCCGGGCCCGACGCGAAGATATGGAATTCATCGTCGGACCAGCCGGTGTCGGCTTCGAGGTCGGCAAGCAGGAAGGTCTGCTCGAACGTCTTGCCCGCGAAGCTCATGCCGAGCCGATGGCGAATCGCGCTGTGCGCGCCGTCGGCGGCGATCATGTACGGCGGATGCAGCGTTTCGATATGGCCGTCCGCGCGTTGCAGCGTCGCGTTGATACCGGCCGAGCCTTGCGCGAACATGGTCAGTTCGACGCCGCGTTCGACGTGCACCCCGAACGTGGCCAGATGCTCTGTCAATAGCCGCTCGGTCACGGATTGCTCGAGAAACAGCAGATACGGATAGCGCGTCTGCAACGGATCGAAGTCGAGCCGCGCGAGACGATGCCCGTTCGAATACAGATTCGCGGTGTGCGCGCGATGGCCGAGTTCCAGGAACTGTTCGACGATCCGGTGCTGCTCCAGCAGTTCGAGCGTGCGCGCCTGAATGCCGATCGCACGCGAGTGCGGATCCGGTTGCTGCGCCTTGTCGATGAGCCGCACGGGCACTTGAGCGCGCGCAAGACTCATGGCTGCCGCCAGCCCCGTCGGCCCCGCGCCGACGATCAGCACGGGCGGTACGTCGAAGGAAGCACCCGTCATGCAGACCTCCGCAGTCGGACATGTCTGCTAGTGTACGCCGAGCCTTTGAATCGCTGCCGGGCCACCGACGACGCGGCGCATCAACGCGCCGTCTGATGCAAAGACCCGTTTAATGCGCGTGCGGCGCGCGATCGAGCGAACAGCGATGTTGCGTGGTCCCCATGTCGACCTGCAGCGTTGCGTGGTGCATGTCGAATTCCGCGCGCAGCGTGCCGACGATCCCGTCGATCATCCGGTCGCCCGGATGGCCGCCCGGAATCACGAGATGCGCGGACAGCGCGTTGCCCGTCGTCGACAGCGCCCAGACGTGCAGGTCGTGCACGTCGGTGACGCCCGGCTGCGCGGCGAGGTAGTCGCGGATCTTCTGTACGTCGACGCCAGGCGGCACGCCGTTGAGCGCGAGGCTGATCGAATCGCGCAGAAGGCCCCACGTGCCGTAGACGATCACCGCGACCACGATCATGCTCATCACCGGGTCGAGCCACGTCCAGCCGCTGAAGAGGATCACGAGGCCGCTGACGGCGACGGCGGCCGACACCGCGGCGTCGGCGAGCATATGCAGGAACGCGCCGCGAATGTTCAGATCGTCTTCCTGGCCGCGCATGAAGAGCCACGCGGAGAAGCCGTTCACCACCATGCCGACGACGGCGACGATGAAGACGTCGAGCCCCGCGACGGGCGCGGGATGGAACAGGCGTCCCACCGCTTCCGCGACGATCACGCCGCACGCGAACAGCAGCAGCCCCGCGTTGAGCAGGCTCGCGAGAATCGATGAGCCGCCGAGGCCGAACGTGTAGCGCGCGGACGGCCGCCGCGTCGCGAGCCACGTCGCACCCCACGCGAGTAGCAGGCCGAGCACGTCGGACAGATTGTGGCCGGCATCGGCGAGCAGCGCCGTCGAGTTGGCGAGCACGCCGTAGACGGCCTGAATGACGACGATCGCCACGTTCAGCGCTACGGCGATCGCGAACGCGCGGCCGTGTCCGGCGGCGGGCGCATGGTGATGATGATGTCCGTGCCCGTGGGCATGGCCGTGCGCGTGCGCACCCTTGCCGTGCGCTTCGTGCGCGTGGTCGTGGCCATGTGCGTGAGCGTGTCCGGCGTGGTCGTGGCCTGCGTGGCTGCAGGCGTCGGTATGCACATGCATATCGGGCTTCGGCTGATGCGCTGTCGCGCCGTCGGTCTGATGAGCGGTGTATTTCATGCGTGATCCTGCGAGAGTTCGGCGGCGGCGTCGCTGACGGGTTCGGAGACGTGTTCGAGCATGTCGGTCAGCATGCCGCTGATGTGTCCGTCGGCGGCGACGTAAAACACCTGCTTGCCCTGCCGCTCCGCGCGCACGATGCGCGCCGCCCGCAGCAGGCGCAGATGATGGCTCACAAGCGACGGCGACAGGCTCAGCGACCCGGCGATCGCACCCACCGCGCGCCGCTCGTCGACACACGCGAGCACGATGCGCAGGCGGGTCGGATCGCCAAGCAGGCGGAACAGATCGGCGATCTGGACGACGCGGTCGTCGGTATTGAGAGACAGAACGGCTGACATTTCGGCAGAGCGAGCGACAACATGTCGACGCACACATATGAACAGGTGTTCATATGTTATTGAGCAACACTCCCGACGTCAAGTCGGGAAGCAACCGCCGAGTATGGGAAAATGCGCGTTTTCCCGCATCACACCCTAGCCTGCGTCATGCACCCAGTTTTCGACCGCGCGTATAGCGCGCATCGTGACGGCCGGCTCGACGACGCCGAGCGCGGCTATCGCGCCACCCTCGACCTCGATCCCGTTCACGTCGACGCGCTGCATCTGCTCGGCGTGCTGCGCCATCAGCAAGGCCAGCACGAAGAAGCAGCCGACCTCGTGCGCCGTGCCGCCGACCTGCGCCCGCAAGACGCCGCGTTGCAGCTGAATCTCGGCAACGCGCTGAAGGCGCTCGGCCGCCTCGACCAGGCAATCGAACGCTTTCGCAATGCGCTGACGCTCGCGCCGACGTTTCCGATGGCGCACTACAACCTCGGCAACGCGTACGCGCTCGCCGGACGCCACGAAGACGCCGTCGACGCTTTCGAAAAGTCCCTGCGCCTGCAGCCGATGGACGCGTCGTCGCACGTGAATCTCGGCAACGCGCTGCATGCGCTCGGCCGGCATCGCGAGGCCGTCGATTCGTTCCGGCGCGCGCTCGAACTGCGCCCCGGCCACGCGGGCGCGCACAACAACATCGGCATGGCGCTCAACGCGCTCGGCTCGGCCACCGAGGCCGGCGCACATTTCCGCGCAGCCCTCAAGATCGAGCCGCGCTTCGTCGCCGCGCGCTTCAACCTCGCCAATACGCTCGACGCGACGGGTCAGCACGAACCGGCCGTTGCCGAGTTCGAGGCCGTGCTGGCGGCGCAGCCGAATCTGCCGCCCGCGCTGTTCGGCCTCGGCAACGCGCTCGCGTCGCTGGGCCGTCACGAAGAAGCGCGGCCGCGCTTCGAGCGCGCCGTCGGTCTCGATCCCAAGTTCGCGCTCGCGTGGCTGAGCCTCGGCGCCGCGCATCACGCGCTCGGCGCGCACGACGCCGCCGTGCGTGCGTTCGATCAGGCATTGCGCCTGCGGCCCGATCTGCCGATGGCGCACATGAATCGCGGGGTGACGCTGCTCACGCTCGGCGACTTCAAGCGCGGGCTGCCCGAATATGAATGGCGGCTGGAGAACGCCGGAGCAACGCCGGACGCCGCGCAGCTGCCGCGCTGGAACGGCGAGCCGATCGAAGGACGCACGCTGCTCGTGCACGCCGAACAGGGCTTCGGCGATACGCTGCAATTCATGCGCTTCGTCGAAAACGTCGCGAAGCGCGCCGTGCGCGTCATCCTCGAAGTGCAGCCGCAGCTCGTGCCGTTGCTCGCGCCGACGGCCGGGCAATGGCGCGTCACGCTGATCGCCCAGGGCGCGCCGAGACCGCGCGCCGATCTGCAGTGCCCGCTGCTGAGCCTGCCATTCGCGCTCGGCACGGAACCCGATTCGATTCCGGCGCGCACGGCCTATCTGCAAGCGCCCGCTGCATCGCGCCGCGCGTGGCGCGGCTCGCTCGGCGGACACGCGAAGCGCAAGTTCGGACTCGCCTGGTCGGGACGCGCTCAGCGCCAGGAAAACCGCTCGCTGACGCTGGCCGCGCTCGAGCCGCTGTTCGCGCTCGACGGCATCGACTGGATCGTGCTGCAGCCCTCGCTTGGCGACGATGAACGCGCCGCCCTCGACGCGCATCCGCGCGCGAAAAACATCCATCGATTCGATGGGCGCATTCGCGACTTCGCCGACACGGCAGCGATCATCGAACGTCTGGACGGCGTGGTGTCGATCGATACGTCGATCGCGCATTTGACGGGCGCGCTCGGCAAACCGTTGTGGCTGATGCTGCCGTTCGCCGCCGACTGGCGCTGGTTCACGCACGACGAACGCAGCCCGTGGTACCCGTCCGCGAGACTCGTGCGGCAGCCGCAGCCGGGCGCGTGGACGGAAGTCGTCGAGAAAGTCGCGGCGGCGCTGCGTGATTGAGGTCGATTGAGGCCGATCGAGGCCGCTGAAATGTGAACCCCCCGCACGCATGCGGGGGTTTCCGTTGCAGACTCGCAGCTTCGACGCGAACGACGCCTACGCCGTCCGGTACTGGTTGCGCGCTTCCGGCGTGCGATACAGAACGAGCGTCGCGATCAGGCCGCACACGGCCGCGACGCTCATCCACAGGCCAGGCGCCGCCTTGTTGCCCGTCGTGTGAATCAGGTATGTCGCGATGGCCGGCGTAAAGCCGCCAATCGTCGTTGCCAGGCTGTATGCCAGCGAAAAACCCGCCGTGCGCACGTCGGCCGGCATCACTTCCGTCAGCGCGACGACCATGCCGCCGTTGTAGCAGCCGTACAGGAACGACAGCCACAGCTCGACCATCAGCAGTCGCGCGAACGACGGATCGGCGACGAGCCACTGCACGGCCGGATATGACGTGAGGATCGTGAGAATCGTGAACGTCAGCAGCACGGGACGGCGGCCGACGCGATCCGAAATCGCGCCCGACACGGGCAGCCAGATCAGATTCGATACGCCGATGCAGACGGTGACGATCAGCGTGTCGATCGACGAGAGCTTCAGCACTTCCTTGCCGAAGGTCGGCGTGTAAGCCGTGATCATGTAGAACGACACGGTCGTCATGATGACCATGCCCATACCGCCCAGCACGACGCCCCAGTTCTGCATCATCGACGCAAAAATCTCGCCGATCGACGGGCGATGCTTCTTCGCGAGGAATTCGTCCGTCTCCTTCAGCGAACGCCGGATCAGGAACAGGAACGGCACGATCAGGCAGCCGATCAGGAACGGCACGCGCCAGCCCCACGCCGTCATCTGGTCGGCGGGCAGCAGGCGGTTCAGGAGCACGCCGATCAGCGCGGCGAACACGACGGCCACCTGCTGGCTGCCTGACTGCCACGAGCAGTAGAAGCCCTTGTTACCCCTGGTCGCGATCTCCGACAGATAGACCGACACGCCGCCCAGTTCGACGCCCGCCGAGAAACCCTGCAGCAGGCGCCCGAGCAGCACGAGCACGGGCGCGAGCACGCCGATCGTCGCGTAGCCGGGAATTGACGCAACTGTCAGCGTGCCGAGCGCCATCAGCGCGAGCGTCAGGATCAGGCCCTTGCGGCGGCCGTGATGGTCGATGTATGCGCCGAGCACGATGGCGCCGAGCGGACGCATCAGGAAGCCCGCGCCGAACACGGACAGCGACAGCATCAGCGAGGCGAATTCGTTGCCGCTCGGAAAATACGTCTTCGCGATCGCGGCGGCATAGTAGCCGTAGACCATGAAGTCGTACATTTCGAGGAAGTTGCCGCTGACGACGCGAAAGACGGTACGGACCTTGGATTCGTCCGTCGCTGCTTGAGCATGGGATGCAGTTGCCATGACTATCTCTAAATGGGCCCGCTGCCTGCGCGACAGTGCGCGACAGGCAGCGTTGGGCAGTTCAAACGATCCGCGGGTATAGCGCGCGGATGCCCGGTCTGGCGCGGCCAGCGCTGGTTTGCGCGCGTCAGGGCGCGACGCTTGCGTGGGCACGGGAGTTTGCTGCGACGACCGTCGTGGAGATATCAGGGTAAACGTTGAGTTTCGCGTACAACACGGGCGTCACGTGATAATAACGTTACTCCGAACGGCGTGCATTTAATGCAATTTGCTTACAATAGCATCGAAACAAGAAAATTCTTCCGACGCTGTTTTTGGCCCGCAAGGCCCGCCTGATGACGCCGGACGACATGCGCCGTATCGTGAGTCTCTCGCCGCGCGATCGCCGGCTCATACTCGTCAATCGTTTCGTTTCTACCGCCGCAATGCCCGATTCCGTTTTGCCGCCCGCCCTTTCATCCCTCGCATTGCGTCCCGCGACCGAGGCCGACGCCGAACTCATCGCCGCCATTCATAGCGCGAGCTGGCAGGCGACGTACCGCGGACTGCTGCCCGATGCGTTTCTCGACGGCGAGGTTACACATGAGCGCGCATCCTGGTGGCGCGCGCGGATGTCGGCGCCAGGCGCCGAACACCGTATCGTGCTGATCGCCGAGCGCGCGGGCGAGCCGATCGGCTTCGTGTGCGTCGAGCGCCAGCCGGATTCGCCGTGGGGCGTGCTGCTCGACAATCTGCACGCGCTGCCCGCGCACCAGGGAATTGGCGCGGGCAAGCTGCTGATGCGCGCCGCGCAGGACTGGGCGCGCGAGCATGGGGAAGCACAGCTGTATCTGTATGTGCTGGAAGGCAATGCACCCGCGATCGCGTTCTACGAACGCCAGGGCTGGCAGTTTTCCGGCGCGGAGCCCGACCATATGGGCGGCGTCGACATCACGGCACTGAGGTACGTCTATCCGCTCGATCGCGCCTCGTCTGATCATCAGGATCACTGATTATTTAGGATTGCTCCGATAGTTTCGACCGCCCGACGCCTGCCACCATACCGCGACCCAAGGCCTCGACTCAAGCCATGAGCACGCAGCCCGTTTGCGTCTGCTGATGTCTGCCGCTCCGAGGCTAAAAACACGAACAACATCGAGGCGAGGACCGTGTCGACAACCCTACTCACACTCGTTGCCGGCGAACTGGCCATGCCGCGTCTTCGCCCGCTCGAACTGGTCTCACGCTCCGTCGGTCGCGAATGGTCGCTGCTGCCGCCTGGCGCGAGCTTTCGTACGGAACTCAAGGCGCTCTACGCGGCGATGATGCGGACGTTCTGCATGAGCGCGGCCGCCATTCGCGCGATGTCGCGTTGGGACGCACAAGCCACGCTCTCCACGCCGTCTGCTGCCATTCCCTCTGCTCCCACATTCAAAGCCGACACCATTTCACTCGGCATGCGCGATCCGGTGTTCGCGTCGGCTCGCAGGAACCGGCCGTTGAACGTGCTGTCGGGCGGCGCGTGCGCGATCGGCGGCGCCGCGTTGATCGCGTGGCTGATGGCGAATCATCCGCGACACCCTTCGTCGCCGACCGTCGCCGCCGCGCCCGGCGTCACGCTCAACTCTGCGGCGCGGGTGGATGATTCGACGAACCGGGCGGCGAAAGAGCGTGGCCGGTCGGACGGCGTCGTCCGGAATGGCGATGCGCCGCTCGCGTGGAATCGCGCGCGCGGCGATCTGGCCGCACGCGATACCGAACGCACGTCGGTGACTTCGCACGCTGTCGATCCACACGCAAGCGGGCCGTCGAAGCATTCGAAGCTGTCGGGCATCGACCATCCCGCGCATGATGCGCACGATGCTCGCAGAGCGAACGCAACGCACAAAGTGAAGCGTGAACCCGACGCACTCGCGAAGTCCGTTAGGCACGCCGCGCGTGAGACGCCGCATCTCACGGACATCCTGCCGCGTCACAGCACGCCGGTGTCATCTGTGTCACCTGAGCTGCACATTGCGCCGGGCCAGCCTCCGCGCCGTCTGCCGTCGATCGCGGGCGCCTACTCGCCTGCCGTGCCCTCCGCGCGCTTCGACAGCGACTATGGTTCCGTCACGATGTCTGCGGGCACGCATATCAGCGACATTCCGCCCGCCACGGTCCGTCACGAGCGCGTCGACACGGACAGCAGCGACTGGATGAACCACATGTCGCATCGGCGCATCACCGATGCGCCCGATAGTTTTTCGAAGTAGGCCCGCGTTTCGAAGTAGGTCTGCATGCCGCGGTTGTCCGCGGCAGACTGCAAGCTCATCCGAAACGAAAAGGGCTGAGTCCGAGCTACTCCCGGACCCAGCCCTTTCCCTCTCGCGTCTCGCGTCTCGCGTCTCGCGTCTCGCATTCGCGGAATGCGAGCGCCCTCACCGGTTCCCCGGCAACCCCGATTCCGCCTGATGCTGCAACTGCAGAACCTGCTGCTGCAACTGCCGCAATTGCGCCTGAGCCTTCTCCTTTTCGTCACGCAACGCGAGCGTCTCGTCCTGGGTCTGCCGCTGGTAGTCGGCGACCTTCGCTTCCTGAGCGCGTGCCACTTCGATATCCGCCTGCAACCGCTGGGCGCGCACCTGCGACTCATTGATCACGCGCTCGATCGACGCCTTCTGTGCCTGCAGCTGCGCCCTGCGAATCTCAACCTCGGCGAGCTGCGCCGTTTGCCGCGCGAAGCCCGCGTAGATCGCTTCGGCGCGCGTCTGGTCGGATGTCCTGATCACGCGCCAGAAGTGCTTGTCCTGGAACAGCGCGACATAGTAAGTCATGCTCTGCGCGTGAAAGAACAGCGACGCACCATAACCGCCGTTATACGTGGTGCGCATTTCGACGAGCCCGCCGTCGTGGATCAGCTGCATCAGATCGGAAACATCGCCTTGCGTGCTGCCGCTTGCGTCGGCGTGCAGATCGGCGGTCGCGTCGAGGCCGGCGGTGTCGTCCGTCATGCCGGCGGAACCCGCTTGCGCCGCTGCGTCCGCCGCGTCGGCCTGCACGCCTTTCACCGGGCCCGCACGCGCGACGCCCGTTCCCGTTGCCGTCTTGCTGGCCGACTGTGCGATGCCGCCATGCATGAGCGCGCACGTGATCGCAAGCATGACCGCGCGGCGCAAATCCAGGGGGTACTTCATACGTCGATACTCCATGCGTATCCAGAAACAGCCTCGGATTATCGCGCGGAAATTACCCTTTCTGACGCTTGAAAACAGGACTTTAAATCAAGATAAACGGACAACTAAGTAATTTGACGCACAAACGCAAAAGATCGTAAAACGTAGCGCATTTTATGAGAGACGTTTAGCTGCGACGTCGAGCAAAATCGCCACGAATACAGACAAACCGCTGGCAGAAATGAAGAACGCGAGCGGACCGTTGCATGCCCGCTCGCGTTCGACGAAACGAGAGAAAATCAGAAGCGCGTTTCGCGCGCGACCCTCAGGAACGTATCCAGCAGCGGCGTGCAGTCGAGCAGTTCGGGGCCGCCCGCACGATGGAACTCAGGGTGCCACTGCACGCCCATCACGAACGGCGCGCGCCGATAGCGCACAGCCTCGATGATGCCGTCCGTCGCCGACACGGCCTCGATGTTCAGATCGCGCCCAAGCTGGTTGACCGCCTGGTGGTGGATCGAATTGACGATCGCCTCGCGCCGCCCGGGAACATGTTGACGAGCGTCGAGCCCTCGGGGAAGTGAACCGAGTGGCGGTGCTGGTCGTAATGTTCGTTGACGTGGACACCCGCCGTCGGCACATCCGACGCGATGTCCTGATACAGCGTGCCGCCGAACGCGACGTTGATCAGCTGACAGCCGCGGCACACGCCCAGCACCGGCTTGCCCGACTCGATGAATTCGTGCAGCAGTTCGAGCTCGTACATGTCGCGCACGCGGTCGCCGGGCCATTCGGGGCGCGTCGCCGTTTCCGCGTACGACTGCGGCGACACGTCGGCGCCGCCTTGCAGCAGCAGGCCGTCCAGATGCTTCGCGTAATCGCGCAGACGGATGTTGCTCGGGTGCAGCATGCCCTGATGGCCGACCGTCGGGATCATGAAGACCAGCACGTCGCGCGACATCACCCAGTGCGCGATCGATTCCTCGAGATACTGCAGCGTCTTGCCGCGCAGCCCCTTCGCGCCGGGCTCAGGGTGGAAGATCCGCGCCGACACGCCGATGCGCAACGTGCGCTGCGTGATCCTGCGGCCGGCGCGGTCGAAGATCTGCCGCGCGCGCGCCGCGATGATCCGGCCGAACACGGACCACGCCGAATCGTTCTGCTTCAGATACGCAGGCGGTCCCGGCGGATACGCGCTTGCGGGCGGCGGATTGGACGCGCCGAAGTCCGGCGCCGAGCCGAAGCCCGGCGGCGGTGCGCCGCCCGTTTTCGCCGATGCGCCCACCGTGCCGTCTGGCTCGCCACCCGAAGGCGCCGCCGGCGTGCCGGCCGTACTGCCCGCAGCACCCGCCACGGCCGCCGGGCTCGCGCCCGCCGCCGTCGCCGCCGCGCGCTCCGCATTCGATACGACCGACTGCACGCGCGCCGCCGCTTCCTGCTGCGCGGTCGACTGCGCAGCGCTCGCGCGCGCCCGCTCCGCTTCGCGCCGCTGCGCCGCGGCGTCCGTCGACGCCTGAGGCGATTCAGGCGTCATATTGGAGGCGCTTTCGGGAGAATCGGTGGAAGCCGCTTCCCTAGCTTCCCTGGCGGGAGTGGGGGTGGGAGCCGGTCCCGGGATCGGCCCTGGCGCGGGCGCCGGAGGCGACCCGGCTGCGCCCGACTGGCTCGCCGAAGGAGATGGAATGCCGGGAGCACCGGCGTTATCGGAATTGTTCTCGCTCATGACTGTATGACAGACGCGTCTTCGCGCGTGAACGAATAGACATATCTCATTATCCGCCTCGGGCCCCGCCGCGGCAAACGAGCACACATTTCGTCACATCGAGACACAACATGCAACCTGGCGCAAATGCGTCTCAGCCAGAGTGATCGCGCGTCGCGTCATGGATCGGGCTGTTCCTCGAAGGTCTCGCGCAGCGCGATCTGCATCGTCGCGTGGATCCGCACGCACCAGCGCCACAGCACGGTCAGCAGCAGCGCGGCGCACAACAGCACGGCGACGAGCAGTCCCGTCGGCGGCAGGATCGTGCTGGAAAGCGCCGCGACGAGCAGAAACACGCCCAGCATCGAGACGACGGGGACGAGGTCGGAAATGGCGTAGCGAATGGCGCTCGTGAAGCGCCCCGCCTTCGCGGGCTGCACGCTGATTTCGGCGAGCAGCAGCGCCAGCGACTTGGTCTTCCGGTACACGGCGACGAGAAACGGCATCGACACGAGTAGCGCCCCGCTCCATAGGACGACGCGCTGCATCGGCTCGGACGGCAGCCATTTCCCGATGAATCCGCTGCCATACGGCGCTCCATAGGACGCGCCGAGAAAGATCGCCGCGACAATAGCCAGATTCACCGCGATCTGCAAAATGATGCGGCGCGTGAGTCCGAAGATGGTCGGCTCGCCGGACGCGGGCCGCAAACTTCCGAGCCACTGCCCGTACATGCCGAACACGTTGGCGACCGTGGGCGGCATCGCGTGGCTGAGGCGGCGCGTAAGGGGATCGGCGGCGCGGATCAGGTACGGCGTAAAGAGCGTCGTCAGCGCGGAAACGGCGACGGCGATGGGATAGAGAAACGCGCTCGTCACCTTCAGCGTGAGGCCGAGCGAAGCGATGATGAACGAGAACTCGCCGATCTGCGACACCGTCATGCCGACGCGCATCGCCGTGCGCCCGTCCTTGCCCGCGAGGAAGGTGCCGAGTCCGCACGAGACGATCTTGCCGAGAATCACCGCGATCGTGATGACAGCGATCGGCCATGCGTAGTCGACCAGCACGGCAGGGTTCAGCATCAGGCCGATCGTCACGAAGAAGATCGCCGAAAACGCGTCGCGCAGCGGCGCGATCAGATGTTCGATCCGGTGCAGATGGCGTGATTCGGCCATGATCGCGCCGATCAGGAACGCGCCCAGCGCGATGCTGTAATCGAGCTTGACGACCAGCAGGCAGAACGCGAAGCAGAAACCCAGCACGGAGACGAGCAGCATCTCGTCGCTCTGCGACTTCGCGACATAGTTGAGCGCGCGAGGCACGACCAGAATGCCGATCACGAGCGACACCGTCATGAACAGCAGCAGCTTGCCGAGCGTGACGAACGCGATGCCCGCCGACAGCTCGCCCGTCTGCGCGATGCCCGACAGCAGCACGAGCATCGCGATCGCGAGAATGTCCTCGACGATCAGAATGCCGAACACCAGCTGCGCGAAACTTTCGCGCTTCAGGCCCAGCTCGGAGAGCGCCTTGACGATGATCGTCGTCGACGAAATGGCGAGGATCGCGCCGAGGAACAGCGAATCCATCGGGCTCCAGCCGAACGCACTGCCGATCTCATAGCCGATCCACAGCATCAGCACGATCTCCGACAACGCCGCGACGACGGCCGTCGCGCCGACCTTGAACAGCTTGCGCAAGCTGAACTCGAGCCCGAGCGAAAACATCAGGAACACGACGCCGAGTTCGCCGAGCGTCTGGATGGTCTGTTCGTCGTGGATCAGCTGGAACGGCGGCGTGTACGGCCCGATGATCACGCCTGCTGCGATATACCCGAGCACCACCGGCTGTCTCAGGCGATGGAACAGCACGGTGACGACGCCGGCGAGCGCCATCACGACTGCCAGATCCTGAATAAAGCCGATGCCGTGGTGCATGATGCCGTTCCTTACAAAAAGTAATCCAGAATGCGATGGTACCGCACGATCGGTTAAAAACGATTTAGCGTGACGCGGAGGAACGTGCGCGCCGCGCATTTCCGTCGTTTGCGCCCGAAGCGTCACAATACGGTTCTCGACCACCGTCCTGCCGATTCACGCCATGACTACCGCCATGTCACCCGAACCCATACCCTTCCCGCCGCTCGCCCAGCTAGCCGCCGACCTTGCCGCGGGCCGCACGACGAGCCGCGCGCTCGTCGAAGCCGCGCTCGAGCGCATCGCCGATCCCGCCGGCCAGGGCGCGGCCGTCTTCATGCAGGTCGACGCCGGCAATGCGCGCGCCACGGCCGACGCACACGACCGTCTGCGCGCGGCGGGCACCGTGCTGTCGCCGCTCGCGGGCATTCCCGTCTCGGTGAAGGATCTGTTCGATATCGAAGGCCAGGTGACGCGCGCGGGCTCGACAGTCCTGTCTAACGCCGCGCCCGCGGCGGCGGATGCGCCCGCCGTCGCGCGGCTCAAGCGCGCGGGCGCCGTGATCGTCGGCCGCACCAACATGAGCGAATTCGCGTTCTCAGGCCTCGGCCTCAACCCGCACTATGGCAATCCGCTGGCGCCCTACCGGCGCGGCGTGAAGGGCGACGAACGGGTGTCGGGCGGCTCGTCGTCGGGCGCGGCGGCGTCGGTGGCGGACGGCATGGCGGCCGTCGCGCTCGGCAGCGACACAGGCGGCTCGCTGCGCATTCCCGCTGCGCTGTGCGGCCTCACCGGCTTCAAACCGACGGCCGACCGCGTGCCGAAACAGGGCGGCGTGCCGCTGTCGCCGACACTCGACGCGTTCGGCCCGATCGGCGCGACGGTTGCGTGCTGCGCGCTCGTCGACCGGATTCTCGCCGGGCTGGAGCCCGTCGTCCCGGCTGCGCGTCCGCTCGAAGGCGTGCGGCTCGGCGTGCTGAACCATTACGTGACGGACGGCATCGAGCCGGAAGTGGCCGAAGCGTACGACGCCGCGCTCAAGCATCTGGAAGCGGCGGGCGCGATTGTCAGCGACGTGCGTTTTGCGCCGCTGGATCGTCTCGCGGAGATCAACCGCTTCGGCTTTTCCCCCATCGAAGCCTACGCCTGGCACCGGCCGCTGCTCGACGCGCACCGCGACGCCTACGATCCGCGCGTGCTGACACGCATCCTGAAAGGCCAGCCGGCGACAGCCGCCGACTATCTCGATCTGCTCGCCGGGCGCGCCGCCGTGCTCGCCGAGGCGCGCACGATGTGGCAGCGCTTCGATGCCATCGTCGCGCCGACCACGCCTATCGTGCCGCCACGAGTCGCGGAACTGGTGAACGACGACGACGCCTTCTGCCGCGCCAACGGCCTCGTGCTGCGCAATCCGAGCGCATTTAATTTCCTGGATGCGTGCGCGATCTCGCTGCCATGCCATCCGCGCGGCGCCGCGCCCGTCGGGCTGATGCTGGCTGCCGGGCCGCATGCGGACGATGCGTTGCTGGGAATAGGACGGGCCGTCGAAGCGGTATTGAATACGATCCGCTGATGTTCCGCTGACGCGCGCGGCGGATCGTTTCCGGGGCTTCCGCATGCGCGGCGGGCTTCGGCTAGAATCGCCCCACCTTTTACCGAATTTCCACCGCTTGCAGGATCATGAATATCGACAACGTTAAATTGCGCCGCGAGCGCAGTCTGCTCGTTCTACTCGGTCTCGTCTGTCTCGCGCTCGTGGGGGGCGCGTTGTATCTGCAGTTCGTCGAGCACGAAGATCCGTGCCCGCTGTGCATCATCCAGCGCTATTTCTACCTGCTGATCGCGATCTTCGCGTTTCTCGGTGCGCGGATGCGCGGCTGGACGGGTGTGCGGCTGCTCGAAGTGCTGGCGCTGCTGTCGGCGCTCGGCGGCCTCGTGACGGCGGCGCGGCACGTCTATGTGCAGTCGCATCCGAACTTCAGCTGCGGCTTCGATGCATTGCAGCCGATCGTCGACGGCCTGCCGCCCGCTCACTGGCTGCCGAGCCTGTTCAAGGTTGCCGGTTTGTGCGAAACGCCTTATCCGCCGATTCTTGGGCTCTCTTTGCCTGCGTGGTCGCTGGTTGGGTTTGTAGTGGCGTTTGTGGCGCTGGCGCTCGGGCTTTGGCGTAATCGCGGTGCGCGATAGCAGGTTTTTCTAGGTTTTTGCTGGTTTTTTGCTGGTTTTTTGCTGGCATCCGCGTTTTCGTGTCCGTGCTTCAGGCGTCGCCCCTGTGCGGGGCAGCACCTACTTTTCTTTGCAGCGGCAAAGAAAAGTAGGCAAAAGAAAGCCGCTCACACCGCTAATCCTTCTTCCTGCCTGCGGGCCCCCTACGGGTCCCGCACTCCACACGGCAACACGCTATTTCATGTGCGTTGCCAACGCCTCTGACAGGCGCATCACCCACTCCAGTCACCCGTAGGGCAGCCCGCGGCAGCGAACCGTCCGCGCCGCCCAGGTGGCAAACGGTGTGTAGGGTGTCGCACCTTACGCGTTGGCGCTTCTACGACACCGATCCCGCTTTTCAGTCCGGAGTGGTGCACTTACGTCGCGACGGCCTACACACAGTTTGCCACCTGGGCGGCCGGGGACTTCCTGGTAACGCGGTCCGTGACGCGGGCGTGCGAAGCGGGTGACGCTGCAGTTAGCACGCTGGCAACGGACGTCAGACATTGCGATGCCGTGTGGAGTGCGGGACCCGTGGGGGGCCCGCAGGCAACTACCAGAACTGGCGGGGTTAGCCCGCTTTCTTTGCTTAGGAATCTCTGCAAAAGTCCTGGCATTGACGTGAGCTTGGACTATCCTGGGATCAGGAGACTTCATGGAGTGGCGTGATGACACAACTTGGTCTTGGTCTGGATCTGTCGACGAAGCGCACCCGCAAGCGCGAGTTTCTCGATGAGATGACGCGCGTGGTGCCGTGGCAGAAGCTGATTGCGCTCATCGAACCGCACTATCCGAAAGGCAAGACTGGCCGCCCGCCTTTTCCGATCCAGACGATGCTTCGCATTCACTTCATGCAACAATGGTTCAGCCTCTCGGACCCGGCGATGGAGGAGGCGCTGCACGACATCCCGCTGTACCGGGAGTTCGCGCTGCTGGGCACGGGCATGACGCGGCTGCCTGACGAGAGCACGATCCTGCGATTCCGGCACCTGCTTGAGGCCCATGAGCTGTCGGCCAGAATGCTGGCGACGGTCAACGAGATCCTGCAGGCGAAGGGCCTGATGCTCAAGGCGGGCTCGGCGGTCGACGCAACGCTGATTTCGGCACCCAGTTCGACGAAGAAGGCTGGCACGCGAGACCCGGAGATGAGCCAGACGCAAAAGGGCGGCAGCTGGTACTTCGGTATGAAGGCGCACATCGGAGTCGATGTGGAGTCGGGGCTGGTGCATACCGTCAAGTGCACGCCGGCAAATGTTCACGACATCACGGTGGCGCATGAACTGTTGCACGGCGACGAGGAGGTTGCGTTTGCCGATGCGGGCTACGTGGGCATCGAGAAGCGAGGCGAAACGGGGGCGGTCCAGTGGCACGTGGCGATGAGGCCGAGCAAGCGAAGAAAGCTGGACAAAAGCAAGCGGCTCGACAGAATCTACGAGAAAGTCGAGCGGCTCAAGGCGGGCGTGCGGGCGAAGGTTGAGCACCCGTTTCGGGTGCTCAAATGTCAGTTCGGCTATCTGAAGGCGCGGTATCGAGGCATGGCGAAGAACACGGCGCAGATCGAAACGCAGTTCGCGCTGATCAATCTCTGGTTGGCTCGCGGGGTGCTCGGTAAAGCGAAATGAAGGGCGAAGACGCCCCCAAAGGCGCAGCGTCCATGCGCAAGATGCGACCGGCATCGGTTCAACACAGCGTGAATGGGGACGCGAATTCCACTCCGCGCGTGCCAGTTAGAGATCCCAGGCAGAAAACGGGTTGTTCAGACCTTCCCTTACTTTCTTTGCGGCGGCAAAGAAAGTAAGTGCCGCCCCGCACAGGGGCAACGCTTGCAGCACCGACACGAAAACGCGGATGCCAGCCGAAACCGAAACCGAAAAAGCAAAAAGCAAAAAGCAAAAAAGCAAAAAGCAAAAAAGCAAAAAGCGCCTCATGACCTCCCCCACATATCCCTCATTCGACCAGAGAAATATTTTTGGGACAAAGTGGTGTTATGTTCGAACCTGGATGGCGATCTACGTGCGCGAGGCCGGCTACGGCTCGACCCCATGCGTAACGCGCGCCCGGTCCGCAATGTCTTCAGGATTCGCCGTGACAACGCAAACCATCCGCTTCTACCACCAGGGGACCGTCCGCGAGGTCGGCGGCGTGCCCGCCTCGCGCACCGTGCTCCAGCACCTGCGCGACGACCTGCACTGCACGGGCACCAAGGAAGGCTGCGCGGAAGGCGATTGCGGTGCGTGCACCGTGGTCGTCGGAGAAGCCGATTCCAGCGGACATCTGACGCTCAAGGCCGTCAACGCGTGCATCCAGTTCCTGCCGACGCTCGACGGCAAAGCCCTCTTCACCGTCGAAGACCTGCGCCCGGCCAGCGGCGCGCTGCACCCGGTGCAACAGGCGATGGTCGACTGCCACGGTTCGCAGTGCGGTTTCTGCACGCCCGGCTTCGTGATGTCGATGTGGGCGCTCTACGAGAATCAACCCAAGGGCGCGGGCCTGCCGACACGCGACGAGATCAACACCGCGCTGTCGGGCAATCTGTGCCGCTGCACGGGCTATCGGCCGATCGTCGAAGCGTCGCAGAAGATGTTCGACGAACAGTTGTACCCGCGTGCCGCGCTCGACCGCGCAGCCGTCGTCAAGGCGCTTCAGTCGATCCGGCGCAGCGCCACCTTTGAATACATCGCGCCCGACACCCGCGGCACCTCATTCGGCACATCGGCTTTCTACGCACCCGTCACGCTCGACGCCTTCGCCACGCTGCGCGCGCAGTATCCACACGCCCGCCTGCTCGCGGGCAGCACCGACGTTGGCCTGTGGGTGACCAAGCAGTTCCGCGATCTCGGTGACATCCTGTACATCGGCAACGTCGCCGAACTGAAGGCGATCGAACGCGACGCGCAGACACTGACGATCGGCGCGGCTGCCTCGCTCGAAGACGCGTTCGCCGCCCTCACCGCCGACTATCCGGAACTCGCCGAACTATGGACGCGCTTCGCGTCCCTGCCAATCCGCAATGCGGGCACGCTGGGCGGCAATGTCGCGAACGGTTCGCCCATCGGCGATTCGATGCCGGCGCTGATCGCGCTCGATGCGCGCGTCGTGCTGCAACGCGAGCGCAAGACGCGCACGCTGCCGCTCGATGCGTTCTACCTCGGTTACCAGAAGACGGCGCTCGAAACAGGCGAATTCGTCGCGGCGATTCGCGTGCCGCGTCCCGCGCCCGATCTGCGTTTCCGCACGTACAAGGTTTCGAAGCGCTACGACCAGGACATCTCGGCTGTATGCGCCGCGTTTGCGCTGCGCGTCGCGGACGGCGTGATCGCCGACGCGCGCGTCGCGTTCGGCGGCATGGCCGCGACGCCGAAGCGCGCGCAGCAGGCGGAAGCCGCGCTCAAGGGCGCGTGCTGGGACGCAACCGCAGCGCAACGCGCAATGACAGCGCTCGCCGCCGACTACCAGCCGCTCACCGACATGCGCGCGTCGAGCGCATACCGGATGAAGGTCGCGTGCAATCTGCTGTGGCGCTTCCATCTCGAAACGCGCGACGCCGATCCGCTCGCGTTGCGCGACGTCAACGCATTTGCGTTCGATGCAGGCGCGCGGCACGCCGCGCAGGAGCCGACGTCATGAACAGGCAAACCGAAGCGTTCGTTCATCAGCAAGCGAAGCGCGACGAAGCCGACACGCAAACCGCAATCGGCGTGCCATTGCCGCACGAATCGGCGGCGCTGCATGTGAGCGGGGAAGCGACCTACACCGACGACATCCCCGAACTCCAGCAGACGCTGCACGCGGCGCTCGGCCTGTCGCGGCATGCGCACGCGCGCATCGTGTCGCTCGATCTCGACGCCGTGCGCGCGGCGCCCGGCGTGGTCGCCGTGCTGACAGCCGACGACATCCCTGGCGAAAACAATTGCGGTCCCGTGCTTCACGACGACCCGATACTCGCCGACGGCGAAGTGCTGTATCTCGGCCAGCCCGTCTTCATCGTCGTCGCGCAGAGTCACGAACTCGCGCGGCGCGCAGCGGCGCTCGCGAAAAGCGACGACGTCGTGCGGTACGAGCCGCTCGAAGCCGTGCTGACGGCCGCCGAAGCCAAAGCGAAAAAGCAGTACGTGCTGCCGCCGCTGCATCTGAAGCGCGGCGCGCCCGCCGGGAAGATCGCGCAGGCGCCGCATCGAATCGCAGGCACGTTCGAAGTCGGCGGCCAGGAGCAGTTCTATCTTGAAGGCCAGGTTGCGTACGCCGTGCCGAAGGAAATGGACGGCATGCTCGTCTATAGCTCGACCCAGCATCCGAGCGAAATGCAGCACGTCGTCGCGCATATGTTCGGCTGGCCGACGCATAGCGTGCTATGCGAATGCCGCCGGATGGGCGGCGGCTTCGGCGGCAAGGAATCGCAGTCGGCGCTCTTTGCGTGCGCCGCGTCGCTGGCCGCGCACAAGCTGCGCCGCCCCGTCAAGCTGCGCGCCGACCGCGACGACGACTTCATGATCACGGGCAAGCGTCACGACGCGATCTACGAGTACGAAGCGGGCTTCGACGACGACGGCCGTATTCTCGGCGCCCGCGTCGAGATCGCGCTGCGCGCGGGCTTTTCGGCGGACCTGTCGGGCGCCGTCGCGACGCGCGCCGTGTGCCACTTCGACAACGCGTATTACCTGTCGGATGTCGAGATCGTTGCACTGCCATGCAAGACGAACACGCAGTCGAACACCGCGTTCCGCGGCTTCGGCGGACCGCAGGGCGCGCTCGTGATGGAAGTGATGATGGACGGCATCGCACGCGAACTGAAGCGCGATCCCCTCGACGTGCGCCGGGTGAACTTCTATGGCATCGGCGAGCGCAACGTCACGCCCTACGGTCAAACGGTCGAGGACAACGTGATCGCGCCGCTGACGGACGAGCTGATCGAATCGAGCGGCTATCTCGCGCGGCGCGACGCGATTGCCGCGTTCAACGCGACAAGCCCCGTACTCAAGCGTGGCATCGCGTATTCGCCCGTCAAGTTCGGCATCTCGTTCAACGTGCCGTTCCTGAACCAGGCGGGCGCGCTCGTGCATGTGTACAAGGACGGCTCGGCGCTCGTGAATCATGGCGGCACGGAAATGGGCCAGGGCTTGAACACGAAGGTCGCGCAGGTCGTCGCGAGTGTCTTCGGCCTGCCGCTTGCACGCGTGCGCGTGACGGCGACGGATACGTCGAAGGTCGCGAATACGTCGGCGACGGCCGCCTCGACGGGCAGCGACCTGAACGGCAAAGCCGCCGAAGCCGCCGCCCAGACCATCCGCGAGCGTCTCGCCTCGCTTGCCGCGAAAGAGCTCGGCGGCATGGCCGGCGACGTGACGTTCGTCCACGGCGAAGTGCGCGCGAACGGCGCAGCGATGCCCTTCGCGCAACTCGTCAACGCGGCTTATCTCGCGCGCATCCAGCTGTGGTCCGACGGCTTCTATGCGACGCCGAAAGTGCATTGGGACGCGAAGACCCTGACGGGGCATCCGTTCTATTACTTCGCGTACGGCGCGGCCGTGTCCGAAGTCGTGATCGATACGCTCACGGGCGAATGGAAACTGGTGCGCGCCGACGTGCTGCACGACGCCGGCCAGTCGATCAATCCCGCCATCGATCTCGGCCAGGTCGAAGGCGCCTTCATTCAGGGCATGGGCTGGCTGACGACGGAAGAGCTCTGGTGGAATCGCGACGGCCGTCTGATGACGCACGCGCCGTCGACATACAAGATTCCCGCCATCAGCGACACGCCCGACGCGTTCAACGTGAAGCTGTACGGCAACGACAACGTCGAGCCGACCGTGTTCCGCTCGAAGGCCGTCGGCGAGCCGCCGCTGCTGCTGCCGTTCTCGGTGTTTCTCGCGATCCGCGATGCCGTCGCGGCCACCGCGCCGGGCGCCGCGCACGCGCCGCCGCTGCGCGCGCCCGCGACGCCCGAAGCGATTCTCGACGCGATCGGCGCCATGCAGACACTCAACGCGGGCACGCCCGCTGCAACGATCGATTCGGCCGCCAGTCCAGCTTCACCAGAAGCGGCAGGCGCGGACACGACGGCATAACGCTGCACACGTAAAAGGTGCCGCGCGACACGACCGCGCCGCACGCAAGATCAACCGGCTGCGCGGCCAGCCCGCGCGGCCCAGCACGGAGAACCGCCGGATGCATGCCTGGCTCACCGATCTGCAACACCTGCTCGCGCACGGCGACGCCGTCGTGCTCGTGACGGTCGCCCGCGCCGAAGGCTCGGCGCCGCGCGACGCCGGCACGAAGATGATCGTCACGCGCGACTCGGCGCGTCACACGATCGGCGGCGGGCATCTCGAATGGAAAGCGATCGAAAGCGCGCGCCAGGTGCTGCGCGACGGCATGCGCGCGCCGAACATGCGGCGGCTCGAACGGTTCGCGCTAGGACCGAGTCTCGGCCAGTGCTGCGGCGGTGCGGTGGTGCTCGCGTTCGAGCGGCTCGATATCGCCGATCTCGGCTGGGTCACGTCGCTGGCCAAGCGCATCGCGGCGGGTCGATCGGTGGTGCGTAGCGTATCATTCGGGCCCGCACCCGATGCGGTAATGCTGTCCGACCCGGAGCCGGGCGTCGAAAGCGCCGACTGTCTGCTGTGGGACGGCGCGGGTTTCGACGACAGCAGCGCGCTGCTCACCGAAACCATCGCGCCACGCGATTTCCCCGTCGTGCTGTTCGGCGCGGGACACGTGGGCGCCGCGCTCGTGCGCGTACTCGCGACACTGCCCTGCCACGTGCGCTGGGTCGACGAGCGCGATGCGCAGTTTCCCGAGCCCGATACGCTCGGCGCGTCGAACGTGACGATCGATGCGAACGACGCGCCCGACGAAGCCGTCGACAAGGCCGCGCCGCGCACGTATTTCATCGTGATGACGCACAACCACGCGCGCGACCTCGATCTCGCCGAGCGCATCTTGCGGCGCGGCGACTTCGCGTTTTTCGGCATGATCGGCTCGCACACGAAGCGCAAGCAGTTCGAGCACCGGCTCGCCGCGCGCGGTTTCGATCCCGTCGCGATCGCGCGGATGAAATGTCCGCTCGGCGTGGACGGCATCGTCGACAAGTCGCCGGAGATCATTGCGATTTCGGCGGCCGCGCAACTGCTGCAGGCCGTCGAGGCCAACGCGGCGCATGCTGCGCAGACGGCGTGAACAGTAAAGCATTGGGGGACGTCCGACCCGCCATCGGACGTCGAATAAATCCATCGATAACCCGAATCATTGACCGACCATGACGACAACCACACTGTCCCCTCTAGCTCACAAGACCAGCGGCGCACCGAAGGCCGAGCTGCACATTCATATCGAAGGCTCGCTGGAGCCCGAGCTGATCTTCAAGCTCGCCGAACGCAACGGCGTGAAGCTCGCGTATGACTCGATCGATGCGCTGCGTGCCGCGTACGCGTTCACCGATCTGCAGTCGTTCCTCGACATCTACTATGCGGGCGCGAGCGTGCTGCTGAAGGAAGAGGACTTCTACGACATGACGATGGCGTACGTCGAACGCGCGCTCGCCGACAACGTCGTGCACACGGAAATCTTCTTCGATCCGCAGACGCATACGGAGCGCGGCGTGTCGATTGCGACGGTGGTCGCGGGCATCGAACGCGCGCTGGCCGAAGCGGAAACGCGCGGCCTCACGAGCAAGCTGATTCTGTGCTTCCTGCGCCATCTGTCCGAAGAGGATGCGCTCGCTACCTTCGACGCCGCGCTGCCGCTGTTCGATCAGTACAAACACCGTCTGATCGGTGTCGGCCTCGATTCGTCGGAGCGCGGCCATCCGCCGTCGAAGTTCGAGCGCGTGTTCGCCAAGGCGCGCGACAAAGGGCTGAAGCTCGTTGCACACGCAGGCGAGGAAGGCCCGCCGTCGTACATCTATGAAGCGCTCGATCTGCTGAAAGTGGATCGCGTCGATCACGGCGTGCGCAGCATCGAAGACCCGGCGCTCGTCGCGCGTCTGGCCGACTCGCGCGTGGCGCTCACCGTCTGCCCGTTGTCGAACCTCAAGCTGTGCGTGTTCGACGACCTGACCAAACACACGCTGAAGGCGCTGCTCGACGAAGGCGTCGCCGTCACCGTGAATTCCGACGACCCGGCCTACTTCGGCGGCTACGTCAACGAAAACTACCTCGCGACGATCGACGCCCTCAAGCTCGACGACGCCGAGGTGTACACGATCATCCGCAACAGCTTCGAAGCGTCGTTCGTGACGCCTGCGGAGCGCGACGCGATGATCGCGAAACTCGATGCGCACTGGCGCGCATCTGCTTGACCCTCACAAGTTCGGAGACGGTTTCACTCATGACTCAAACAGCTTTTCGCGCGCAACTGCTGACGTTCAACGGCGATCCTGCGCAATCGTCCAATGCCGCAGTCTTCAACGAAGACGGCCTTCTGATCGTCGAAGACGGACATGTCGTCGCGGCGGGCGCGTATGCGTCCGTCGCGGCGCAGCTCGCACCGGGAACGCAGGTGGTCGAGATGCGCGACAAGCTGATCGTCCCCGGTTTCATCGACACGCATATTCATTTCCCGCAGACGGACATGATCGCGTCGCCCGCGCCCGGTCTTCTGCCGTGGCTCGAGACGTACACGTTCCCGACCGAGCGCGCTTTCAGCGAAGCCGCCGTTGCAGAGGACACGGCGCGCTTTTTCATCGACGAGTTGCTCGCGAGCGGCACGACGACGGCGCTCGTCTACTGCACGGTGCACAAGCAATCGGCCGATGCGCTCTTCACGGAAGCGCAGCGGCGCAACGTGCGGATGATCGGCGGCAAGGTGCTGATGGATCGCAACTGCCCCGAGTTTCTGCGCGACACCGCGCAGTCGGGCTACGACGACAGCGCCGAGCTGATTGCGCGCTGGCACAACAAGGGGCGTCAGATGTACGCGCTCACGCCGCGTTTCGCGCCGACGTCGACGCAAGCGCAGCTTGAAGCGACGGGCGCGCTCGCGAAGCTGCATCCCGATGTGTTCATCCAGAGCCACGTCGCGGAGAATCACGACGAAGTGAAGTGGGTGGCGAGCCTCTTTCCCGGCCATCGCAGCTATCTCGACATCTACGATCACTATGGACTGCTGCGGCCGCGCGCCGTGTATGGGCACTGCATCCACCTCGATGCCGAGGACCGTCGCCGGATGGCGCAGACGCGCGCCGTCGCCGCGCACTGCCCGACATCGAACCTGTTCCTTGGCAGCGGCCTGTTCGATTTCGACAAGGCGGCGGAATCGGGCATGCCTGTCGCGCTTGCCACCGACGTCGGCGGCGGCACGTCGTTCTCGATGCTGCAAACGATGAACGAAGCGCATAAGGTGGCGCGTCTGGGCGGGCATCATCTGACCGCGACGCGGATGTTCTGGCTTGCGACGGCGGGCGCTGCCGAAGCGCTCGATCTTGGCGATAAGGTCGGGACGTTGAAGCCTCATGCTGAGGCAGACTTTATCGTTCTCGATCCGCAGGCGACGCCGTTGCTGGCGCGGCGTACTGCACGTACTGAATCGCTCGAGGAGCTGTTGTTTGTGTTTGCGCTGCTCGGCGATGATCGTGCTGTGTATGAGACTTATGCTGCCGGGAAGCGGGTGCATCGGCGCGATGATGTGCGCCGACATGGAGTTGGGAAGGCGCGGATCGCGGCCTGAGCTTTGCTTTTTGCTTTTTGCTTTTTGCTTTTTGCTTTTTGCTTTTTGGTTTTTGCTTTTTGGTTTTTGCTTTTTGGTTTTTGCTGCGCTGGCATCCGCGTTTTCGTAGCGGTGCTTCATGCGTCGCCCCTGTGCGGGGCGGCACCTACTTTTCTTTGCAGCGGCAAAGAAAAGTAGGCAAAAGAAAGCCGCTCACACCGCTAATCCTTCTTCCTGCCTGCGGGCCCCCCACGGGTCCCGCACTCCACACGGCAACTCACTTTTCCACGCATGTTGCCAGCGCATTGAACAGGCTCATCACCCACTCCAGTCACCCGTAGCGCAGCCCGCGGCAGCGAACCGTCTGCGCCGCCCAGGTGGCAAACGGTGTGTAGCTTGTCGCACCTTACGCGTTGGCGCTTCTACGACACCGATCCCGCTTTTCAGTCCGGAGTGGTGCACTTACGGCGCGACTGCCTACACACAGTTTGCCACCTGGGCGGCTGTGGATTTATCAGTAGCGCGGTCCGTGACGCGGGATTGTGAAGCGGGTGAGGCGTGAGTTAGTACGCGGGCAACGGGCGTGAGACAGTGCGATGCCGTGCGGAGTGCGGGACCCGTTGGGGGCCCGCAGGCAATGACTAGCATTGGCGGGGTTAGCCCGCTTTCTTTGCTTACTTTCTTTGCGGCGGCAAAGAAAGTAAGTGCCGCCCCGCACAGGGGCAACGTATGAAGTACCGATACGAAAACGCGGATGCCAGCAAAAGCAAAAAACCAAAAAACCAAATCATGGCGACTGCGTCGCAGACAAAAACCTACCCCTTACACACCTCATACAACGAATTCAACCGCCGCCCAGCATCGGCAACATAAGGATTCGTCTCATCCCACGCATACCCCGCGAGCACGGCGCTGATCATTCGCCGGATCACCGGCGTCTGCTGCCGATAAAAGATGATGTCCTGCAACTCACCCGAATACCAGCGCTCGACAAACGCGCGAAACGTATCGATACCCTTGCGCAATGGAACGTCATACGCCGACTGCCAATCGACGGCTTCACCCTTCAACTGACGCTCCAACGTAGCCACAGCAAGATGCGCAGAGCGCAACGCAATCGTCACGCCCGATGAGAACACAGGATCGAGAAACTCACCCGCGTTGCCGAGCAGCGCGAAACCCGCCCCATGCAGCCGCTCGACATTCGCCGAGTAGCCACCGATATGCCGCACAGGCATCAAGAACGGCGCAGTGCCGATCAGGCGATTCAGCGTCGGCTCGCTCTGGATCAGTGCACGCAACTTCGCCTCGCGCTCTGCCTCGGGCACGTCGAGGAGCGCGGCTTCCGCTACACACCCCACCGATGAGCGCCCATTCGCGAGCGGAATCATCCAGTACCACACATCGCGATGCTCGGGATGCACGGCCACCGTGATCTTGTTGCGATCGTGCGCTTCGACAGGGATGCCATCGCGCACGTGCGTGAAGATCGCAGCACGCGTCGGCATGCGCGTCGGCGCTTCGAGATTCAGCAGGCGCGGCAGCACGCGCCCGAAGCCGCTCGCATCGAGCACGAATCGCGCGTGCACCTGATACGCATTGCCCGCTTCATCGGCGACGTCGAGCACGGGCTCATCGCCCGTCTTCATCGCGAGCACCGTATGGCCAAAGCGCACGTCCGCGCCCTGCTCTGCCGCACAACGGATCAGCAGATCGTCGAATACCGCGCGCTCCACCTGATACGTCGTGCCCCAGCCGGCCGAATGCTTGTCGCGGAAGTCGTACGCGGACGACTGGTCGCGATACACGAAATGCGCGCCGTTCTTGTACTGAAAGCCCGCTTCGACAACCGCCTGCAACATGCCCGCTTCTTCGAGGTAAGCCATGCTTTGCGGCAACAGGCTCTCGCCAATCGAAAAGCGCGGAAAGTGCTGGCGCTCGAGCACGAGCACCGACCGTCCCGCCTTGCGCAGCAACGCCGCAGCGACCGCGCCGGACGGTCCCGCCCCGATGATGGCCACATCCACCGCAGCGTTCATCGACGAATCCCTATTCATTGATATTCCTTCAAATAACGTCTTGCGCGCGCAACGCTTTGCATCCTTACCAGCGATTACAATGTCGCACAACCATCCCAATCAAAGACCACCGAATCACCATCACCGACCGGGGAATAACGTGCAGTCCACCGAAACATCCAGCGTCGCTCATGGCGTGCCAGGCAATGTGCCGTTCGTGCCGGAGTCCTCGTTCGGCGTCTGGTTCCTGCGTACCCGCACGTGGGAGCATCACGTCCTGCGCGTCGCGATCAACGACCTCAAGCGCCTGATCGACACGCCGCTCCCCGCGTCGCCCGTGATCGTCGATGTCGGTTGCGGCCAGGGTATTTCATTCCGGCTGCTCGCGCAAACATTCAAACCAGAACGCATCATCGGCATTGATTTTCATCAGCCATCGCTCGATCTGGCGAAGCACGCCGCAAGCGTGTGCCGCGATCAGACCGATACCCGTGCGACGCATATCGACGTCCTGCATGGCGACTGCGCCAACCTGCCGCTGCCCGATGCCAGCGCCGACATCGTGTTCTGCCATCAGACGTTCCATCATCTCGTCGAGCAGGAACGCGCGCTCGCCGAATTCCGTCGCGTGCTGAAGCCGGGCGGCGTGCTGCTGTTCGCCGAATCGACGGACGCGTACATCAAGTCGTGGGTGATCCGCCTGCTGTTCCGCCACCCAATGCAGGTGCAGAAGAGCGCAGACGGCTATCTCGACATGATCCGTCACGGCGGCTTCACGTTCGGTGCGCACAACGTATCGTTGCCGTACCTGTGGTGGAGCCGGGCGAAAGACTTCGGCCTGCTCGAGCGTCTCGGCCTCTACGCGCCGAAGCCTGGCAAGCGCCGCGAAACACTGGTCAATGTCGCGGCCGTCAAAACGGACTGACTCCATCGGGCGGCATGCGCGCACGCGCGCCGCCGCCTCTTTCGCTTTACTTCTTCAGCGTCACCACGTCGCCCTTCAACGCGACACCAGCAATCACCGCACCCGCGCCGCACGTGTATTCCGTTGCGCTCTCGCGCACTTCGTTCTTGTAATTGCTCTTGATGTTGATGACGGCATTGCCGCCTTCCTTGCGCGCGCGCTCCTGAAGCTCGATCACGGCCGACAGGAACACGTGCTGGCAGGCCGTCTCGTCGCTCTTGCCGAACGCGTTGGTCTTCTTGTTCGTCGCGAATTCGCCGAAGCTCTTCACCACGCCAGGATGCTTCTGGCCCGCGAAATACAGCGGAATATCGTCGCTGACTTTGCCCGGCTCGCTCGCGAGCGCCTCGGCGACAGGATAGTAGTCGACGGTATTGCGCGCAAATGCGTGCGAGGCCAGACATGCGACGACGGCTGCACAGATCAGGTGACGCTTCATGGTTATTACCCTCGTGGTTGGCGTTCTTATTGCGTTTCCAGCTTGACGACGTCGCCGCGCACGGCAAGTGTCGATCCGTTCAGGCTCGCGCCGCACGTGAATTCCGTCGACGACACCGATTCGTTATGTTGAAAGCGCGTCTTGACGTCGATGACGGCATTGGCGCGCTGCGCGCGTGCATAGTCGCGCAGATCGTCCAGCGCCTTGGCGAGCGCGTTGTTGCAGTTGGCCTCGGGGCTGACATCCGGTTTGCGCGGCACGCGCACGGCGATTTCCTTGTTGCCGAACGACTGCTTCACGGGCGCATGCGCCTGCCCGCCGAAGTAAAGCGCGACGTCCTGGCCGTTCTGCGTCTGGAGCGCGGCCGGCATCGGCAGCGATTTGATCTTCGTGGTGCAGCCAGCCTGCGTGAGTACGACGGCTGCCACCAACCCCAAGGCGATTCTGGTCTTCATTTTTTAGCTTCCGTTTGTCGTTGTTAATTCTGCTTGCTACGCTTCAAATCCTCGCGAACATCAGGCTCGCACAGCTGCCCCCGAAGCCGAACGACACCGACAGCGCGTGATCGATCCGCGCCTGCCTCGTGGCCTGCACGAGCGGCAGCTGTTGCGCGAGCGGCTCGATCTGTTCGATGCCCGCCGTCCCCGCGATAAAGCCGTCACGCATCATCAGCAGCGTGTAGATCGCCTCATGTGCGCCGCATGCGCCGAGCGGATGCCCCGTCTGCCCTTTCGTCGATGAAAACGGCGGCACGTCGGCGCCGAATACCGTTTGCAGCGCGCGCAGTTCCTCGATGTCGCCGAGCGGCGTCGACGGTGCGTGGGCGTTCACGTAGTCCGGCCGTACGCCCGCTTCGTCGAGTGCCGACTGCATCGCGCGCGCAATGCCCGCCGCGTGCGGCGACACCATGCCCGTGCCGTCCGTGCTGTGGCCGAAGCCCGTCAGTTCCGCGTAGATGCGCGCGCCGCGCGCGAGCGCGTGATCGAGCGCTTCGAGCACCAGCACGCCGCCGCCCGACGCAATCACGAAGCCGTCGCGCGCCGTATCGTACGGGCGCGAGGCGTGCTCGGGCGTGTCGTTGAAGCGGCGCGACAGCGCATGCATCGCATCGAACATCAGCGTCATGTTGTCGTGCAGGCATTCGCTGCCGCCTGCGAGAACGATCCGTTGACGCCCGGTCTGAATCAGCTGCATCGCCTGGCCGATCGCGAGCGCCGACGTCGTGCATGCCGACGACGGCGAATACGTGACGCCCTCGATGCCGAACGCCTGCGCGACGTTCGCCGACGCCGTACTGCTCATCGCCTGCGGCACCGTGTACGGCGGCATCTTGTCGACGCCGCGCGCGTTCGCAACAGCCACCGCCGCGTCATACGCGGACATCGCGCCGACGCCCGAGCCGAGCACGGCGCCGACGTGAGGCGAACGCAGCGCGGCGGGATCGAGCCCGGCATCGCTGATCGCCTTGCGCGCCGCGTGGCACGCGAAGCGCGCGGTATCGCCCATGAAGCGTTCGAGCTTGCGGTCGAACGGCGGCTCGCCGTCCACCGATGCGACGCCCGCGACCTGCGAGCCGAAGCCGCGCGCGCGCCACGCGTCGACGCGCGTGATGCCGCTGCGCCCGTCGCGCAACGCGGCGCTCACGTCGTCGAGCGTGTTGCCGATGCACGACACGATGCCCATGCCCGTGACGACGACACGCTGCAGGCCTTGCACGCGCGTCATCGAATGCGCCTGAAGATCAGCGACGTGTTGATGCCGCCGAATGCGAAGTTGTTGCTCATCACGTATTCGGCATCGATCGCGCGCGCCTCGCCCTGGATGTAATCGAGCGGCGCGCACGCGGGATCGACTTCGGTGAGATTCAGCGTCGGCGCATACCAGTTGCGCTTCATCATCTCGATCGTCCACCACGCCTCGAGCGCGCCGCACGCACCGAGCGTATGGCCGACGTAGCTCTTCAGCGACGAAATCGGCATGCGCTCGCCGAAGGTCTGCGCCGTCGCCTCGCTCTCGGCCACGTCGCCGCGGTCCGTCGACGTGCCGTGCGCGTTCACATAGGCAATCGCCTGCGCGTCGAGCTGTGCGTCTTCGAGCGCGAGCTGCATCGCGCGCGCCATCGTGCTCGCCGTCGGCTGCGTCATGTGCGCGCCGTCCGAATTGCAGCCGAAGCCCACGATCTCCGCGTGGATCGTCGCGCCGCGCGCCTTCGCGTGCTCGTATTCTTCGAGCACGAGCGTCGCCGCGCCTTCGCCGACCACGAGACCGTCGCGCTTCGCGTCGAACGGACGCGGCGTCAGATGCGGTTCGTCGTTGCGCGTGCTGGTTGCATAGAGCGTGTCGAACACGGCAACGGCGGGCCCCGACAGTTCCTCCGCGCCGCCCGCGAGCATCAGCGTCTGCTTGCCCGCGGCAATGTTTTCATACGCGTAGCCGATGGCCTGACTGCCCGATGCGCACGCCGACGAGGTCGGCACGATGCGCCCTTTCAGATCCCAGAACAGGCTCACGTTGACAGCCGTCGTATGCGGCATCATCTGCACGTAGCTGTTCGACGTGACGTCTGTCATCGAGCCCGATTCGAGCATCTTGCCGAACGCGCGGATCGGTTCGACGGAACCCGACGACGAGCCGTAGGCCACGCCCATGCGTCCGTCGCCAATCGATCCGTCGCCGGCAAGGCCCGCGTCGGCGAGTGCGAGTTCGCTCGCGCGCACCGCGTACGTCGACACCGGGCCCATCGAGCGGGTCTTCTTGCGCGGCCAGCCGGCGGGCTGCGCGAACGCCGGCAGCGGCGCCGCGAGACGCGTATGCAGCGACTCGAAGTAGTCCCACTCCGGCATGCGCCGCACGGCATTGCGGCCCGCCTTCAGCGCCGCTTCGATCTCGCCCCAGTGGCTGCCGAGCGCCGTGACGCCGCCCATGCCCGTAATGACGACGCGCTTCATCAGATCATCCCGCCATTGACGCCGATCACCTGGCGCGTCACGTACGAGGCCGCATCCGACATCAGGAAGCTGACCACCGACGCGACCTCGGCCGGTTGACCGACACGGTTCATCGGCACGGTCTTCAATGCGTGTTCGAGCGGCATCTCGCCGAGCATGCCCGTTTCTATCAGCCCCGGCGCGACGCAGTTGACCGTGATGCTGCGCGACGCGAGTTCGACGGCCAGCGCCTTCGTCGCGCCGATCAGCCCTGCTTTCGCCGCGCTGTAGTTGACCTGTCCGCGATTGCCGATCACGCCCGACACCGAGGCGATCGTCACGATGCGGCCGCCCCTCTTCGCGCGAACCATCGGCATCGTCAGCGGATGGACCACGTTGTAGAACGCGTCGAGGCCCGTTTCGATCACCACGTCCCAGTCTTCGTCGGTGAGCGCGGGAAACGCGGCATCACGCGTCACGCCCGCGCTGCACACGATGCCGTAATACGGGCCATGCGCGGCGACATCCGCCTCGAGCGATTCGCGGCATGCAGCGCGGTCGCGCACGTCGAACTGCAGCACGCGCGCCGAGCCACCCTGCGCCGTGATGCCCGCCGTGACGGCCTCGGCTTCCGTGCGGCCCGTGCGGCAATGCACGGACACGGCGAAGCCATCCGCCGCCAGCTGATAGGCAATCGCGCGGCCGATGCCGCGGCTGGCGCCCGTAACCAGTACTCGCCGGCTCATGAACTGATACTCCCTTCGATGAACGTCTGAAAATCGCCCGGTTGAAAGACCTTGATGACGGCCTCCGCATAGCGCGCGCCGTCGTGATCGATCGTGCATTCGTAGGCGCTGTGGCCTTCGTCGCTGCGCAGCACTTCCTGCACGTTGACGGTCAGCTGTGCGTCGCGTGCAAACGCGCTCGCGTGCGCCTTGTAGCTGCGCGTGCCGAGCAGCACGCCGGGCCGCGCACGGCCGCCCGCGCGCATCGCGAGCAGCGCGACATGCGCGGCGACACCCTGCGCCATCAGCTCGATGCCGATCCACGCGGGCATCGCGCCGTTGTCGTCCGCATACCATGCGTCGCCATGCACGCTCGCACAGGCCGTCAGCGTTTCGTCGCCGCATGCGCTCACGCCGTCGAGCAACAGCATCGTGCCGCGATGCGGCAGGATCGTGTCGATGGGCGGAAATACCTCGCGGGTCTCAGCGCGGGTCTCAGCTCGGGTCTCAGGTGTGGCCGTCATATCGTTATGTTTGTTGCATTGCGTCCCGTCGGTTCAGCGCGCCAGTATCAGGCTCACGTTGCTGCCGCCGAACGCGAACGAATTGCTCATCACGTACTGCGTGCCCTCGCGAGGCACGCGCCGCTCGTCCTGCACGAGATCGAGCACGGGCAACGCCGGGTCCGCCTCGCCATCCCATAGATGGCGCGGCATCGAAACATCGTCGCGTGCGAGCGTGAGCCACGCGAAACCCAGTTCCGTCGCACCGGCCGCGCCGAGCTGGTGCCCCGTGAACGGCTTCGTGCCGCTGACGGGCACGCCGTCCGCGAAGACGCGCGACATCAGATGCGCTTCCATGTGATCGTTCTTGCGCGTGGCCGTCGCGTGCAGATTCACATACGCGATCTTCGACGGCTCGACGCCCGCGTCCTGCAGCGCCGCGCGCAACGCCAGCTCGCCGCCGACGCCCTGCGGGTCCGGCGCCGACACGTGATGCGCATCGCTCGATTCGCCCGCACCCGCAAGACGCACTTCGCCTTCTTCGCGCGTCATCAGAAACACGGCAGCGCCTTCGCCGACATTGATGCCGTTGCGGTTGCGGCTCATCGGATTGGTGCGCGTCACGCTCGTCGATTCGAGCGACGCGAAACCCTGCACGGTCAACTCGCACAGCGTATCCACGCCGCCCACGATCATCGCGTCGCACAGTCCCAGTTGCAGTAAACGGCGCGCCGATACAAAGGCTTTAGCACTCGACGTGCAGGCCGTCGACACCGTGAACGCGGGTCCCTGCACATTCAGCGCGGCGGCCGCGAACGGCGCGGCCGTGCCGATCTCCATCTGCCGGTAGTTGAAGTCCTCGGGCAACTGGCCCGCCTGCGCCTGATGAACGAACGCGACTTCCGCCGCATCGATGCCCGACGTGCTCGTGCCCAGCACGACGCCGATGCGATGCGAGCCGTAACGTTCGCGCACCGCTTCAATCGCGGGACGGATCTGTTCGAGCGCGGCGAGCAGCATGCGATTGTTGCGGCAATCGAAACGTCTCAGCGCGGCGGGCGGCGCTATATCGAGCGGTGTCGACACGCGGCCGACGAACGCATCGCCGATACCCGTATGCATCAATCCCATACCGGGCGCTTGCGCGGCTTGAAGCGCAGGCACGATCGAAGCGACGTCGCCGCCGAGCGCATTCACCATGCCGAGCGCATGCAGATAAACGGGTGGCAAGGTCATGCGATTCTCCTTCTTCCGGGCGGCATGCCGATCGGCGCGAGCAGCACCGACACCAGTATGCCGAGCGCCAGCGTGGCGCCGAAACTCTTCAGTGCAGGCATCGCGCTCAAGGCCAGCATGCCGAACGACAGCAGCGTCGTCGCTGCGGACAGCAGCACGCCCGTCCAGACCGCGCCGAGATCCGCGTGATCGCGCAGGCAGCCTTCGCGCAGAAATACCGCATAGTTTGCACCGACGCCGAGCACGAGCATCAGCGCGAGGCAGTTGAACAGATTGAGCGGCACGCGCGCATAGCCGAATGCGGCGAGGGTCACGCCGATCGCAAGCAGTACGGGCAGCGTCGTCGCGATGCCGCCGCGCGACGTATAGCGCACCATCAGCAGAATCAGCACGAGCAGCAGCGCGCCCGCGAGCCAGATGCCGCTGTCGACGCGATACGCGCCGAACAGCTTCGATACGCTCGCGGCCTTGTCGACGAACACGACACCTTCGATTGAACGCGCTGTGCCGATCAGCGCGTTGACGTTTTCAGGCGTCACGCGCTGCGGAATCACGATGGCTGCGTAGCCACGTTCGCCGCGCGCCTCGACTGCACCGAGCCACAGATGGCGATAGGGCTGCGACCACGGCGCGGCGAGCCAGCGTTCGACCGTCAGCGGCGCTGCGTTCGACTTCGCGTACGAAGCGATCCACGCATCCGCGACTTCATCGCGAAACCCCGCTTGCAGCAGCATCGAGCGCAGCGCGGCGGGATCGTCGAAGACGTGCCGCGCAAGCACTGCGCGCGCGTCGGCCTGACGCTGCGCCGACGGCACGAACTGCGTTACCGATTGCCAGCCATTCACCGATTGCGCACCGTTCAACGCGTCGAGCTTCACGCCCAGCGCTTCCGCACGCTGCAATACGGTTTCCTGCGACGCACCGCGCACGACGAAGAACTGCGCGGTATTGTCGACGCCGATTGCGTTGCGCACCTGATCTTCCTGCGCGACTAGCGCGGGGTCGCGCTGGATCAGCAGATGGATGTCGTCGTCGCTGGTGAGGCGCAGCCAGCCGGGAATCGCGATCAGCACGAGTACGCCCGCGACGAGCCATGCGCGCCGTCCGCCGATCGCCGCATGCCAGCGCGCGAGCAGCGTCGCGGCGCGCAGGAAGAGACGACGTTGCGCGCGCTTCGGTCCCTTCACGAGCATCACGGGCAACAGCCACAGCACGGACGCGAACGCCGTGCAGATGCCGGCGATCGCAAAGCACGCGATCTGCTTGAGCGCCGGGAACGGTACCCACGCGAGAATCGCGTAGCCGAGCAGGCTCGTCGCGAGCGCGACGCTCAGGGCTGGACGCACCGAACGCGCGCCCAGCCGCGCATTCCAGCCGCCGCGCTGTCCGGGCCCTGCACCGAGATAGACGACGAAATATTGAATCGAGTAATCGACGGCCTCGCCGATCAGACTCGCGCCGAACACGAGCGTCAGCAGATGCAGCTTGCCGAACACAAGCATCGTCGCCGCCAGCGCACACACGATGCCGAGCGCCGTCGACACGAAGCCGAACAGCAACAGGCGCGGCGAGCGGAACACCCAGAGCATCAGCAGCGCGATGCCGCACGCGGACGCGACACCGATCAGATGCACTTCGCGCTCCGATGCGCTGCGCGCCGATTCCGCATAGAACACAGCGCCTGTACGCGCGATGCCTGCATCGGGAAAGGCCGTCTTCAAGGCTGCCTGCGCCTGTGCAACAGCCGACAGCACCGCGTGCTGCGTCTGCGTTTCGTAGGCGGAGCCCGGCAGCGTCGTGACGACGAGCACGCTTGTTGTGTCGTCGCGATGCGCGACAAGCATGTTGTCTTCGAGATCCAGATTCGAGGTGGCGAGCGGCAGCGCGGATAGCCAGTGCTCGAGCCAGCCGAACGGATCGTCGGCGAGTTGCGTCGCGAGCGGGCCGCGTACGGGGTTGTAGATACGTTGCATCAGCGCGTCGTGCAGCGAAGCCGGGTTGCTCGCACCATTGGCGATTGCGTCGCGGTCGTCACGCGTCAGCAGATTGAAGCGATACGGCATGTACAGCGCGCCGATCTGCGACATGTCGAATGGCGGCAACTCGGCCGTCACCGACGCGAACGCGCCGCTCTTTCGCAACGCCGCGCCGAACTGCTTCGCCGCCGCCTTCGCGTGATCGGCGTCCTTGCTGGTCACGAGAAATACCGTGCGATCGCCGAGCGCGTTGGCGAGCGTGTCGACGGCTTTTTCGGCGACGGGATCGGCTTCCGTCGCGGGCAACAGCGCGAGCAGGTTCGTCTCCAGCGGCGACGGCCCCATGAAGCGCCAGGCGCAGTACAGCGACGCGACGAGCGCGAGCACGAGCCATGCGGCCCGCAAGCTCCACAACTGCGCCTTGGTCCACTGTCGCGCCATCAACATCATTGTGCTCCCAGCAGCGTGCGCTCGGCGGGCGCGAGTTCGCTGATCGCCTCGCTCTTCGCGAACTCGATCTGCGTAACGTCGCCGTTCGCAAGCGTGATGCGCAGCGTCTGCAGGAATTCGCCGCCCGTCATCTGCAAGCCCTTGATGGATTGCGCGAGCTGCGGCTGGTTCGGGTTTAGTTCGAGCTTCCATTGCGACGGCGTGCCCTGCGCATCGACGTCGAACTGCGAGTACAGCGCGGATAGATCGCCGCCGAGCATCGCGCGCATCATCTTCGACACTTGCGCCACGCCGCGCACGCCCTGCGCGCTCTTCGTGCTGATGCGCTTGCCGTTCGCGTCCACTTCGCTCACGCCGGCATCGCCGATCACGTAGGTAGCCTTGTACGGCGTGTCCACGCGCCAGATCACGCCGCGCTCACGGAAGAACACCAGCGTGCCCGTGCTGACGAGCGGCTGCTTCATCGCGGAGAGCGTTTGCGTCTGCGTGAATTGCGCGCGCACGCCTTTGGTTTGCGCGAGACGCGCAGCGACCTGAGAGACGAGCGCCGTGTTGCCGTTTTGCGCCTGCGCCTGCGTTGCCGCGTGCGTGACGCTAAACGGGCTCACGCTTGCTGCGGCGAGCAGCACCGCGATCGACGCCGCACGAACATTCAACGTGACCATGCGCGCTCCAGCTTTTCGAACACCACGGGCGGCGACACGAATTGCGTCTCCTGCGTCGCGGCTTCGATGGCCACCTGGATCGTCGTGCCCTTCGTCAGGCGCGTGCCCGTCGCGCAATCGACGATCTCATAGCCTATTTTCAGGCGGTTTTCGAATTCGAGCAGTTCGGTGCGCACGTCGATCCGCTGGCCATACGTGGCGGGCCGCACGTATTTCAGATGCGCCTCGACGATCGGCCACAGATAACCCGAAGCCTGCATCTCGCGATAGTCGTAGTCGAAGGCACGCAACAGCGCGGCACGGCCGATCTCGAAGTACTTCAGATAATGGCCGTGCCAGCACACATTCATTGCGTCGACGTCATGAAACGGCACCTCGACGATCGCGCTCGCCTTGAGCGTCTTATGCGGATGGCGTTCATTCATGATGCGCGCCCCCTTCGAACAACGCGCAATCGGCGATGCGCGCCGTCAATGCGCGCAGATCGCTTTCGAGCGCGCGGTCTTCGTCGACGAACGGCGACAGTGCCGCGACGCCGTCCGCGAACGCGCGCAGCGGCGCTGGAACGGGCGTCGCTTCGTTGAGGCGCACGCGCAGCTTCAGCGCCTGCACGGCGGCGAGCGTATGCGCCGCCGCGACCTGCTCCGTCAGTTCGAGCACGCGCAGGCAATCGCGCGCGGCGATCGTGCCCATGCTGACCTTGTCCTGATTGTGCGCTTCCGTCGAACGCGAGAACACGCTTGCAGGCATCGTGTGCTTGAGCGCTTCCGCCGTCCATGCCGACGACGAAATCTGCACCGCCTTGAAGCCGTGATTGATCGGCGCGCGCGCCGGGGTCGCACCCGTCAGATTGCGCGGCAAACCGTTGTTGAATTTGTCGTCGACGATCAACGCGAGTTGCCGGTCCATCAGATCGGCGAGATTGGCGACGGCCGTCTTCAACGCATCCATCGCGAACGCAATATGGCCGCCGTAGAAGTTGCCGCCATGCAGCACGCGTTCGCCATCGGGATCGATCAGCGGATTGTCGTTCGCGCTATTGAGTTCGTTCTCGACGTCGCGGCGCACCCACGACAGCGCATCGACGGCCACACCGATCACATGCGGCGCGCAGCGGATCGAATAGCGATCCTGCAAACGATGGCCCGGCGTATCGTCGCGGCCCGCGAGATCCGCGCGAATCCACGCGGCGGCATCGGCCTGGCCTGCGTGCGGCTTCGCTTCGAAGATCATCGCGTCGAAATGCGCGGCGCGGCCGTCGAGCGCCACCGTCGACAGCGCCGTCAAACGCGCGGCCAGCCGCGCGAGATGTTCGGCTCGCGCGAACGCGAGACACGCGAGGCCCGTCATCACGGCCGTGCCGTTCATCAGCGCGAGGCCTTCCTTCGGCGCAAGCGTCAACGGCGCGTGACCGAGTTGCGTCCACACGCCCGCGGCATCGCGCAGCGTGCCGTTGAACATCACGTCGCGTTCGCCGATGAGCGCCGCCGCCACATACGACAGCGGCGTCAGATCGCCGCTCGCGCCGACCGAGCCTTCGGACGGAATGCGCGGCAGCACGCGATGATTGACGAGATCGGCGAGCCGTTCGAGCAGCACCGGGCGCACGCCGGAGAAGCCATACGCGAGCGAGTTCAGACGCGCCGCGATCACGGCGAGCGTCTGCGCGTCGTCGAGAGACGCGCCCATGCCGCAGCCGTGATAGCGCGTGAGTTGCAGCGGCAAGGCCTCGACGAGTTCCATCGGCACGTCGACCACGCACGCGTCGCCGTAACCCGTGTTCACGCCGTACACCGTTTCGCCCGCAGCGAGATGACGGCGCAGAAAATCCGCGCCGCGCTGGATGCGCGAACGCCAGGCGGGATCGCCGCTCAGCGCGACCGGCGCGCGGCCCTTCGCAATCGCGACGACTTCTTCGATCGACAGCTTGCGTCCGCCGATCACCACCGCACGTGGCGCCGGGACACTCGCAGCGCTTGCGGCATGAGCGCGCGCATCGTCGATCAGGTCATGTTCTGACATTCGCGTCTCCGTGCGGGATTGCACCCGTTATCGTTTTTCGGGGACGCGCCCAGAAATCGAAAAAATTGAACCATTGATAAGGCGCCTTGCGGCAATAGTGTTCGAGACGCGACGCATAGCGCTGCGCCCACGCCGCGATATGCTGCGCGCGCTCGCGGCGCGGCAGGACGATGCGTTCCGCGAACGGCTCGAAGTACAGCCGGTAACGCTCACGGTTACGCTCGTCGCGCTCTTTCAGACAGAAGAACAGATACACGGGGCAGCCGAGCGCATGCGCGAGCACATACGGCCCTTGCGCGAACGGCGCCGTTGCGCCGAGGAACTGCGCGTCGGTCGTACGCCCCGATTCGCGCGCGGGCACGCGGTCGCCGACGATCACGAGCAGTTCGCCCGCGTCGATGCGCTCCTGCATCATCATCGACGTCTCGGGACCGAAGTCGCTCACCTGCACGAGACGCTTCGCGAAGTCGCTGCTCGCCGTCGACAGCACGCTGTTGAAGCGCTTCGCGTGCTCGGTGTAGACGATGGCCGTGACTTTCGCGTGGCCGCCGTGCGCGGCGAGCGCGCGCGTCATTTCGAGGTTGCCCAGATGTGCGCCGATCACGAGCGCGCCGCGTCGGCTTTCGATGAGTGAGTCGAATGCGGATGAATCGTCAAACACGACGTCGCTGGAATCGATGCGGCCCGACCATGCGGCGAGTTTGTCGAGCCCCGATTGCGCGAACGCGAGCATCTGACGGTACGCGGAGCGCCAGCCGGGACGCGGCGTGCGCTCGCCCTGCGCGGCCTGTTCGAGATGCGTGAAGTATGTATGCGACGCGGCACGCGCATCGCGGCCCGTCAGCAGAAAGTACCCGACGACGGGATGCAGCCAGAGCGCGGTAAAGCGCATGCCGAACAGCTTGCAACTGAGCGCGAGCAGCGTCATGCCGAGACGGCTGCCGCGTTCCGCGACGCGCCACCACTTCGCATGATGGCCGCTCGAATGCGGCGACGCGCCCGATTTGCGCGGCATGAACTTGTGCGCGAGCAGCATCGGCAGACGCAGCAGCATCCCGCATGCGAGCCGCGTATGGCTCGCGCTGATGCGCACGTTGTCCCACAGCACGTCGAAGTGCGACACGCCGTCCGTCGCGTAGACGACGCGCGTCGGAATCGCGCGGAACGCGAGACGCCGCCAGTACAGACGCACCAGAATCTCGATGTCGAAGTCCATGCGCGTCGGCAGCCGCACGCTGTCGATCAGCGCGAACGCGGCGTCGAGCGGATAGAGGCGGAAGCCGCACATCGAATCGCGGATCGTGAACGACAGCGTTTCGATCCACACCCACACATGCGTCAGATAGCGGCCATACAGACGCGACTTGGGCACGCTCTCGTCGTACACGGGACGGCCGAGAATCACGGCGCCCGGCTCGGCGCGCGCGGCGTCGAGAAAAAGCGGCACGTCGTTCGCATCGTGCTGGCCGTCGGCGTCGATTTGCAACGCGTGCGTGTAGCCCGCGCGCTTCGCGGCACGGAGACCCGCCATCACGGCGGCGCCCTTGCCGCCGTTCACAGGCAGACGCAGCAGCGTCATCTGGTCGCGATACTGGCAGGCGAGCTTCGCGAGCACGGCTTGCGTCGCTTCATCGCTGCCGTCGTCGACGACGAAAATGGGCAGCTTGTGAACGAGAAGGCGCTCGACGGTGCCGCCGATCGCATCCTTGTGGTTGTAGATCGGAATCACGACGCACGGCGCGAAATCCACGTCGGCCACGTCGGCCACGTCGGCCACGTCGGCCACCTCGCTCATGCGCGCTCCCGGTACACGATCACGCCCGACGAACTGTCGCGCCCGTCGATGCGATACGCGAACTGCACGCGCCGCCGCGCGGCATCGTGCGACAGCTTCAGGTCGAGCACGGCGCCCGGCATCACGGGCGCGGTGAATTTCAGGCGATCGACGGATTCGATGTCGCGCACGCCCGTCACGTGCTCGGCGGCGAGGCGAATCGCCCAGTCGAGTTGCACGACGCCGGGCAGAATCGGCAAGCCGGGAAAGTGCCCTTCGAAATGCACGAGCGCAGGCGGCACGCGCAGTTCGTAATGGAGGTCGTCGCCCGTGCGTGCTTCGGACAGCACTTCGAAGCCTTCGGCGCGCGGCTCGAACGCGGCCGCCACTGCCGCGACGGGCAGCTTGCCGCGCGCATCGAACGGCAACGCGATGCGAAAGCGCCAGTGACGCGGCAGCACGACCACATCGAAATACGCGGCGAGATGGCGGCGCAGCGTCTTCGCGAGCGCGACGCGCCCTTCGCCGCGCAGCGCTTCGCTGCCGGCTTCGTTGAGCGCGACCACGGCGCCCACGCGTTCGCGCGACGCGCCCGCGAGCGGCACCACGGCGGCCTGCGCGACATAAGGATGCAGCGCGAGCCGCGCTTCGACTTCGGGCAGAGAGACGCGCTTGCCGTCGAGCTTGATCACGCGATCGAGTCGTCCCAGCAGGCGGAAGCGGCCTTCGTCGTCGAATGCGATGGCGTCGTCGGTGCGATGCCAGTCGTCATGACCCAGATGCGCCGAGCGCACGTTCAACGCGCCATCGTCGCCGCGCCGCACGTCGACACCGTTGACGGGCCGCCACGACGACGTCTCGTTCTGACGACGCCACGCGATGCCGCCCGTTTCAGTGCTGCCGTAGATTTCGATCGGCGCGGCGCCGAATGCACTCGCGTATTCGCTGGCGGCGTCGGCGGAAAGCGGACCGCCCGATGAAAAGAATGCGCGCGGCGCAGGCGCGAGCGCTGCGAAGCCGGGCAACGCAGGCCAGCGCGACAGCTGTGCGGGCGACGACACGACCACGGTCGCGCCGCACCCGTCGATGCGAGCCTGCACATGTTGCGGTTCGATGCACACGGCGCGGTCGAACGCGCGCCCCGCCGCGAGCGGCCACATCACGCGAAACAGCAAGCCGTAGATGTGATGATGCGGCACGCTCGCGAGCATCGTCGCGTCGCCGACGAGCGCGCCCCACTCGCGTTCGAGCGTGTGTACTTCGGCATCGAACTGCGCGAGCGTCTTGTGGATCGGCTTCGGCGCGCCGCTGCTGCCCGACGTGTAGAGCGTGAGGGGCGCGTTCGGATCGATGGGCAACGGCGTCGCGGCAGGCGCCTGCGCCGCGGCGCGCCCGCGGACATCAGCGCCCGTGAGCACGGCGTCGTAGGCATCGGCGAGATCGGCGAGATAGCCGGGCGTCGCGTTTGCGGGAATCACGGGCGTCTTGCCGCACGCGAAGAGCGCGAACAATGCGCACGCGAAGTCGAATGGATCGTCGATACACAACGCATAGCGACGGGCCTGCGTTTCGCGCAACTGCAGTGCGAGCGCGAAAACGCGCGCGCGGAATGCGGCGAAGTCGATCGTGTGATCGGATTCGTCATCGCGGCAGACGGGCACCTGTCCCGCGCGCTCGCACGACAGCAGTTCGTGCAGCGCGATCATGCCGCCTCCGAGCGCCGGGCGCGCGGCAGGATCACCAGATAACGCCATGCGATTTCGCCCACCAGCAGCACGCCAATGAGCCCATAAGCAATCGCGCCGTTATAGAGCGACCATGCTTCGCGCGGCCAGTACAGCGCGGTGTACAGGGAAAACAGGCCATTCGCGAGGAAGAACGCGCACCAGATCTGCGTCACACGGCGCGTGTGGCGGATCGCGGGCTCGCTCAGATTCGGCGTGCCGATGCGCGCAAATTTTTCGATCATCGTCGGACCACGTACGAGCGTTGCGCCGAACGCGATCAGCAAGCCGAGATTCACCAGCGACGGATAGATGCGCAGCAACAGTTCGCTATTGGTCCACACGATGGCGGCCGACGCGACGCTGAGCATGAGCGCCACGCCCCAGTCGATGCGCGTGAGCTTGCGCAGCGACGCGCCGAACGCGCCCGTGCCGGCGCAACGCTGCAGCCACAGCAGCGCAAACAGCAGGCACCCGACGAAGCGCGGCTCGTCCCAGAACCACGCACACAGGATCACGGCGGGATACGCGAGCTTCGCGAGCACGCCGAGCACGAAGCCCGCCCAGCCGCGCGGGCGCTTTTCGTTCTGCGCAGCAGTCAGCGTTGCGGGCGGCGTCTGCGTGTCGTCCGGAGCGCCGCGCGCGTGCGAACGTGGCGCGTGCATCAGCCCTGCGCCGCGAGCAGCGATTCGACAGCGACGATCACGTCGCCGACCGTGCGCACCGACTTGAACTCCTCCGGCTTGATCCGGCGGCCCGTCATCTCCTGCAGCTTGATCGCGAGATCGACGGCGTCGATGCTGTCCAGATCGAGTTCCTCGAACAGGTGCGCTTCGGGCGTCACGCGCTCGGGCTCGATCGCGAAGTTTTCTTTGAAGATGGCGCGGATGCGCTCAAGGATCTCGGTGTCGGTCACGGTCATTCCCCTTTCTTTGTGGTGTCGCCCGACTCATGCGCAAGCTCGCGCTGGCTTGCCACCAGCGCCGCGAGCGTATTGATCGAGCGGAAGTGCTCTCGCGTGCGTTCGTCGTTCGCCGCGATCGTCAATTGATAGTGTTTGCGCAGCACGATGCCGATTTCGAGCGCGTCGATCGAATCGAGACCGACACCGTCGGTATCGAAGAGCGGCGCGTCGTCGTCGATGTCGGCGGGCGTCAGGTCTTCCAGATCGAGCGCTTCGATCAGAAGCTGTTTGATTTCAAGCTTTAAAGAATCCATAGTCGAACAGGTGCTGTGTGATATGTGCTTCGACGGCGCTCGTCACCGTGCGGGCGGCCAGCGCGGGCGGCTCGTCGTGCGCGGCGAACGCGTCTGCGCCGAGCGGGGCGAGCACGTTGACGCGCATGCGGAACGCACGCTCCGGCACGTTGTACCAGCGCATGCCCTTCGTGAACGCGGGCGGATCGCAGTCCATCAGGACGGGCAGAATGGGCGCGCCGGACTTGAGCGCCATGTGCGCGAACCCGCGCGAAAAAGTATGCATCCGGTTGCGCGCCGGGCTGCGCGTACCTTCCGGAAAGATGATCATCGTGTAGCCGCGTTCCAGTTGCCGCGCGCCCGCCTCGACGAGTTCGAGCGGATCGGCATTGCTCACGTATTCGGCCGCGCGCACGACGCCCCAGAAAAACGGATTGCCCCAGTGCGCGCTCTTGACGACGCAGCACGCGCGCGGCGTGAGCGACAGCAGCACCATGACATCGAGCCACGTCGGGTGATTCGCGACCACGATGGCCGGGTCGTTGCGCCGGCGGCGCAGCGCCGCGACGCCGTGCGCATCGAGTTCCATCACGCCGACCCACTGCAGCACGGCGACGAGCGCGCGGAAGAACGCGTGAATGATCGCGGTGATCGCCAGCTGCTTCGACGCGCGATGCGGCCACAGCCAGGCGATCGGAAACAGGATCAGCGAAAAGCCGAGTCCGCAGATGCCGAATGCCGTGAACGCGAGCGCTGTCGCGACGAGCCGCCAGTGGTAGTCAAGCCACGCCTTCATCCCAGCTCCATTCCCAGACGGCGTACTCGCCGCGCCATTGCGCGGCTGTATGCGTGTCGAGGCAGTGATGCACAGCCTGGCTCTGCGTGGCAAAGAGGGTGCCCGCGTCACCGGCCGATGCGCTGCCTGTTGCTGTAACCGCGGCTGTAACCGCGGCCGTAACCGCGGCCGTACCCGCGCGACCCGGGGCGACGGCCGTGCGTGAGCAGGACAGCCGTCCCGCCGACGTCGCGTCGAGCAGGATCGCGAGCGCGCCGCCCTGCACTTCTTCTTCGATCGTGCCGTACGCGGGATCGGCCGGCTCGTCGGCGTAGACGAGCAAAACGGGCGTCGAGCTGTCGGTCGCGTATTGCGCGTGCGCTTCGAGCAACGCATAGCCGAGCGTTTCCGCCCCCGCCGACAACGCGCTCGCGGCCGCGCGGTCGCCGCGCGCGATGCCGAACACGCCGGACATCGCGTTGAGCACGGAGAGACTGAAGGAAGTCGGCGAAACCGGCTCGCCGGCGCTGATGGTGCGCAGGATGTCCGTCGTGCGGCGCAGTTCGCCGTGGCGCGACGCGAACACGATCCGGACGCTGGGCTTATCCGCGGCGCAGTCGTACGCAACCTTCAACGCGACGCGCGACAGCGTGCTGAGACGACGCCGCACCATCGGCTCGATAAAGCCAACGTCAGGGGCGACGGCTGCGACGGCAGGCCACGAAGACCAGCGAGCAACCGGAATGGTCCAGTGCAGATCGGGCATATCGGTGTTCGCGCGTGAAGGCTGCTGGCGCCAGAGGCGCGCCTGCCGTCGACAGCACGTGAAGCGCGCTACTCCCGGGCGGGGCGCGGCGCCAGTTTGATGAGTCCACTCTTCTTTTAAGGGGTCACCAAAATAACGGCACGCAGCGGTGATTATTTAGGGGCGGGACGATAAAACGGGGTTTCGTCTGGTCATTACCGTGGCCGCCCGAAATGATACAGAGCATTCTGGCCGAAATCAGCCAGAAAAGACGTATCCATCTGTATCCGTCTCTTGCGCGCGACGAAAGCGTTTTCCTACCTTGCACGGCCCGCTCCGACGGGCCTTCCCGCCGCTGAGCCTCGTGTATCGAAGCGGCAGTATTACGGGCATCTGTTACGGCCCCTTTCGATTGGACTCGTCGGCGAATACGTTAAAAAACGATAATCGCGGCGGGTTTTGCAACGACCTGCTGTAAGCCGGGAAAAATGCACAAGTAAGTAGCGGGAAGTCTGCACTTTTGCGCAGGCTGGCGTGCTATACTCCGCCGCTCATTGGGGAGTAGCCGCCCCGCATCATGTCCGCGCAACGGCCAGGCTCACGGCCGGCGAGCGCAGCGTATGTGATTCGCGGGGGCGCCTGTCAACAGACTTGACCTGTGTGGTCATGGCAGACGCAGCCTCTGGCCTGGCGAGACCGATGATCCACTACCGCCGCTCTAGGGCCCGGCGCGTGGTGGGTCGTCGCTCGCACACATCTCGGCCCGGGGAATCTATCAAACGTGGAACAAGCTTTTCTGATCTCGACCGGCGCCGTTGCGCTCGCTGAAATCGGCGACAAGACGCAACTGCTCTCGCTCGTCCTCGCCGCGCGGTATCGCAAGCCGCTGCCGATCATTCTCGGCGTGCTCGCCGCGACGCTGATCAATCACGCTGGCGCCGGCGCGCTCGGCGCCTGGCTCGGCTCGCTCGTCACGCCGACCGTGATGCGCTGGGCGCTGGCCGTGTCCTTCATCGGCATGGGCCTGTGGATTCTCGTGCCCGACAAGCTCGACGAATCGGAAGCGAACACCAACCGCACGCACTTCGGCGTGTTCGGCGCGACCGTGGTTACGTTCTTTCTCGCCGAAATGGGCGACAAGACGCAGATCGCGACGGTCGCGCTGGCGGCGCGCTTCCACGATTTCTTCGGCGTGGTCGCGGGCACGACGCTCGGCATGATGATCGCGAACGTCCCCGCGATCCTGCTCGGCGACCGCTTCGCGCACCGGCTGCCGACCAGGCTCGTCCACGGGATCGCCGCCGTCTTGTTCGTCGTGCTGGGCGCACTGGCCCTGATGGGAGTCGGCGTCTGATCGTCTGACGGACGGTCATTTGACAATCGCTGACGCAAAACGCAACGGCCGCATCGCTCACACGGTGCGGCCGTTTTTTTGCATCGAATGCGCGGGACGAAAAACGCCTCTACTGAACCGTTTTCGCGCCCGATGCCGGCACGGGCGGCGCGGCGCTGTCGGCGGCGACTTCATTGGACATTCCGCCCTTTCCGTCGACGGGCAGCTTCACGGTGCGCACCACGCCGTTGCCCATCGGGAAATCGGACATCGCGCTGCGCGCCAGATACGGCATCGCGGCGATCAGCGACGACTGCTCGTCCGTGTTGCGCGCCGTCACGTTGTACATTTCCTTGCCCGTTGCGCGGTCCGTAATGCGGATGCCGAGCAGATGGGTGTACACGGGATAGCTCTGGTTTACGTAACCCGCCGGATACGGACCCCACGGGCCCCAGGGCCCCCACGGATCGAACGGACGGCCCCAGTAGTACGGGCCCGGCCACGGGTTGTAGTAGACGGGCTGCGCCACGGTCACGGTGTCCGAGCGCATGCCGTAAGCGAGTGCGACCAGGTAGTGCGCGTCGCGCTCGTCCGCCTGCCGGAACGCGTGCAGCGCGAGTTCGTTTGCGACGATCTGCTCGTACGTAGCCTGTTCGAGATTGTTCTTTTGCTCAGGCGTGCGCGTGAACGCATAAGTGCGCGCCGCGTCGCTGCCGCTCCAGTCCGAAAAGGCCGTCACCTGCGTCGTCACGTAGGTCGTGCAGCCCGCCAGCAGCGTCGCAAACGCCGCGAGCACGAGTGCGGCGTGACGGGTGAATCGGTCGAACTTCATGGTCGTCCTCGTTGGTATCGTCGCCCGCGCCTGCCTGTCGGCGAGCGGGTGGGCGGCCCGATAATACGCTGACTGCGCCCAACGGTAAAAAGTTCTGCCCGCACGATCGGCTGAGGCTTTGTACAATGATCCGATCACCCGGCGCGCTGTCTGGTTTGCTGCGCAGTTGTTGCCCTATATACAACGCGCCGGCTTCGAGCTTATTCCCGAACTCACATCATGGCCGATACCGAAACGCCTCAAGTGATCCGCCGCGCCGACTACGCGCCGCCCGCCTTCCTCATCGATACCGTCGCGCTCGAGTTCGATCTCGTGCCGGAGCGCACGGTCGTCAGGAATACGATGCGCATCCGCCGCAATCCCGACGCGGTGCGCGCCACGCATCTCGACCTGATGGGCGAAGATCTGACGTTCGTCGAAGCATCGCTCGACGGCAAGCCGTATGCCCATGTGCACGCACATGAGCACGGCCTGACCGTCGACAACGTACCCGATTCGTTCGAACTGACGTTGACGGGCATCTGCAATCCCGCTGCCAATACGACGTTGTCGGGCCTGTATGTGTCGAGTGGCAACTTCTTTACGCAGTGCGAGGCCGAGGGCTTCCGGCGCATCACGTGGTTCCTCGACCGCCCGGACGTGATGGCCACCTACACGGTTACGCTGCGCGCCGACAAGGCCGCTTACCCGGTTCTGCTGTCCAACGGCAACCTGCTCGAACAGGGCGATCTGCCCGACGGCCGCCATTTCGCGCGCTGGGAAGATCCCTTCAGGAAGCCGAGCTATCTGTTCGCGCTCGTCGCGGGTAAGCTCGTCGCGCTGGAAGAGCGCGTGAAGACGGGCTCGGGCAAGGAAAAACTGCTGCAGGTCTGGGTCGAACCGCACGATCTCGACAAGACCCGTCACGCAATGGATTCGCTGATCCACTCCATCCGCTGGGACGAGGAACGCTTCGGCCTCGAACTCGATCTGGACCGCTTCATGATCGTCGCCGTGAGCGACTTCAACATGGGCGCAATGGAGAACAAGGGCCTCAATATCTTCAATACGAAGTACGTGCTGGCCAATCCGGAAACGGCAACCGACACCGACTTCTCCAACATCGAAGCCGTCGTCGGACACGAGTATTTTCACAACTGGACGGGCAATCGCGTCACGTGCCGCGACTGGTTCCAGCTGAGCCTGAAGGAAGGGCTCACCGTGTTCCGCGACCAGGAATTTTCCGCGGACATGGCGAGCGGCGACAGTTCCGGCGAGGATCAGGCTGCGCGCGCAACCAAACGGATCGAAGACGTGCGCGTGCTGCGCCAGATGCAGTTCGCCGAAGATGCCGGTCCGATGGCGCACCCCGTGCGCCCGGAAAGCTACGTCGAGATCAACAACTTCTACACGATGACCGTCTACGAGAAAGGCTCGGAAGTCGTGCGGATGTATCAGACGCTGTTCGGACGCGAAGGCTTCCGGCGCGGCATGGACCTGTACTTCAAGCGCCACGACGGTCACGCCGTCACCTGCGACGACTTCCGTCACGCAATGGCCGATGCGAACGGCCGCGATCTCGCGCAGTACGAACGCTGGTACAGCCAGGCAGGCACGCCGCGCATCAGCGTCGACACGCACTATGACGCCGCGCAGAAGCGCTATTCGCTGACGCTCAGGCAGGGTTACGGCGACGCGTCGCCTGCGGCGCGCGACACGCAGAAGGGCCCGCTGCTGATTCCGTTCGCGATCGGCCTGATCGGCGATGACGGCAACGACATGCCGCTGCGTCTCGAAGGCGAAGCATCGGCGTCGCCGCACACGACGCGCGTGCTCGACTTCACGCAAGCCGAGCAGACTTTCACGTTCGTCGATGTCGCCGAGAGGCCGCTGCCGTCGCTGCTGCGCAATTTCTCGGCGCCCGTCGTGGTCGAGTACGACTATACGGCCGACGAACTCGCATTCCTGCTCGCTCACGACAGCGATCCGTTCAACCGCTGGGAAGCCGGCCAGCGCCTCGCGACGCGCGAACTGCTGACGCTCGCCGAACACGCTGCAACGGGCAAGGCGCTGGAACTGGACGACACCGTGGTTGCCGCGTTCAGCCGCGTGCTGAACGACGAGACGCTGTCGCCGGCGTTCCGCGAACTCGCGTTGATGCTGCCGTCGGAGGCCTATCTCGCCGAGCAGATGGACGAATCGAATCCCGCTGCCGTGCACAGCGCGCGTCAGTTCGTGCGCAAGCGCCTCGCATCGGCGCTCAAGGGCGACTGGCTCGCGATTTACGAACGTCATCAGACGCCGGGCGCATATGAGCCGACGCCCGCAGCGGCCGGCCATCGCGCGCTGAAGAACCTGGCGCTTGCGTATCTCGCCGAACTCGACGACCCGTCGGACGCGGCGCGCCTCGCCAAGGCGCAGTACGACACGGCGAACAACATGACGGATCGCGCGGCGGCTTTTTCCGCGCTGCTGACGGCGGCGGCCTCCAGCGGCAGCACGGCCGCGGCCGATGCGCTCGACGACTTCTATCGCCGCTTCGAGAACGAGCCGCTCGTGATCGACAAGTGGTTTGCGCTGCAGGCCATGCAACGCGGCACGAAGCAGCGCCCCGTCATCGAGATCGTGCGCAAGCTGATGACGCATCCCGCGTTCAACCTGAAGAACCCGAACCGCGCCCGTTCGCTGATCTTCAGCTTCTGCTCGGCAAACCCGGCGCAGTTCCACGCGGAAGACGGCTCGGGCTATACGTTCTGGGCCGAGCAGGTGATCGCGCTCGACGCACTCAATCCGCAGGTTGCCGCGCGCCTCGCGCGCGCGCTCGAACTCTGGCGCCGCTTCACGCCGAAGCTGCGCGACCAGATGCGCGCGGCGCTGGAAAAGGTCGCGGCGCAGGCGAAATCGCGCGACGTGCGCGAAATCGTCGAGAAGGCACTGGCCTGATTTCCGGTCTCTCCTGGCAGGTCGAAAGCCGGCACGCGTGCCGGCTTTTTCTTTTGCGGCTGACCATTCTCTCTGCATATGGCCATCTGGCTGACTGGTTTCGGTCCCACGTTACGATCACACTGAACGCGTCCGTTTAATGGCTTACGTTTAACATGACGCGTTATACACTACCCATGATCTCAACGTTCGGCGACGCGGAAACCGCGGCTGTTTTCAAAGGCGTTTTCGTGCATTCGCTGCCGCGAGAAGTGCAACTGGTCGCACGCCGCAAACTGCTGCTGATCGACGCAGCCAGGTCGATCATCGACATGTTCGCGCCACCCGGCAACCGGCTCGAGTTGCTGCAAGGCGGGCGCAGCGGCCAATGGAGCATCCGTATCAATGCGCAGTGGCGCATCTGTTTCCAGTACATCGACGGCGACGGGCTCAATGTCGAGATCGTCGACTAACACTGACTCGCAGGAAACCATCATGGCTATCAAACGTTCTGAACTGGACAACGTCGATTTCTCCGAGGTTGCCACGGGCGAACGCATGCCCGAAACGACGCCGGGCGACGTGCTGCGCAGTGAATTTCTCGAACCGCTCGGCATGTCGGCCAATGCATTGTCGCTGGAACTCCGCGTGCCGGCTCCGCGCATCAACGACATCGTGCGCGGCAAGCGGGCCATTTCGTTCGAAACGGCCTTGCGCCTGTCGCGCTTTTTCGGCAACAGCGCGCATTTCTGGCTCAATCTCCAGATTGCGTACGACTTGCGCGTGGCGATCGCGGAATCGGGCGAGCGGATCGAGCGTGAGATCGAGCCGCTGCCGCCGTCGCGACGGCCGAAGCACACGCGCCTGTCGCGCGAGCAGATCAAGGCCGCAGAGGATGCCGCTGCGGCGACGCGCCGGGCTTCTGCATCGCGCTGAAGCGCTCTTCCCATTCTTGACGGGAAGTCGCTGAGCGCACGTCCGTACGCCCGGTCGCAACACGGCGATTATTTAAAGTCACGGAACCCGAACATCGAAAGGTTAAAATCGGGGAATTCCCAAGCCTCTCCGGAGTACTGCAATGTCTTTGCAACGTCGTACCACTCTCACGAAGTATCTGATCGAGCAGCAGCGCGAGAACAACAATCTGCCTGCCGATCTGCGCCTGCTGATCGAAGTCGTCGCGCGCGCGTGCAAGGCCATCAGCTATCACGTCAGCAAGGGCGCGCTCGGCGATGCGCTCGGCACGGCCGGCAGCGAGAACGTGCAGGGCGAAGTGCAGAAGAAGCTCGACATCCTGTCGAACGAGATCCTGCTCGAAGCCAACGAATGGGGCGGCAACCTCGCCGGCATGGCTTCGGAAGAAATGGAACAGTTCTTCCCGATCCCGGCGAACTATCCGAAGGGCGAATACCTGCTCGTGTTCGATCCGCTCGATGGTTCGTCGAACATCGACGTGAACGTGTCGATCGGCACGATCTTTTCAGTGCTGCGCTGCCCGGACGGCCAGCAGCCGACGGAACAATCGTTCCTGCAGAAAGGCACCCAGCAGGTCGCGGCGGGTTACGCCGTGTACGGCCCGCAAACGGTGCTTGTGCTGACCACGGGCAACGGCGTCAACTGCTTCACGCTCGATCGCGAGCTGGGCTCGTGGGTGCTGACGCAAAGCGACATGCGCATTCCCGTGGAGACGCGCGAATACGCGATCAACGCATCGAACCAGCGCCAGTGGTATGAGCCCGTGCAGCAGTACATCGGCGAGCTGAACGCGGGCAAGGACGGTCCGCGCCAGGCCGACTTCAACATGCGCTGGATCGCATCGATGGTCGCCGACGTGCACCGCATCCTGAACCGGGGCGGCATCTTCATGTACCCCGCCGACAAGCGCGATCCGTCGAAGCCCGGCAAGCTGCGCCTGATGTACGAAGCGAACCCGATGGCATTCATCGTCGAACAGGCAGGCGGCGCGGCGACCAACGGCGAAAAGCGCATCCTCGATATCCAGCCGAAGACCTTGCATGAGCGCGTTGCTGTGTTCCTCGGCTCGAAGAACGAGGTCGACCGCGTGACCCGCTATCACCTCGAAAAGAAAAGTTGAGAAACCACTTGCCAAGCCTTAAAAGAGGCTTCATAATCTCACTTCTTCGTTGCTGACGAATTAAACGAAAGCAACAATGGAGCCGGAATAGCTCAGACGGTAGAGCAGCGCATTCGTAATGCGAAGGTCGGGGGTTCGATTCCTCTTTCCGGCACCAGCGGATTTAAACAAAAAGCCCAGTCCTCGCGACTGGGCTTTTTGTTTTTCGCGTCAGTTTGATGTGCGCGGCATCGCTATCAGGAAACGCGCATCGCGCTTACCCCAACACCATCCGCGCAATCACCGTCCGCTGAATTTCCGAGGACCCTTCGTATATCCGCAGAATCCGCGCATCGCGAACGAAGCGCTCAAGCGGCATCTCGCGCGTGAAACCATAGCCGCCGTGCATCTGCAACGCCGCATCGGTGACGAACGCAACCATTTCGGATGCATAGAGCTTCGCCATCGACGCATCCTGCGTAAATGGCACGCCCGCCGCCCGCTTCGCGGTCGCCTGCAAAGTCAGCAGCCACGCGGCCTCGAGCCGCGTCTTCATATCGGCGATCGTCCATTGCAATCCCTGGCGGTTCGACAGCGGCTCGCCGCCCACCCGCCGCTCATTCAACCAGCCCGTAGCCGCCGCCAGCGCCGCTTCCGCAATGCCGATACTCGTTGCAGCCACATCGAGCCGGCTGTTGTCGAGCACCTTCATCGCCGTCCGGAATCCGCTGCCTTCCGCGCCGAGCCGGTTCGCGGCGGGCACGAAGCAGTCGAGCGCCACTTCATGCGCGGGCGCGCCGCGTATGCCCATCAGCTTTTCGGCGGGCGCGACGTCGACGCCCGGCGCCTGCCTGTCGACCACGAACGCGCTGATGCCGCGCGTGCCCGCATCGGGATCGGTCTTCGCATACACGACGATGAAATCCGCTGCATCTGCATTCGAGATGAAGTGCTTGACGCCCGTGATCCTGTAACCCTCGCCTTCGCGGCTCGCGCGGGTCGCCATGTCGGCGGGGTTCGAGCCGGCCCGCGGCTCCGTCAGCGCGAACGCGCCGAGCTTTTTGCCGCTGGCCGCGCCGGGCAAATAGCGATCGCGCAACGCATCGTCGCCGCCGATCAGAATCGAATCGGTGGCGAGGTAATGCGCGCCGATCATCGACGACGTCGACGCGCACGCCTTCGCGATCTCCACCAGCGACAGCACGATCGCCGCCGGCGACGCTTCGACGCCGCCCCACCGCTCCGGCAGGTTCATGCCCATCACGCCGAGTTCGGCGAGTTGCGCAACGTAGCGTGTCGTCGAAAGCTCTTCGCGGTCGACCTGTGCGGCACGCGGCGCGAGTTCGCTGTGCGCAAAGCGCGCGATCGCATCGGCGATTTCGACGTCGCTGTCTTCGATGCCCAATCGCTTATGCATGGTTCGGCTCCTTTTTGCGGTCTGCATTGACTGTCGTAGCGGCGCTCGCGCCGAATGCCCCACGCTCTCGCAACGAAGCAATGTCTTCGGCGTCGTAACCGAGCGCCTGCAAGAGTTCATCAGCGTGTTCACCGAGCGCCGGCGCAGGCGTCACGCGATTGGCGTCGTAAGCGGAGAACTTCACCGGCTGCGACGGCAGGCGCGTCGCGCATCGACCATCTCGCTGCACATCGGCCAGCAACGCGCGATGCGCCGCGTGCTCGCTTTCGAGCGCTTCCGACAGATTGCGGATCGGCGCGACAGGAACCCCCGCGGCACCGAGCGTCGCGTTGACATCATCGACCGTTCGAGCCGACGACCATGCCTCGATCACCAACCGCAAATCGGCTTCGTGAAAACATCGCGATGCGTCGCTGGCAAAACGCGGATCTTCCGTCAGATGCGGTGCGCCGATTGCCTGGGCGAACGCGGCAAAGAGCTTGTTGTTCAGCACCGCGACGACATAGAAGCCATCGGCCGCACGATACGCGCCGAACGGCGCCGACGACGGATGTCGGTTCCCCACGCGGCGCGGCGCGAGGCCCGTCGCAGCGTAGCGCGCGACGAGCGTCGCGCTCAGGCCGAGCGTCGCGTCGAACATCGACACGTCGACATGCGTGCCCTTGCCGCTCTTCTCGCGCGCGAGCAACGCGGCGAGCACGCCCCACGATGCGAACAGACCGCTAACGACGTCGGACACCGACTCGCCGATCATCGTCGGCGGCCCGTCGGGCGAGCCCGTCGCGTCCATCAGACCGCACATCGCCTGAAGGATGATGTCATAGGCAGGCCGATGCGATTCGGGCCCCGTCTGCCCGAAGCCCGACACGCTCGCATACACGAGCGACGGATTGAGGGCGCTCAAGTCCGCATAGCCGATCCCAAGCTTATCTGCGACGCCCGGCCTGAAATTCTCGACGACGACATCGGCATCCGCGCACAAGCCGCGCGCGAGTTCACGCCCCGCCTCTGTCTTGAGATCGAGCACGATGCTGCGCTTGTTGCGGTTCATCGCGACAAACAGGCCGCTTTCGCCGTCCGCACCGAACGGACCGACAGCACGATAGTCGTCGCCCGCAGGCGGCTCGATCTTGATCACATCCGCGCCGAGATCGCCGAGCAGCGCGGCGCAATACGGGCCCGCCAGCACACGCGAGAAATCGATGACGCGCAGACCGTCGAGCGGCAGAGTCGAACGTTGCATCGCACGCTCCTTTCACGAGAGATGCAACGATTCTGGGCGGCACAGCCTATCAAGTAAAATATCGAATTGAATTACCACCTATAGGTTTTTCTGATGCGTATCTCGTTGCGGCTTCTGCGTTACTTCACGGCGGCAGCCGAAACGGGCAGCACGACGGCAGCGGCAAAACAGCTGAACGTGTCGCAGCCTTCCATCTCCGTCGCCATTCGCGAACTCGAAGCGCTATTCGACGACACGCTGTTCACCCGCGAATCGGGCGCGAAAATGACGCTGACGCGTTTCGGCGTGCGCAAGCTGGCGGAGGCGCATCAACTGCTGAACGCGGCGGCATCGTTCGAAGCAGACGACAGCGGCGACGCCGCTGCGGGCGAAGTGCAGATCGGCGTGTTCAGCACGATTGCGCCCGTCTATCTGCCCGTGCTGCTTCGCATTGCGCGCGAACGCTTCCCCGACCTGTCGATCCGTTTTGTCGAAGGCGACCTCTTGCAGCTCGAAGATGCGTTGCGCAGCAGCCGCATCGAACTCGCGCTGATGTATGACGTCGGTCTGCCCGCCGATATCGAGCGCGAATGCCTTGCGGAACTGAGGCCGTACGCGCTGATACCCGCGGCATCGAAGCTCGCGAGGAAAGCAGGCAAGCTATCGCTGCACGATCTCGCAAAAGAGCCGCTGATCCTGATCGATCTGCCGCACAGCCGCGAGTTTCTGATGGCGCCGTTCTGGCAATGCGGACTCGCGCCCGAAGTGCGTTATCGCGCAACGTCGATCGAACTTGTGCGCGGGATGGTGGCAAACAGCCTCGGCGTATCGCTGCTGATCACGCAGGGTGAAGCGAGCCCGGCGGCGGGCGCGATCGAGCGCCCCATTCGCGAAGAGACGATACGTCAACCGCTGGTGATTGCGCGCCCTGCCCGCGCCTCGCGCACGAAGGCGGCGGAGCTTGTCGCTCAATGCATGCGCGATGCCGTCAACGAAGCGATGGCGAAACGCACGGGGCAAACGGGCCGCCGCCCGGCGCGGCCCAGATAGCGTCCGTCATCGATGCCACGCATCGAGCGCCGCAGGCTGCAGCAACCCGCTCGACGCCTGCCGTGCACCGTGCCCATCGATCAGCAGCGTGCGCGGCATCTCGCCATGCCAGTTGGCGTCGAGCGCGCGACGCAGCTTTTCCGGCATCGCCTCGACATTTGCATAGAGCGCCGTCTGAGGCGGCAACGGCAGCGACGCGAGCACCTGCGAGAGTGCCGCTGCGTTGTCGTCGATCGGATCCATCGCGATCATCGTCAGGCGCACATCGCGATGCTTCTTCTGCCACTCGGCGACGCGCGCGGTGTTCTCGCGGCAATAGCTGCAATCGAGCGACCAGATTTCGACGATCTGCGGCTTGCCTTGCGAGGCAGACAGTACCGCCTCGACCTCCGCTGCGCGCAGCGGCTTGAGATCGCCAGCGTGCGCCGTCAGGGCAGTGAAGCACGCCGCCAGCATCATTGGAGTTCGCTTCATCATTGACCTTCCCCGTCGACAGGCACGAGCATGTAGCCGTCGCTCTGCGTGCGCCATGACAAATAAATGCGACCCGCGTCGTCGAGCAACTGCGGGTTGTCGCTGCCGCCCGCTGTCTGCGCGAGCGTGCGCGGCGCGCTCCAGTGCGCGCCTTCGTCGTCGGAGCGGCGCAGCATCAGGCGCATCGTGTCGCCATCGAAATCCTTCCACGCAAGCCACAGCGTCTTGCCACGCGCGCTCAGCGCCGCGTGCGACGCCTGCTCGTCCTGCTTGCCCGTATCGCCGAACGCCCACGGTTCGCCCAGCGGCTTGCCGTCGGCGGACAGGCGCGAATAGTAGACATCCGCGCGGCCGTTGACGACGCTGAACCACGCCATGTGGCGCACGCCGTCGGGCGTGACTGCGAGCGCCGGACCGTGCTCCGGGCACGCTTCCATATGCCAGCCGGAAAAGGTCGCGCGGATGGGGACGACGGCTTGATCGGCATCGACGGGCAGCACAGCGAGTGCGTGATCGCGGATCTGGCCTTCGAACACGTTGCGCCACATCGCCTGCACGCGGCCTTGGCCGTCGAGCGCGAGCGCGATCCGGCAGCACTCGCACGTATGGTCGGCGACTTTGCGCTCGGGCTGGAACGTCTGCCCGCCGTCCGTCGATACTGCGTAGTAGACCGCCGCGCCGTCGTACGGCTTGCCCGCCTGTTTTGCGAGCGTGAGATCGCGCTTGTCGATCCACGTGACGAAAATGCGCCCCTGCCCGTCGACGATCAGCGAATCGAAGCGATGCGTGATCGGCTGGCGGTCGCCGTGCACGGTGGCGGGCACGCTCCACGTCGCCCCGCCGTCGGTCGAGCGCGAGAAGCGGACCATGCCCGTGTACGGCGCGTCGAGCGGCATCGACCACGTGACGTAGATCGTCTTCGCGTCCGGACTCGCGGCGATCTTCGGACGATTCTCGGCGCTCGTGTAGATCGGCTCCGGCATCGCGTTGACCGTGACGGGCGGCGACAGCGCGAGGTTCTTACCGTCGGCCTTGTCCGAATGCGCAACGACGACGTGCTGCCCCTCCACCCACGTCACCCACAGGCGATGTTTCGAATCGAATGCCGCACCCGTTGCGAGCGGCGCCTTCGGAGGCTTCGCGGCGCTGCTGCTCGCGCCCATGCCGTCCATCCTGCTCATGTCGTGCGCCATCAGCGGCTGCATCAGCGAGAAGCCTGCGGCCAGCGCCGCCGCCCAATTTCTTAAAGCGACCATTTGAGTTCTCCGTAGAACGTGCGGCCCGGATACGGGTGGAAGACGTAGTAGCGGCGGTCCGTCAGGTTGTCGATGCCGACGGACGCCAGCCACTGTTTGCCCATCTGGTAGCGCGCCTTCAGGTCGATCACGAAGAACGAACTGGTGCCGCCGTAGACGTCGGGATTGATGTCGCTGTTATCGAGCGTGTTGTACTGGCGGCCCGAGTAGCGCATGCCCACGCTGCCCTGCCATTGCTGGGTGAAGTGATAGTTGGCGAGCAGATTCGCGCGCATCACGGGAATCCGCGGGAAGCGCTTGCCGACATAGGATGGATTCGCCGAATCGGCGAGGATGCGTGAATTCGTCGCCGATACGTTCGCGTCGAGGTCGAGTCCGTGCAGCAGCACGTTCTGCCCCGAAAACGCGAGTTCGACGCCGCGCACCCGTACGCGGTCGATGTTCGAAATGTTCGTGACCGTCGTCGAACCGCTAACGGTGGTCTGGCTATAGATCGAGTCGCGCAGATCGCTCTGGAACACGCTGGCCCGCACGACGCCTACGCCGACATCGCGCTCCGCCGTAAAGTCCCAGTCGATCGCCTTCTCCGGACGCAGGCCCGGGTTGTTGTTGACGATCGCGTTGTTCGAGATCGTTCCCTGGAACAGTTCGGCGACGGTCGGGAAGCGCGTGCCCGTCGCAAAGGACAGCCGGAACAGCCAGTCCTGCGTCGCCTGCCATTGCACCGACGCTTTCGGCGACAGCGCGTTTGCGCTGCGCTCCGCATAGCCGAAGATCGACGCACTATTGCCGAGCGCGCCATCGTAGGCATCCCAGCGTTCGTAGCGCAAACCGAGCGTCGCGAGCCAGCCCGGCGCGAAACGCCACGCGTCCTGACCGTAGAGCGCCTGCGTGCGCGTGTCGCCGCGATAGGTGCTGGCGAGCGTCGTCGGCGAACCGTTCAGCCAGTCGGACGCGTTGTACGTCTCGTTGCGCAGAAAGTAGTTGTCGAAGTGATAGCCGACGGTCAGCGCGTGGCCTGCATAGGACGGCGATTCCGCTTTCAGGTCGAAGGTGCGCCAGCCGGTGCCGTCGCCGTAGAAGATCGTGCCGGGGCCGCCCGCATACGCGGCGGGCGGCGCCGTCGTCGACGAGCGCAGCACGTCGCGCGACACGTCGTACGCCGATGCGACGCCCGACAGCTTCCAGCCCGAATCGAGCCGCGCGTTCAGGCCGAACGCGTAGAGCCAGTTCTCCTGATCGCCGTTGGCAGGAGAAAACGCGGTCGGCGCGATCGTGTAGTTCTTCCCGCCAATCGTCACGTTGCCCGCATAGACGGGATTGCCCGCCGCATCCGTCAGGAAAGTCTGCGCGCGGTCCTTGTAGTGGTTTTCCCAGTGGCCGAGCGTCAGCGTGGCGTCGACGTGGTCCGTCAGCGCGTAGCCCATGCGCACGCTTTCGTTGATCTGCTCGGTGCGCTCCATCATCTGCGGACCGACGATCACGCGCGGCTGGCCGCTTGGGCCGATGTCCGAGGCCGCGCCCGTCACGGCGACGGGCGCACCGACTTTCGCGTTGTACGCGCTGTTCGGGCTCGCGTACTGCAGCGGCTGGCTGTTGTTCTCGAGGCGATCGAGCGTCAGGGAATACCAGAACCTGCCGACGCGATCGGCGATATGCGCCGTCTCGTGATTGCCGCCGAAATGCTTCGAGAAGCCGTACGCGTCGTTGTAGTGTTGCGTGAAAAGCTGCGTATCCAGCGACGCCTCGAGCTTCTCCGGCTTGCGCGTCGTGATCTGCACGGTCGAGCCGATCGAGTTGCCCGGATACAGCGCCGAGAACGGACCGTACAGCACTTCGACCTGCGCGATATCGTCGGGCGCGATCAGCGACCAGCGCGGCGGATACGCGTAGCTCGAACCCAGCAGGTTCGACAGCAGGAGCCCGTCGGCATAGACGAGACCGCGCGCGCTTTGCAGTTCGTTGAAGTCGCGGCCCGCGAACACCGAGTTGCGGTCGCCCGTGAAACGCTTGCGCACCATCACGTTCGGCGCGTACTTGAGCGCGTCTTCCGTGTTGACGATGTTGCGTGCGTCGATCTGCTCGCGCGTCATGGTTTCGACGACGCCGGGCGTGTCGGGCGAGAACGCGGGCGCGGCTCGCGCGGCTGTCACGCTGACTGCATGCAATGTGTTGGCTGGCTCCGTCAACGAATTCGCGGAACTGTTCGTTACAGAAGGATGGGAGACCGAAGTATCGGACGCGGGTTGATCGATAGCGGCACGATCGGTCGTACTTTCATCGGCCCATGCAGGATGGACGGCGAACACTGTCGCGCACGCAAGCGAAAGCGGCGTGCGGGCGGACAGCGCAGCGGAAACGATGCGCATGACGAATCCTGGAAACGTGATCGAAGACGCCATGCCCATGCGTTGCCCAATGCGATCCGCCGCATCGAAGATGCGGACAGCCGGTCAGGACAAAGGCAGGCACGGCGGCTCGCCGCCCGCTACGTCGTGACGACGGCGGGCGAACGAGCTGGCTGAAGGCGCTTCAGATCGACGGGACAGGTGGTGCGCGAGGCTGTGCGACGCGTACGCTGCGGCGCACAAAGACGGCCTCGGGTTCGATGGCTTGCGCGTAGGCGAGCGTACGGACGGGAGGCGCGATGAACGGGACACTGGCGCCAAGCGCGAAGTTGGCGGCGAAGCCCGGACAGTAGACACAGTGGGGAACGACGAAGTGCGTCTTCGACGTGCTGTCGTGCGAACCACCGAGATCGATGACGACGTTCTGCGCGCCGGCTGCGTGACAGAGTTCGACGGAAAGCGGGCCTTGAACGCCCGGCGCACGCGCATAGCCGATGACGGGCGACAGGACATTGAGTACCAGCGCCAGCCATACGAGACTGATCCAGCGTGTCGAACGTGTCATCGCGACTTGAAAAAGTGAGCGCGCGCAGTATAGCAAGCGGCCGCGAGACAGTCTTTAGACGTACTGCAATATGGACAATCGTTAAATTGTAAAGAAGGCGCTTCAATCCTTGGGAGCCTGTGCCGTTAAAGCAACAGAGAGCGCGCCAAAACATCGGCTGTGTGCGGCAGCGCTGGTGCGCTTCACGCCCCGAGGAAGATAATGAATTCGTAAAGGAGAACCCATCATGGATACCAGACCGCCGAAGATTCCGACCCCCGACAAGGTGTTCAGCCCGGATCCGGAACCGGCAGGCGTTGAGTTTCTGGGCGCGGAATTGCCTGAGCATGTTCGCGCGTTCTTTGACGAACAACGCAAGTCGTGCGACCCGAAGTAACGGTCGACGTGCATTTTGCAGCATCGGGGTTCGCGCAGCCATTGCCTGCGCGTAGTGTCGACGCGCGTCCACGCGCTTCATCGAATGAGGCGCTGGGTCGTCGTGCGCCCACGGTTTCGCTCGGCTTGCCGCTGACTTCGTTCTGCTGAGCACCGTTGCTGACGCGACATCGTGTCGCGGGTCTGCGCGCGTCCGCTCGTTCAGTTGAATGTCTGTTTGCCCTCTCGCTGCCCGGCGCACTTGCGCATGCGTGACGCATAATCGCGCGCTTCGTCTATTCTTCTGTCTTTTCCTCTTTCGATGCAGCCGCATGCTGCAGCACGCTCAATGACCCGTCCGAAACTCATCGGCGCGCTTGGCGCGATCCTGCTTGGTTCGACTCTCGCCTTCACGCCCGCATCCGTTCGCGCCGACGGCGACGACACGGCTCTCACGAATCTGATTGCACTCGTCTCCCAGCGGCTTGCGCTGGCCGAACCCGTCGCGCGCTACAAGTGGGCGCATCATCAACCGATCACCGACACGCCTCGAGAACAGGCGCTGCTCGCCGACGTCGAAAAGCGTGCGACGCGCGCGGGCGTCGATCCGGCATTTGCGCACGCGTTCTTTCAGGATCAGATCGACGCGAGCAAGGACGTGCAGAACGCGCTGTTCGACACCTGGCGCACCACTCGCCCGCCCGAAGGTGCCGCGCCAGATCTCGCGACGAGCCTCAGGCCGCAACTCGACAAGCTGACGCAATCGCTGATCGCCGGACTTGCACGCGTGCAGACGCTGCGCTCGCAGGACGATTGCCCGACGCGCGTCGCGCGCGGCATAGACAACTGGAAATCGCTGACCCGCTACGACAACACCCGCAACGCCGCGCTAACGCGGGCGCTCGGGCATGTGTGCGAATCGGGTGGCGTCGGGGCGACGGGTTAGGCGGCGTCGGCGGGCGCTGCTGCGAGCGTCACGGCGTCCGCGGGCGCGACAGCCGGGCGGCTGAGCGGCAGCACAGGCAGGCCGCGTGCGAGATGCGACTGGAGAATGCGCCACGTCGCAAGCTCGAATGCGCCGGGCGCGCTGGCCGCGAGCAGCGTCGCGGCTTCGGCGAACGACGGCGCATGTCCCAGATAGCGCCAGCGATCGATGACGTGGAAAACGCGTGCACCTTCGGCCGCATCGCGCTCCTCGAACACGATGGCGCCGTCATAAGGCCAGGGTGCATCGACGGGATCGGCGCGGCTCACGCGCGGCACGCGGTTATGCGGCGGACGCAGCGCCGCGACCAGCTGCGCTTCGGCGAGCAGCGCGCCGATCTCGCCACCCGTCGCCCGCCATTCGACGCGGCGCACCTGCTGCGCGAGCTTCATCTCCTTCGACGAACGGCGCTCGCCCGTCAGGTGCGAGCGCAGGCGCTGACGCACGCGCACGCTGCGCCCTACATAGAGCGGCGCATCGCTCTCGCCGTAGAACGCATACACGCCGCAACCAGCAGGCGCCGTGTCGATCAGATCTTCGGTGATATCGCCTGCGAGCCGGAAACGCCGCATCGTCTTGTCGATTTGCGAGCGCAATACCTCGATGGGCACGAGGCCATGCAGGCGCTGCCAGTACTGCCAGATCAAATCGGCGTCGGCGAGCGCGCGGTGCCGATCCGAAGGCACGAGCGCATGCCGCTCGACGAGCGCGTCGAGGCCGTGGCGCTTTTCGGCGGGAAACAGCGCCCGCGACAGGCGCACGGTGCACAGCACATCGGGATTGAAGGCGAAGCCCGCGCGCTGGAACTCGCTGCGCAGAAAGCCGCGGTCGAAGCTCGCGTTGTGCGCGATGAAAAGCTTGCCGTCGAGTCGCGCGAACAGATCGGCGGCGATGGCCGCGAACGTGGGCGCGCCGCGCACCATGTCGTTGGTGATGCCCGTCAATTGCTGGATGAACGGCGGGATTGGCTGACCGGGGTCGACCAGCGTGGTCCAGCTGGACGCACCGTTTGGCCCCACTTCGACGACGCCGACTTCCGTGATTCTGTGCTCGCCGACGGAGCCGCCCGTGGTTTCAAGGTCGACGAAGACAATCGGCACATCGAGGGCCGGATCAGACAGAAGCGGTTCAGACATGAGAGAAAACTGAAGAGTGCAGGACTTTGCAGAAGTATGCCTTATCGGCGGCAAAGCCTGCGCGTAATCTCAATCGAGCGAAATTGGCACGCGATCGTCGGCGCGCCGCGAATATCGATATTCAGCTTTTCCACCATAAATAAATCATCAATCGGGGATTACACCAATTAATGCACTTGCTGAGCCAATACGCGGCCGGAAACGTTTTACGCGACATCGCCTATTCACGAGCGAGCCGCAACCTGCTTTAAAGCGCCGATCAACGGGCAATAAAAAACCCCCGCAAAGCGAGGGTTTATCCTGGGAGCCGACGACCCCTCAGCGAATTACAGCGCCTGGATGTTCGCAGCCTGGCGGCCCTTCGGCCCAGCTTTCACATCGAACGACACGCGCTGATTTTCCTTCAGCGACTTGAACCCTTCCGAGCGGATCTCCGAGAAGTGCGCGAAGAGATCCTCGCCGCCCGTGTCGGACGTGATGAAGCCGTAGCCTTTAGCATCGTTGAACCATTTGACGATACCGGTTTCCATGTTCCACTTTCCTCGATTTGAATAAGACATCAATGCCATTAATGCCGATTACGATAACGATTCCGAAAACTGAAAATATATGCAGCGCGCACTATTAGGCTTCGGCCATCGAAAATCCAGCACGGCATTTATACGAGGAAGCACATCGACGCGTCAAGCAGTTTCAAATCGAAACCTAGATAAGCGTCAAATGATCCGTTAAAGCGAACGCAGAGTTGGGAATTAATCAGCGGATACGGAAGTGATTCGGTCTCTATTGCCGACCTGACGTGCTATAACAAACACATGTGAGAAAACTTTTCCGGCATGTAACAAATCGTGTCTTTCGTAAGTGTTTTCACGAGTTGTTAAAGTGCATTCTGAACCGCAAGATTTTAGCCAGCAGTTTGCAATTGGAGAAATGCCATGCTGTTCGACACACTTCGCCGCATCGCCACCCAACTGTTCCCGCCCACGAAGACCGCACCGTCCTCCGATGCGTTTGTGCAGCGCGGCTCCGCGCTGGAGTTCGATCCGATGTGGCACGGCGACCACTGGCAGAACCTGCTGTCATCCCCAATGGACGCGCGCCACTATGTGATCGAAGATTGGAGCCTGACACCGGGGCTGGAATTCGCACCGGTTAGTGCGGATGGAAAGCGTCAATAAATCGATGCTGTAAGCAGGCAAAAAAAGCGCGACTCTTGCGAAGTCGCGCCGACAAAGGTTTGGAGATCTTTTTCGTCAACGAAAAAGTCTGCTTCGAAAAGCAGAGATTTCAGTATAGCGCCGACGGCGTATTAGATTAGCGTCGACTCTCGCAATCTACTATTGCAAGGTCGACAACAATCGCCATTCAGCGATTTTTGCGTTGTTTTCGCACATCATTTCATGTCGCAATTGAACAACGCGCAAAGGTTGACACGTACGGCCGATACCCGCCAATCGGCCGGAAACCCTTTATCGATAAGGCTTTCAGCCCCCATCTCGATAATTTCCTATCCCGTAATACTTTATTGCTGATTTCGGAACGGCCATCGGACAGGTCACGTCTCTACACTTTGGCTACCCGGAAACGAACGCACGTCGGTCACCGTGCGTAGTTCACGCGATTTGCCTCTCGCAGCAACCGCGTGAAGTTTCCTTCAAGCCTGGGTTTCCAAAACCCATCCTGTTCTCGGAGTTACAAAGATGAAAAAGACTCTCATGGTCGCGGCCCTCTCGGGCGTTTTCGCAACGGCTGCGCATGCGCAAAGCAGCGTCACGCTGTACGGCCTGATCGATGCCGGCATCACCTACACGAATAACCAGGCTACGGCCCCGAACCAGGGTCACAGCAACGTCCAGATGACGTCCGGCTCGGTGAACGGCAGCCGTTTCGGCCTGCGCGGCGCTGAAGACCTCGGCGGTGGCCTGAAGGCAATCTTCACGTTGGAAAACGGCTTCGGCATCAATGATGGCACGCTCAAGCAGCAAAGCCGTCTGTTCGGCCGTCAGGCGTTCGTTGGTCTGGCAAGCGACCAGTTCGGCGCAGTGACCCTCGGTCGTCAATACGACAGCATGGTCGACTACGTCGGTCCGCTGGCACTGACGGGCACGCAATATGGCGGCACGCAGTTCGCCCACCCGTTCGACAACGACAACCTGAACAACTCGTTCCGCGTCAACAACTCGGTCAAGTACCAGAGCGCGAACTACGCTGGCTTCAAGTTCGGCGCGTTGTACGGCTTCTCGAACCAGGCTGACGGCTTCTCGAACAACCGTGCGTACAGCGCTGGCGCGTCGTACAGCTTCGCAGGCTTCAACGTCGCTGCTGCTTACCTGCAACTGAACAGCAACGGCGTGACGGGCACGAACGCAGCGTTCAACTCGTCGGGCGCAGTCAACGGCGACAACACGTTCTTCGCTGGCCGCCAGCAAACGTGGGGCGCGGGCGCGAACTACACGTTCGGCCCGGCAACCGTCGGCCTCGTGTACTCGCAGACGAACCTGTCGAAGATGGCCGGTATCAACCAGGGCGCATCGGGCAACCAGGGTCTGCAGAACCGCTTCGGCGGCGACAGCGGTCACTTCCAGAACTACGAAGCGAACGCACGCTACGCTCTGACGCCGGCAATCAGCGTCGCTGGCTCGTACACGTACACGCGTGCAAGCCTGGCTGGCGAGCACCCGCACTGGAACCAGTTCAACCTGCAAACGGCGTACGCGCTGTCGAAGCGTACCGACGTGTATCTGCAGGGCGAATACCAGCAAGTCAGCGAAAACTCGATCGTCAACGCCAACATCAATGGCCTGAACGCTTCGGCGAACGAGAAGCAAGTTGCTGTGACGGCTGGCCTGCGTCACCGCTTCTAAGCATCAGCAGTACTTGCAGCATGAAAAAGGCGCCGCTTGCGGCGCCTTTTTTTTGTTGATGCTGTGTGCCCGGACCAGTCGCACGCCAGGCCGCATTCGAAGGCGTTAAGCCTCCTCCTCTTCGCGCGTCGGATAGACCACGTCGAGCACGTCGATCGGTTGCGGACCTGCAGGCGTGTGCAGCGTCACCTGATCGCCGACCTTCGACTTCAGAAGCGCCCGCGCGATCGGCGAAATCCAGCTGACGTGCCCTTCGTCCAGATTCACCTCGTCGATACCGACGATCTTCACCGTATGCGTCTCGCCGTCTTCCGTCGCGTACTCGACGGTCGCGCCGAAGAACACCTGATCGGTATTCTCCTGCCGGCTGCTGTTCACGACCTCGGCGAGATCGATGCGTTTCGTCAGGAAGCGGATGCGCCGATCGATCTCCCGCAGCCTTCGCTTGCCGTAGATGTAATCGCCGTTCTCCGAGCGGTCGCCGTTCGACGCCGCCCACGACACCAGTTTCACCACCTCGGGCCGCGCCTCGTCGATCAGGTGCAGCAGTTCGTCGCGCAGCCGCCGATAGCCCGCCGGCGTGATGTAGTTCTTCGCGCCAGCCGGCACGTCGGGTTGAGCGGCTTCGAGGTCGTCGTCGTTCTCGTCAGTCGATTCTTTGACAAAGGCTTTGTTCATGATGGTTCAGCGTTGAAGCGGACATCCAGATATCTAGCCTACATGATACGGCTGTTGTCACAAATTTCGGGGTTGCCCCTTCCCTTTTTCCGAGACCTTGCTATAATCTCATTTCTGCGTGCGGCTGTAGCTCAGTTGGATAGAGTACTTGGCTACGAACCAAGGGGTCGTGGGTTCGAATCCTGCCAGCCGCGCCATTTTTTCGAGGGCCTTCCTCCTGGAAGGCCCTTTTGTTTCACCGGGTTGTGCATGAAGTATCATGTGTTGCCCAAGCAGTACAAGTTTAGCGTGCGGCTGTAGCTCAGTTGGATAGAGTACTTGGCTACGAACCAAGGGGTCGTGGGTTCGAATCCTGCCAGCCGCGCCACCCATAAAGGGCCTTCCAGTCGGAAGGCCCTTTGTCTTTTTCGGCTCTGCTGTTCCACATCTGCACCTCCCTACGCCCGCGCACATCAATTCAGCGCGGCGCTGATCTGATATCGCCGATCTCACCATCAGGCTTCGGCAGTTCGTTCTCGATGCCGACAGGCGACTGTTCGCCGATCGGCGTCGACCGCGTGCCGAACAGCGACTGAGGCTGGCGCACCACCTCTTCGACGGTATCGCCGAACCGGCTAATGACGAAGGCCCGCAAGAGCGCGACGCGCAGCGATTCGCCGTGCGCCGACACGGTCCGATGACCGCCCTCGAACTCCGCGACGCAGTGCGCTGCGCCGTCGCGCGTGCGCTCGCTCACTTCCAGCCGCTGTGCGCGCTCCAGCACGACAGCCGCCGCCTCCCATGACACGGAAGGCGTGAAGCGTCCGTCCCACGGGCGCCCGCGATCATTCCCGCGGATCGAGACGACGCTCCCGCTATCGGTAAAGTGAATTTCGCGCACGAAGTCGTGCAGGCTGCGGGCGACCCAGTAGTCGAGCGCCAGACCGGAAAGATCCGCTACGTTCATCGTGTTGTTCCTGTAGGCAGGCAACGACGAGCCGCGCAAGGCGCGCACCCGCCTCTCAACTTCCGATTTCAGTAATCGGCGCGCTCGCGATCGATCCGCATGCCGCCGTCGTGATGACGATGCCCTTCTTCGCTCGGCCGTTCGCGCGCGATGCGCATCACGTCGAGATTGGTCCGCACACGGCGCATCACGTTGGCAAGATGCACGCGGTCGCTGACCTGGATGACGAAGCGCAGCACCGTCGATTCCTGCGACTGGTCTTCGTCCATGGCGATGTGGACGATGTTCGCGTCGGCCGACGTGATATCCGCGGCGACGCGTGCGAACACGCCTTTGGTGTTCTTCACCAGCACCTTGACCGCCACGTCGAACAGGCGGCCCGGTTGCGGCGCCCACGCGACGTCGATCCAGCGGCCGGGATCGCGCCGGTGAATGCGCTGCGCAACGCGGCAATCCGTCGTGTGGATGGCCATGCCGAGGCCGATGCCGATATAGCCCATGATGTCGTCGCCGGGAATCGGACGGCAGCACGCGGACAACTGCACCGACATGCCTTCCGTACCCGTGATGACGACGGGCGGCGCATTCGGCGTCGGATGATCGGCGCGCGGATGATCGTCGTCGCCTTCGTGGCCTTCGCGGCCGTTCATCAGCACTTCGATGCGCTTGGCCATCACAGCGGCCACACGCCGGCCAAGACCGATATCCGCGAAGATTTCCTGGCGGTTCTTGTTGCCCGTCCACAGCACGAGCTTGTCCCACACTTCCGGCGTGACGTCGGACAGCGCGAGCCCGTAGCCCTTGAGCGACTGATCGACGAGACGTTCGCCGAGTTGCACCGACTCGTTCAGGCGCATCGTCTTCAGATAGTGGCGGATGGCCGTACGCGCCTTGCCTGTGCGCACGAAGCCGAGCCAGGCAGGGTTCGGCTTCGAATAGGGCGCCGTGATCACTTCGACGATGTCGCCGCTCTTCAGCTCGGTCCGCAGCGGGAGCAGTTCATTGTTGATCTTCACCGCGACGCACTGGTTGCCCAGATCGCTGTGGATCGAATACGCGAAGTCCAGTGCCGTGGCGCCGCGCGGCAGCGCCATGATCTTCGACTTCGGCGTAAACACGTAGACGGCGTCCGGGAACAGATCGATCTTGACGTGTTCGAGGAATTCGCTCGAATCGCCGACTTCGCTCTGAATGTCGAGCAGCGACTTGAGCCACTGATGCGCGCGCTTCTGCACGTCGTTCAGATCCGCGCCGCCGTTCTTGTATAGCCAGTGCGCGGCAACGCCCGCCTCCGCAATTTCGTGCATCTTGCGCGTGCGCACCTGGAACTCGATCGGCGCGCCGAACGGGCCGACCAGCGTGGTATGCAGCGACTGATAGCCGTTGACCTTCGGAATCGCGATGTAGTCCTTGAACTTGCCCGGCACCGGCTTGTAGAGCGCATGCAGCGCGCCGAGGCACGTATAGCATTCGAGCGGGCTTTCGACCACGACGCGGAAACCGTAGACGTCGAGCACCTGCGAGAACGACAGCTGCTTGTCGCGCATCTTCTTGTAGATGCTGAAGATGGTTTTCTCGCGGCCCGTGACTTCGGCATCGAGCTTCGCCTCGCCAATGGCGCGCTGCACCGATTCGAGAATCTTGCCGACGACTTCGCGGCGATTGCCGCGCGCCGCCTTCACCGCTTTTTCGAGCGTTGCGTAACGATGCGGATTGAAGTTCGCGAAGCTCAGATCCTGCAACTCGCGATACGTGTTGTTCAGGCCGAGACGATGCGCGATGGGCGCGTAGATATCGAGCGTTTCGCGCGCCACGCGGCGGCGCTTTTCGGGCGGCACGGCACCGAGCGTGCGCATGTTGTGAAGCCGGTCCGCGAGCTTCACGAGAATCACGCGCACGTCGCGCGCCATGGCGAGCAGCATCTTGCGGAAGTTTTCCGCCTGCGCTTCCTCGCGGCTGCGGAACTCCATCTTGTCCAGCTTCGACAAGCCGTCGACCAGTTCCGCCACCTTCGCGCCGAAACGCTCGGCGAGTTCGGTCTTGGTCACGCCCTGATCTTCCATCACGTCGTGCAGGAGCGCGGCCATGATCGACTGCGCGTCGAGCTTCCATGCCGCGCACGTTTCCGCGACGGCAACAGGATGCGTGATGTAGGGTTCGCCGCTTTGACGGTATTGCCCGAGGTGGGCTTCGTCGCTGAAGTGGAAAGCGGCTTTGACTTCCTTGATCTCTTCCGGGCTCAGATAGCCGGAGAGCGCGGCAGTCAGCTTGGCGATGGAGACGACGTCGTGCCGGCGCGGCTGCTCCGGCGTGGCGGTCGGCCCGAACAGATGGCGAAACGATTGTTCGAGGACCGCGTCGATGTACTTGCGTGCAGACGAAGGCGAGTCGCTTTCGTGTTCGTGGGCAGCGTGGTCCACTTCCGTGGCGGATGGCGAGGGGTTGGTGCTCATGGTCGCCTCCGTTGCGATGGTGCCGGTCTGCACGCGTGGGTGAGTTACATGACGTTCAAACGTTGAAGCGTGCCTTAGACGGGCACCTTCTTCAGCATTTCGACGCCAACCTGGCCAGCCGCGATCTCACGCAACGCGACCACCGTGGGTTTGTCGCGGCTTTCGATTTTCGGCGTGTGGCCTTGAGCGAGCTGACGTGCGCGATAAGTCGCGGCAAGCGCCAGTTCGAAACGATTCGGGATCTGTTTCAGACAGTCTTCGACGGTAATGCGGGCCATGTTGAAAATTCCTTCTCTGTATGTTGGTTATTCTACCTTATGTCCTTCCGACCTCGCCCGTATCACGCGTGCGGCAAGTGAATGCCGAGCTGCATGAAGAGGTCCGTATGGCGCGCGTATTGCGAAGCGAAGCGCGAGCGCGTCGCCGACACGAGGCATTGCAGTTCGGCGAGCGCGCGATCGAAGTTCTCGTTGATCACGACGTACTCCGCTTCCGCTGCGTGCGCCATCTCGCTGCCCGCTGCGAGAAGACGTCGCGTGATCACATTCGGCTCGTCCTGGCCGCGCTTTTTCAGGCGCTCTTCGAGCGCTTCCAGCGACGGCGGCAGGATGAAAATTTCCACGGCATTGCGGAACTGCTTCTTCACCTGCTGCGCGCCCTGCCAGTCGATTTCGAGCAGCACGTCATGGCCGCTTTTCATCTGCTCCTCGATCCACACGCGCGAGGTTGCGTAGTAGTTGCCATGCACTTCCGCGCTCTCGAGAAACTCGCCGGCATCGTGACGCTGCAGGAAGTCTTCGACGGTCGTGAAGTGATAGTGCTCGCCGTCCTGTTCCTTCGGACGCGGCTGGCGCGTCGTGTACGAAATCGACAGACGGATCGCCGCGTCGCTAGCGAGGAGCGCGTTGACGAGCGTCGACTTGCCCGCGCCCGACGGCGCGACAACCATGAACAGGTTGCCCGGATAGACGCCGGCGTACGGATTGCGTTTGGCTTCGGTCATGCTGGTGAGACTCCCGTATTACTCCAGGTTTTGTACTTGTTCGCGCATCTGTTCGATGAGCAGCTTGAGCGTCATCGACGAATCGGCGAGTTCTTTCGCGGCCGCCTTCGAGCCGAGCGTGTTCGCTTCGCGGTTCAGTTCCTGCATCATGAAGTCGAGACGCTTGCCGACCTTGCCGCCCTTCTGGATGACGTGGCGCGTCTCGTTCAGATGCGCAGTGAGGCGCGACAGTTCTTCGGCGATGTCGATGCGAATGCCGTACATCGTCACTTCCTGACGGATGCGCTCGGCGATCTCTTCGCGCGACACGATCGTCGCGGCCGTATCGGGCGCGGCGATGCCGAGCGCTTCCTGCAGACGCTCGACGATCTTCTGCTGATGCTTCGCGATCAGTTCCGGCACGAGCGGCGTGATCTTCGTGACGATCGTTTCCATTTCGCTGACGTTGTTGAGCAGCATCGTGGCGAGCTGCGCGCCTTCGCGGCCTCGCACGTCGATCAGATCGGCAATCGCCTGCTTGCCGCACGCGAGCACGGCATCCCGCAACACTTCCGGCGACACGCCGCTCTCCGCCAGCACGCCCGGCCAGCGCAGAATTTCGCCCGTGCGCAGACGGCCTGCGTCGGGGAATGCTTCGAGCACGGAACGCTCCAGCACCGCGAGTTGTGCGAGCGCGTCGCGATTGAGCGCGCCTGCGTTCGCCGACTGCTCGCTGCGCTGCAGGTTGATACGGATATCGACCTTGCCGCGCGACAGCTTGTTCATCAGCATTTCGCGCAGCGTCGGTTCGCAGACGCGCACGTCTTCCGGCATCCGGAAGTTGAGATCGAGAAAGCGCGAGTTCACCGTGCGCAATTCGACGGACACGCTGACGCCGCCGGTGCCCGATGCCGCTGCGAGTTCGCGCGTGGCGCTCGCATAGCCAGTCATACTGTAGATCATGATAGGTCTCGCGATTGCGGCCGCGCGAATGTGCATCACATCGCACGACCAGGGATTCGAGTCGCCCGGCGTTTACGAGACGCGAGGCGGAGAACGCGCATTATCCCATTTTTGACGGCCGGACCTGCCGGAGGTGGCCTTCGGGTAAGCCCGGGCAGGCGGCGCTTCGGGCGCGTTCGCGTGCGTCGCGGCGTCGGGCGCATTTAGCGCGCTGCATCGCGGCGCGTGGCGCAGGCGGCGCCGACGCGATCGGCGGTAAAATTGCGGTTTCCTTCCGGCCTCTCTCCCCCTCTATTCCGACGATGAACGACATCACGAAACGCCCCAGCGGCCGCGCCGCCGATCAGCTGCGCGACGTGCGCATCACGCGCCATTACACGAAGCACGCGGAAGGCTCCGTGCTGGTCGAATTCGGCGACACCAAGGTGATCTGCACGGCGAGCATCGCCGAGAGCGTGCCCGCCTTTCTGCGCGACCGCGGCCAGGGATGGCTGACGGCCGAGTACGGCATGCTGCCGCGCGCGACGCACACACGCAGTGACCGTGAAGCCGCGCGCGGCAAGCAGACGGGCCGCACGCAGGAAATCCAGCGCCTGATCGGCCGCGCGCTGCGCTCGGTGTTCGATCTCGAGCGACTCGGCGCGCGCACGCTGCATATCGATTGCGACGTAATCCAGGCCGACGGCGGCACGCGCACGGCGAGCATCACGGGCGCTTTCGTCGCCGCGCACGACGCCGTCGCGAAGCTGCTCGCGACGGGCCGCATCGAAACGTCGCCCATCACCGACTATGTCGCGGCCATTTCGGTCGGCGTGTTCGACGGCGTGCCCGTGCTCGATCTCGACTACGACGAAGACTCCCAGTGCGACACCGACATGAACGTCGTGATGACGGGCGATGGCGGCTTCGTCGAAATCCAGGGTACGGCGGAAGGCGTGCCGTTCTCGCGCGACGAAATGAACCGTCTGCTCGATCTTGCGCAAGGCGGCATCGCGACGCTGATCGCGATGCAGAAGCAAGCACTGGAGTTGAAGGGTGAGTGACAGGGTAAATGGCCGTCCGGACGACGCGCTGCGCAGGATCGTGCTGGCGTCGAACAACGCGGGCAAGCTGCGCGAGTTCGCGGCGCTGTTCGGCACGGCGGGCATCGAGCTGATTCCGCAAGGCGCGCTGAACGTGCCGGAAGCGGAAGAACCGCATCCGACCTTCGTCGAGAACGCGCTGACGAAGGCGCGTCACGCATCGAAGCTGACGGGCCTGCCCGCGATCGCCGACGATTCCGGCCTGTGCGTGCGCGCGCTGCGCGGCGCGCCCGGTGTGTATTCGGCGCGCTATGCGCAACTGGCCGGTGGCGAAAAGAGCGATGCGGCGAACAACGCGCGTCTCGTCGAACAGTTGCAACACACGAGCGACCGCCGCGCGTACTACTTCTGCGTGCTCGCGCTCGTGCGCCATGCAGACGATCCCGAGCCACTGATCGCCGAAGGCCGCTGGCACGGCGAGATTCTCGATGCGCCGCGCGGCGCGAACGGCTTCGGTTACGACCCGTACTTCTTCCTGCCTGCGCTGAACGCGACGGCCGGCGAACTCGAACCGGCCGTGAAGAACGCCACCAGTCATCGCGCGCTGGCACTGCAGCAGCTGTTCACGCGACTGAAGGAGGAAGCGTGAGTCAGGCATCGACGGTCGGCGTCAACGTCGTCAAGGCGTTCTCATCGCCAGGCAGCATCCGGCTGACTTCGCTGCCGCCGCTCGCGCTCTACGTGCACTTTCCGTGGTGCGTGCGCAAGTGCCCGTACTGCGACTTCAACTCGCACGAATCGAAAGGCGGCACGTTCCCGGAAGACGATTACCTCGACGCGTTGCGCAGCGACCTCGAGCAGTCGTTGCCGCTCATCTGGGGACGGCAGGTGCATACGGTGTTCATCGGCGGCGGCACGCCGAGCCTGATGTCGGCGAAAGGACTCGACCGGCTGCTGTCGGACGTGCGCGCGCTGCTGCCGCTCGACGCCGACGCCGAGATCACGCTCGAAGCGAATCCCGGCACGTTCGAAGCCGACAAGTTCGCGCAGTTTCGCGCGAGCGGCGTAAACCGGCTGTCGGTCGGCATCCAGAGTTTCAACGAAGCGCATCTGAAGGCATTGGGCCGCATTCACGATTCGGAGCAAGCGCGTCATGCCGTCGAAGTCGCCGCGAACACGTTTGACAACTTCAATCTCGATCTGATGTTCGCGCTGCCGAAGCAGACGCTGGCCGAATGTCAGGCGGATATCGAAACGGCGCTCTCGTACGCGCCGCCGCATCTGTCGCTTTACCACCTGACGCTGGAACCGAACACGCTGTTCGCGAAGTTTCCGCCGCCGCTGCCCGACGACGATTCGTCCGCCGACATGCAGGACTGGATCCACGAGCGTACGCGCGAGGCGGGCTATGAGCGTTATGAAGTGTCGGCATATGCGAAGCCGCATCGGCAGAGCAAGCACAACCTGAACTACTGGCGCTTCGGCGACTATCTCGGCATCGGCGCCGGCGCGCATACGAAGCTGTCGTTTCCGAACCGCATCCTGCGACAGATGCGCTACAAGCATCCCGCGACGTTCATCGACGAAGCGCGTTCGGGCAATGCCGTGCAGGAAGAGCATGAAGTCGGCTCACGCGATCTGCCGTTCGAGTTCATTCTGAACGCGCTGCGGCTGGTGGAGGGATTTCCGGTGCATCGTTTCGTCGAGCGCACGGGTTTGCCGATGACGTCGATCGAACCGGCCTTGCAGGAAGCGGAACGCCGCGGGCTGATTTCGCGCGACTTCGAGAAGATTGCGCCGACGCCGCTCGGCCAGGCCTTCCTCAATGATCTCCAGGCGCTGTTTTTGAAGGATTCGTGATCGTTCGTGGTTTGTTGCCCGGGAAGGAAGTGTTCCAGGTTACAATTTCGGGCTCGGAGGGTTGGCAGAGCGGTTGAATGCACCGGTCTTGAAAACCGGCAAGGCTTTACGGCCTTCGTGGGTTCGAATCCCACACCCTCCGCCAGAAAGACAAGCCAAAACCTCGTAAATTCAATAATTTACGAGGTTTTTGTTTTTTCCAGACCATCAATTGGCCCATCATCGCGCAAGATCTGTCGACGTCAACCCGAAGCGTCGTTGACCTGTGAAGCGCGCCGGAATGTTCAGGAAAAAGCCGCCGCGCTAGAGTCACGCCAAAGGACTGCAGGCGAGGCCTCCCCCGGTAGTCGGCGGCGGCCCGTTGACGAACAAGGCCGAGGGAAACACTCGTTCCGTCGCGTAAGTGCCATATTTGTCGCATACGTAAGCAACGCGATCGCCAACCTCAAGCCCTTCGACTCCACGTCCCAGTTGCACTACTACACCGACCGCCTCCAAGCCTGGAACACCGGGTAAGGGAAGTGTTCTGTACAACCCCGTCCGGACATAGATGTCGTGGAAATTCACGCCCACCGCTCTGTGCGCAATTCGAATTTCTCCGGAGCCTGTCTCACCCACAGCAACGCTTTCCGGTCGCAACACTGAGGCTGGACCGGGCTCTCGAATGACAATTGCCAGTGCCAAAATTCACTCACAAAGTCGGTAAAATCACTCACCAGTCTCACTGAGCAAGACTGACCTCAACTCAGTTGTCGAATCGCAGAACGATTCTACGGTTCTGCCTACCTTTCTTCTCGATTTTCTCGCAAACAACTCGTGGAATCTCGGCAGTGTTCGCAACATGAGTGCCGCCGCAAGGTTGAACGTCTACCCCGTTCACATGGATGACCTTAATCGCATCGCTCGTCTCCGGCGGCAACGCATAGCGATTCCTAACCAATCCGAGCAACTCCGCACGCCTTTGAGGAGCAATCAAAGAAGTCGTAACTTCGATCTGGCTTGTAATTAATTCGTTTAACCGTCGGGTTATCTCGTCTTTGGTCAAGTCCATTTCCGGTAAATCGAAATCGAGCCGCCCCTTTTCGCCCCCCATGCCGCAGCCCGTAACGGGCGCGCTAATCAACGAGCAGAGAAGGTGCAAGCATGTGTGCATCCGCATGTTGCTGTATCGTGGTTCCCAGTCGATCGCACCGTCCACGGCATCTCCGACTGTTTCACTAGAGTTGTCGACACGATGCCATATCAGCGAGCGGTTGACCGCGTCGCGAAACGTCTCCACCACACGCATGCTCCCTTGCTTTGTGCGCAGTTCCCCGGAATCCCCCGGCTGTCCGCCACCTGCCGGATAGAACAGCGTCCGATCAAGTGCGATCAAATCTTCTTTGACTTCGATGATCGATGCCCGAAAGGTCCGTTCATATGGCTCCTGGTCAAACAATGAGGTCGTTGCTATTTCAGACATGGGACACTCGATGGTTAGCTAGTCAAACACGGGGCGCTTTCTCAAGAAATGCGTCCGCCAGCCCGATACAGACCGACAGCTTTTCTGCAACGCCGCGACTTTCCGGACATACGAAGATGAATCGAACCCCGTTACTCACTATGCTGGATGACAGGCTTGCGAGCCCTTCGTCCGGGTCGAGAAGCACATGGCTGCACGACAGTCGGCCTAGAAGGTCCACTACGTGCTGAACGCCGAAAGACCGACTTGACATGATCCCGAGGTGATCTCCGGGTCGAATGCCGTACGCTTTCATAAGCGAATCGAAGCTGCTTTTCACCGACCACTCTCCTGGTCAAGAACTGCGAGGACTCCCTTTCTCAGCACGGCTGGCGATACGCGCTAAAGCCGCAAGCGGATTGAGGCCCGCGGAATATGCTACGGCAGACGTCACGATCAACAGCCCCCCACCAAGTTGCGTAAAGCTCAGCATCCGACCATACGCAAAGAAATCCACCGTCACGGCGACAAGTGGGTAGATAAAGCTGAGCACCGCAATGCTACTTGTCGCGGCTTTTTTAAAGGCCCCATACAGCAATATGTACATAAATGTTGTGTGGATCATCCCTAAAGCGACGATTGCTCCAATCTGCGAGTGTGAAGCGGGGAGTTCGTGGAAGTTAGCTAGCGGAATGAAAACCGCTGTCCCAATTACCATGTGTCCGACCGCGATCAGCTCCGGCCGTAGGGATTGAGATAAAGATCGTGTCAATAGCGTAGTAGCTGCGTATAACGTCGCGGCCGCCAACGCGGAAAGTATTCCAGGAAGATATGACCCATCGTTGTGCTGGGCACCTGGCTGCGCCAAGACCACTAGCCCAGAGAACGAGAGGACCAGCCAAAAAACCGCAGTGCGTGACGGTCGCTCGCTGCGCACGAGAAATCCGGCGATCACCAAGAGAAAGGGCTGTACGTTATAGACGACCGTCGTAATGCCAACTGAGGTCAGCCGATACGCCGTGAAAAGAAAACACCAGTTGGCGATGAGGGTCAATGCCCCGAAGAACAGATTGACGAACTCCTTTCCGCTGAGACGGAACGATGAGAAGTACCCTCGACACAAACAATACGCAGCGAGACCAACAGAGCCAATCGCGCAGCGGAACAGCACTACATTGAATGGACTTTGCCCCGACGACAACACGAAGAACCCGATCGTGCCCGATATCGTCATCGCAAGCAGCATATAAAGCTGGCCAACACGCTCGTCAGACATAATCGCTCCGCCGTCTGTCGTCGTACCGTGTAGATTCTGGACTCATTGTTGCTGGACCTCTGCTTCGAGGTTGATCAGCATCACGTCACGATATGCCGTGCCCTCGTTTGAGCCCAAAGGAGTCACCGCATGCTTCTTCGCTCTATCGACGATTAGCGTATCGAACGGTGCCGAAAGTCGCAGCACGTTGGTGGGTTTGCTATCCATCTCCGAAATCACGCTGTCGGCCCCGATCGCGTTGTCCGTAAGCTGAACCAGATGAATGAAGACCAGAGGTTCGTCGTCGAGGTGTAGCCATACCGGAGAGCTGAACGATGCACCTCCCTTATCCGCCTTGTATCGAATAAAGTGCACGCTGATGTTGACATCATGCTTTCCGACTCGATCGCAGTATTCGTTAATGTAAGCCGTATCGCACTGAAATACGTGATTGAAAACACGATTTCCGAGGATCGCCTTGTCAACTGGTGGGAAAACCCGTACACGTCCGCCATCAGTATCGTTGGCGCCGTACGATTGGAAGTAAGACTGGTTTGGGTTTAGGCGTATCTTGCCCGAGATTCTTTCGTACACGATCTTTATCATTGCCCGATCTCTTACCGCGGCGTAAGGATCAGGCTTTACCTGTGCATCGTAAAACGCCTTGAAGGATTGATATTCTCTGTCGTCCAAACCTTCAAGATACGCACGTCCGGGCAAGAATTTAAACCCATTTACAATTTTGACAACTTCTCTTTTCATTTTTATCTCTTGCCGTTGAGTTCTCTCAGTTCAACCTATATTTGAGGCCTTGAATGGGTGCAGCGATCGGGGCATCACTGATCCTTCTCATTACCTCCTCAATTACATTGTGAATTCCCCAGATATCTGTATACGTGTAGGTACCTTGATCGAATTCTCTCTGCAGGTCTGTTTCACGCTTTTGAATCGCATTTGGCCAGCTGCGATCCGCACCCGATCTGTGATGCCAGTCATGGACGACAAGTGATCCTTGGACAATCAGGAGCCGAGCGGGAAGATGAATAAGTAGATGTTCTGCCCACCATGAAACCCATGCGCGGAACCACTGTATCCCGGACACTCCAACAGGCGGTAGCATTCGCCCACAAAACCGTCCGTGACTGTTCTTCACATGCGATTCACGCACTCTCTCGTCATCCCGTCGCAATACCCACGCGTGCTCTGTAACCAGATGAAGCAACGAGCAAACTTGATAGATCACCGTTAGAGGTATTCCAATCGATACCAAGAATACAAAGGGTCCTACAATGTACGCGACGCTGGCGAGCAAGACCATCCATACGGATATCATCGCCACTCTGTACAGTGGGACGTTGACGAAATTACTTTTGATACGCACCCCGAAGTATCGCACATGGAACAGTGGATTGACGCACTGCCACAGTAAAATCCATCTCATGCGTTCGACCGGAACACCGGGCCTTAACCCTAACGTATATATAGCGGCGAGGTCCTGATCGCTCATCGTCGAAAAATCACGTCCGTGATGTTCGTAGACGTGAAACTGCCTGTACGAATCGAAAGGCTGCACAACGGTAATTGCAGACAGAAACTCGCAAAGAAGTCGGTTTGAACGCTCGGAGCGGAAAATGGCGTGGTGCACACCATGATGAATAATCGTGGCAACTAAGTAGCGCGCCCCCGACACAGTCAGAACAATCGAGATAAGAAGCCACTCTACGCCGACGTCATACTTCAAGACACACATGGATGCCGTAATGCCGCCCAGATAGAGCAACATCGCCCATGTGGTGGCCTCGGCAGGGCTTATCACCCTCGCAGACCTATTTCGTAGCTCTTTACCGGTCAGCCAAGTCCAGAAACCCTGAAAAGGAAGGCGCGTATAAGATTCCCGAATTGCTGCAGATCGTTCCAGTTGCTCTCGCGATGTCATTTCATCACCTTTAGTTACTCTAACTAATGAGCGTAACCACCCGCCGATATATTGGTGAACTAGCCAGCCTGGAACCCCTTGACGTTACGCGTCGCGCAGAGCGACGCTCGTGCGGGCCACGCCGCAAGTAGGTATTGCCTGGAAATAGAAGGCCCGAGCCCGCGAATCGGGGTAGACCGCAAACACAAAGGTCGAAGAAAAGTCTTGACCAAAGGAACGGCTCAATGTCCGGCACTACATATCGCTACAAAATCGTGCCAAATCAATGTCCGAGCGTCTACCTATTAGAGTTGATAGCAAGGAAATGCCTACAGAAATGTGAGAAGAGTGCCGCGATATTGCTGCACCGAGCCGGTTGCGGCAGGATCTTCTGTGCCGGTTCGCGGTAAGCCGATTATTCACTTGACACTTTGGATGTCTGATTAATTTATGAGTAGATTCGGAATTAAAATTATCGAGTAGAATGCGATTTTTCTTAAAAAATAAGCAAAATCGTTAAACGCATCGCCCAAACGGCGGAAACTTATGAATTGTGCACTGCGATATTCATTACATTGCTTGCAATCAAGGGAATTCAGCCCGTTGCGCGGCAGACAATCCATGATTATCCGAACCCTTCACTTGATCGCTCGGAGCCGCCAACGGTCCGAAAAGCGGGGCTGGCGGGTATGTTCATGGCCCGCAATGCGTCTCGGAACTAACAAGATCATCGGATGGGTAAAAATCGCCGATAACTCCGGCTTTTGATGTCGCCCTTTGGGCTCAAGCACCCTCATGACCAGCGCAGTATCAATGGCCGAAACCGGCAAAGAGTCAAAGACCGGATCGGCGTAGGTTGTCAGCATCACCTACGGCGATTGACTTCGGAACGTTCAAAACGTTAGCGGAATGACTGAACAACACCGTCGCCGCAGCAATGAATCGGAGAAAGTGGATCGAATAGGCCATCGGGGTTTGTAAAATGCAAGCGCAATATTTGTTTGCGCGGCATCTTACGCAACACTACCGAATCTGTCTGAAAGGCGTCGAATTCCCGATTGTCGAATTCTCACATCGCCAGGCGCTGCGGGCGGTTCGCGTGGCCCGCCCCGAACTTCATCGGAACACTCTCGAACGGCTCCGCACGGACTCGCAACTGGCGTCTCATGCATTGCGGGTAGACATCCCCCCTGTGCGCGCCACCCCTCACATCCGTACCAACGCTCATTGAATCGCGACATGCATCGGCTACGATGAAGATACATCTCGCGTGCGAGTTATTACGATGTCCAGCCTCTCGCTTTCCAGCCGCATCCACCCGACCTTCAAGCGAGCCGCGGCACTCGCCTTCACCCTTCTCGGCACGGCTTGCAGCTTCACCGTCACGCCTCCGCAGACAAAGGCCGTCGCGCCGCCGATCGCTGCCATCAACAGCCAGACGCTCGATCAGTACCGTTCGGCCGTCGCGCAACATATCCTCGAACGCAATCCGTCATATGTGCTGCGTGGCACGCCGCAGGCGATGCTGCGCTCGCTCGTCGTCGTGTCGTTCGTCGTGGATAGCAATGGTCAGATCGTCGCCTCGAACGTGTACCGCACGAACGGCGACGACGAAGCGGAAAGTACCGCGCTCTCCACGCTGCGGCGCTCCGTGCCGCTGCCGCTGCCACCGTCGAAACTGCTGAACGGAAAAGGCCAGGTCGAGCTGTTCGAAGACTGGCTCTTCAACGACAACGGCAAATTCCAGTTGCGCACGTTCGCTTCGCCGCAAGCACAAACGATCGATTGAATTTGCGCGAAGCGTGCGTTGCTTCGCATGAACGCGATCCGCTGCCTTCGACGTGCAGCGGCGCGAACGCCATGCCGTTCGAACGAGCCCGCGAGCAGCGGCAAAGCGTATCGCCTTGCCGCCCGCCCGCTGCCCTCGCTATAATTTTTTAAACATCCACCGGAATCTCCGGCCCTTGCTGCGCGCCGTACGCTCACCCGCTCGCGTCGCGCAGCCCGACCGTCACGTTGCCGCGCCACCCGCGCGCGCGTCCGCCCGGTTTGCTTCGCGCTTCGCTTGCGCGCCGAGTCGTCCTCGTCGAAGGCCAGATCACGCGCGTCACCCGCCAGCGCACCGCAAGCTGTCGATTCGTTGCACATGCAACGTCTCGCGTCGCGAGTCCGCCCGCATCGCCGTCACACCGCTGTTCAACGCGATTGCGCGCTCCCGCTTCGCCTACACCCAGACACACAAAGGCGCACCGCCCGCCCCGCGGCTGCGTCACGACATTTGGAGACCCTGCATGTCCACCTCGCCCCTTTCCAGCGCGCAGCCCGGCGCGGGCCGCCAGAGTAGCGCCTCGCGCGTGATTTTCGCGAGCTTCATCGGCACCGCGATCGAGTTCTACGACTTCTACGTCTACGCGACGGCCGCCGCGCTCGTCATCGGCCCCGTGTTCTTCCCGCACGGCTCGGCGACGGCCCAGGCGCTGTCGGCGTTCGTCACGTTCGGCATCGCGTTCATCGCCCGGCCGATCGGCTCATTCCTGTTCGGCCACTTTGGCGACCGCATTGGCCGCAAGTCGACGCTGGTCGCGTCGCTGCTGGTCATGGGCCTGTCGACGACGCTGATCGGCTTCGTGCCCGGCTACGATTCGATTGGCAGCCTCGCGCCGATCCTGCTGTGCGTGTTGCGCTTCGGCCAGGGCATCGGCCTCGGCGGCGAATGGGGCGGCGCCGCCCTGCTCGCCACCGAGAACGCGCCCGCCGGCAAGCGCGGCTGGTTCGGCATGTTCCCGCAGCTCGGGCCATCGATCGGCTTCCTCGCCTCCAACGGCCTCTTCTTCGGCCTCGCGCTGTCGCTGTCGGACGAGCAGTTCCGCAGCTGGGGCTGGCGCGTGCCGTTCATCGTGAGCGCGGTGCTAGTCGCGCTCGGCCTCTACGTGCGCCTGAAAATCGCGGAAACGCCGGCGTTCCAGGCCGCGATCGAACGTCAGGAACGCGTGCGCGTGCCTGTCGCTACGCTGCTCGGCCGTCACCTCGGACCCGTGCTGCTCGGCGCGTTCGCAATGGTCGTCTGCTATACGCTGTTCTATATTTCGACGGTGTTCTCGCTGTCGTACGGCGTGTCGGCGCTGCACATCTCGCGGCAGAGCTTCCTCGGCATGCTATGCGTCGCCGTCGTCTTCATGGCGCTCGCCACGCCGCTGTCCGCATGGGCCAGCGACCGCTTCGGCCGCAAGCCGGTGCTCATCGTCGGCTGCATCGCGGCGATCCTGTCGGGCTTCACGATGGCGCCGTTGCTCGGCAGCGGCTCGATGCCCCTCGTCCAACTGTTCCTCATCATCGAACTGTTTCTGATGGGCGTCACGTTTGCACCGATGGGCGCGCTGCTGCCCGAACTGTTCCCGACCAACGTGCGCTACACGGGCGCGGGTGTCGCGTATAACCTGGGCGGCATCCTCGGCGCGTCGGTTGCGCCGTACATCGCGCAGATGCTCGCGGCGCAAGGCGGGCTGTCCTGGGTCGGGCTGTATGTGTCGGCGGCCGCCGTGTTGAGTCTGATCGGCGTGCTGTGCATGCGCGAGACGCGCGACGCACGGCTGATGTAAGCCCTGCTGACGGTCCAACGCAAACGGCCCCGGCGCGATGCTCCGCGCCGGGGCCGTTTTGCTTTGCGGGGTTATCGCCAACCAATATGAAGCCTGTCGCACACCGTTCGACTACCTGCACGAACGAGGACAGGGAAACTCCCCGGGTTGCCGCGCTTTCCGCCATGCCTATACTCGAACAGGAAGCAGGCAATTCGATAGCCATGCTGCATGGGGAGGCATCGATGAACTTTCAACTGGATAACGCGGACATCGTCGTCATCATCGCGCTGGCGCTGTTCGGCTCGCTGCTGCTCGCGTTCCGCTTCAAGCCGGCAAGCTGGAAAGGCATCGTCGTCGAAGCCGTTGCCGCGAACCTGGCCGCCATCGCCGCCGTCGTCGCGTTCGAATTGCTGATGGCCTGAGCAGCCATCAGCATCATTCACCCGATCAGCGGTAGTAGTAGCCGTGATGGTGGTAGCCGCCGCCTTCCGGCACCACGATACAGCCACTCAGCGATGCAGCCAGCAGCGCGCCCGTCACCAAAGCCAACATCAAGCGTTTCACGTCGTTCTCCCTTAGAGTCAGTGTCGTTTTATTCGAGCGAACCCCGAATGACCTCGATTGGACACGAACCCGCCAAGGGTGAGCGTTGCAATTTGTAAGCGTCCACTGCGTGTGTTACAGGCTGGGAAAGGCTAAACGGTACGATGACGCGTCGAACAGACCGGCAAGCGAAGCGCCAGCGAGTCATTCATTACGCATCAGGCCCGCCCGCAAAGCCTCGGCGGGCAAGGCATCGACGAATCGGGGTCGCGACGGCGCGGGGGCACGGTCGAAACGCTCCGGGCCCGTTATAGAACGCCGAAAGAAAAGCGACAGTTTTAACAGGCCTGTAATGAGCGAACGCGCGCCGTCCGCATATGGCAAGAAGAGCGTGGCCGCCGGAATCACGCGAAGAGCCAGCGCACAAACCGTATAAAAAAGAAAAAACTGGTTGAACTTGTCCGCACCCGTGCGGTCTCTACGGATGTTGTAACGGTTTGTTCTGCAGGTTTCCTCTCGGTCCGCGCGCTTTAGGCGCGGGCTTTTCAGAGGCGTCTCGCGACGGCGTCCGAAATTGGGCGAATTGCGCGTGCGCCTCTTTTCTTTTTTCTACGCCTCAAGCCCGTCCCGTCGGCCTCAGGCTGCCACCGACTCGCCCTTGCCTCCGAGCGCCAGCGGGTCGGCGTGCACATGGTCGATTGCGGCCAGCGCCTCGGCAATAGGCGGCACGGAATTCCCGTCCCCAATCGAAACCGAGCGGAACGGCACGTTATTCCCAAACGTTTCGCGCGACGTGGCGATAAAGATCATCACGGTTCGCTTGCCGAGCGCGTGCGCCAGATGGACGAACCCCGTATCGACGCCGATCACGAAGTCCGACGCCGCGATCACCTGGGCAATCCCTGTCACGCTCAGTTGCGGCAGCAGCTCTGCGCCTTCTACTTCGTTGACGATCGCCAGCCCCTCGCTGCGCTCGGCAGCCGAGCCCCACGGCACGACCACATGAAAGCCGCGCCGCACCAGCTCCCGTGCGACGGCGATCCAGTGTTCCGCCGGCCACTTCTTGTCGTCCTTGGAGGCGGCATGAAACAGCATCGCGAGTGGCCGCCCTCCCGTGTCGACGATCGGTTTCGCGGGCGCGGGAATCTGCAGGTTGTAGTCCGGCGGCGTGTCGAGCGGATAGCCTAGCGCCGTGCTGACGGTTTCCCGCATGCCGTTCCAGGCATTGCGGTCGCGCGGCGGCACGAACCGCCCGGTGTACGCGAACGCAGCACCGCGCTCGCCGAGATCCTTGTTGCGATAGCCGAGGCGGCGCCGCGAACGCGAAAGGAACGCGATGATCGCGCTCTTGTAGACGCCGTGGATGTCGACGACGACGTCATACGGGTGTGCGCGCAGTTCGCCGATGGACTCCGCGATCGCCTTGAAATCGGCCCAGCGGCGCGCTTTCTTGAAGCGGCGCAAGGGCGCGCACAGCACGCGGTCGATGCCGGGATTCCAGCGCGCGATCTCGGCAAATGACTCGTCCACCGCCCAGTCGACCGCGACGCCGGGGAACGCGCGCTTCAGATCAGAGACGATCGGCTGCGCCTGTATTACGTCGCCCATCGAGGTGACTTTGACGATAAGAATTCGCTTCATTGATTGCCCGTTTTGGCTGCTCGGTAGCAATCTGCAATTTTAGCCGACCAGCCTGGTAATTGCCCGCGAAATGGGCAGCGGCAAATCTTGCCGGAGCCGTTCTATCGTTACCAGACGTTACTGCCATTGACAGACGCTTGCCCCGCCGATGACAGCGGGCTTTCGGGCCGCTTGCGCCCGAGCCGCCGACTATAATGGACCCATTTTCCGGAACGCTTTCAGACTGCTTCCGGGCCCGCGTCCAGACGTGCTGTCCAGCCTGCCTGCCGGCCCATTTTCCAGGCCCGACTCCACATGTCACGGACACCTCTGCTGTCCTCGAGCATCGGCCGGCGCATGCGGCGTCTGTGGCGCCAGTACGGCGTCTTCTGGCTGGGCGCGATCGCTGTCGGCCTCACGGCCGTCTTTTATGCGCGGCTGATCGATTTCGGCTACAACGCCTTTCTTGATCTGCAGAAGCAGCACCGATGGCTCACGCTGCTGCTGACGCCCACCGTCGCCGCGCTCTCCGCCTGGCTTACGCGGCGCTTCTTTCGCGGCGCCGAAGGCAGCGGCATTCCGCAGGTCATCGCGACGCTGCATTCGAACACGAGCGCAGCGGGTGCACGGCTGCTGACCTTTCCCATCCTGCTCGGCAAGATCCTTGTGTCGTTTCTGGCGATTCTGGGCGGCTTCACGATCGGGCGCGAAGGACCGACCGTGCAGGTCGGCGCAGCGCTGATGTTCAACCTGCGCCGTCTGTACCCGCGCTCGAACGCGCTGATCGAACGGCAACTGGTGCTGGCGGGCGCGGCGGCCGGTCTGTCGGCGGCGTTCAACACGCCGCTTGCAGGCATCGTGTTCGCGATCGAAGAGCTCACGCGCAGCTTCGAGGCGCGCACGAGCGGCGTACTGATCACAGCCATCATCATCGCCGGCATCATCGCGCTCGGCCTGAACGGCAACTACACGTATTTCGGAACGATCGACATCGGCGCGGATTTCCCGAGACTGCTGGCTGTCGCGGTCGTCATCACGGGAATCGTCACGGGGATTGCGGGCGGCATCTTCGGCTGGCTGCTGCTCAACACCGAGCGCTGGATTCCCGAACGGCTGCGCCGCCTCAATAGCGAGCGACCCGTCGCATTCGCCGCGCTGTGCGGTCTCGCCATTGCGGCGATCGGTCTGGTGTCGGGCGGCACGACTTTCGGCAGCGGCTATTCGGAAGCGCGCGGACTGCTCTACGGCACCGAACATCTGTCGGTGTTCTACCCGCTGCTCAAGATGGCGTCGATGATCGGTTCCTATCTGCCCGGCATTCCCGGCGGCATCTTCGCGCCTTCGCTATCGATCGGCGCCGGGTTCGGCAACGTACTGCACATGATCTTCAGCGACATGCAGCTGCCGATGCTGATCGCCCTTGCGATGGTCGGCTATCTGGCCGCCGTCACGCAGTCGCCGATCACGTCGTTCGTGATCGTAATGGAGATGATCAACGGACACGCGCTGGTGATTTCGCTGATGGCGACCGCGCTGGTCTCGAGCCGCATTTCGAGCGTGTTTGCGCCGCCGTTGTACGAGGCGCTGTCGAGGCGATATCTGGATGCTGCCGCATCCACGCGCGAAGCAACGGTTTCGGCTGCAGAAGATTCTTCCGGAGATAACGAAGCAGAAAGCCCTCGCGACGATCCGCTCGCGACGCGCGGCGAAGCAAAGGAGTGATTTCACGCGTTCATCGACCGCGAAAAAATCGGACGCGCTCCGCAGAACGCGTCCGACCTCCCACAATCGTCAGTACACGACAACGCCGACGGGATGGTAGTACACCGGACGGGCGGGCACGACGACGCAACCGGTCAACGTGACCGCTAGCAGCACGATCGCGAGCAAGGTTCTTTTTTTCATGTGATGACTCCCTTGAGGGTTGCGATTAGCGCGCTCTTGGGCGCGTTCGGAGAACAGGCGACGCCGGGTCTTCAACACGTGTGATCGCCGCCTGTTCGAAACTCAGTCAGGCATCAGGCCCAATGGCCCTGAACCCAGCGCCAGTTCGAACCGTGCGCGACCCAGTGGCCCGGCACCCAGTGATAACCGACGCGCTCGGCCTGCCAGTGACCCGGCACCCACGCATAGCGGCCGTGGTCCCAGCGCCAGTGCCCCTTATCCCATACGTAGCCCGTGCGCGGCGCGGGCACGGCCTCGAAGCGCTCGACGGGCGGCGCGCCCGGCGCCACGACGATCACCTCGGCAGCCGACGCCGAAGCGGCGGCAGACAGACCGGACATCGCAAGCACCGCGGAAACTGCGAGCAGACGAATCGACTTGTTCATGTTTTCACCTCTTGTGTCGGCACCGAATGACGGCGTTGCCGGTTCAATGCGCGAGGTGGCGAAAAAGCTGACAGCGGGCGTGTTACGGTCTGCCCTGAAGTGCAACGGATTATTTCGGGGATGTCCCGCGAGCGGCGGGAAGACGCGTGTGCGAACGACACGCAGACACGGCGATGCACGTCACCCGATGACGGTGACGCGCATCACGCGATAGAAGACACGATCAGCGAGAAACTAAATACCGCTCAGGCCTGCGGGATCTCGATCTTGACCTCGAGCACTTCGAGGTCGTCGTGACGTTCGAGATTCACGCGGATATCGTCGTCCGAGATTTTCACGTACTTCGAAATCACGGCGACGAGTTCACGTTGCAACGCGGGCAGATAATCGGCGGGCGCTTTGCCGCCGACGCGCTCATGCGCGATGATCAGCTGCAGGCGTTCCTTCGCTATCGACGCGGACTTCTTTTTCTCGCCCAGCAAAAACGAAAGAATCGACATCAGGTACGCCTCCCTTTACTTGGTGCCGAAGAGGCGCTGCAACAGGCCCGGCTTCTGGTAATCGGTAAAGCGCAGCGACTTCTGCTCGCCGAGGAAGCGCGACACCACGTCCTTGTATGCTTCGGCGACATCGGTGCCGTCGAGGTGCACGGCGGGCAAGCCCTGGTTCGACGCGTGCAGCACGGCTTCCGATTCCGGAATCACGCCGATCAGGTCGATGCGCAGGATTTCCTGGATGTCGGTCAGCGACAGCATCTCGCCTTCGCTCACGCGCTTGGGGTTGTAGCGTGTGATCAGCAGGTGTTCCTTGATCGGGTCCTTGCCTTCGATCGCGCGCTTCGTCTTCGACGACAGGATGCCGAGAATGCGGTCCGAGTCGCGCACCGACGACACTTCCGGGTTCGTCACGATCAGCGCTTCGTCGGCGAAATGCATGGCAAGCAGCGCGCCCGACTCGATGCCTGCCGGCGAATCGCAGACGATGTACTCGAAGTCCATCGCGATCAGGTCGTTAATGACCTTTTCGACGCCTTCCATCGTCAGCGCGTCTTTATCGCGCGTCTGCGAGGCGGGCAGGATGAACAGGTTCTCGCACTTCTTGTCCTTGATGAGCGCCTGATTCAGATTGGCTTCGCCCTGGATCACGTTGATCAGGTCGTACACCACGCGACGCTCGCAGCCCATGATGAGATCGAGATTGCGCAGACCGACGTCGAAGTCGATCACCGCCGTTTTCGAGCCGCGCAACGCGAGAGCGGACGCGAAGCTCGCGCTCGTGGTCGTCTTGCCTACGCCACCCTTGCCCGAAGTCACCACAATGATTTTTGCCATTACCCTTTACCTTGTGTTCGTCAATTCGTCTATTGAGTCCGGCGGGAGTTCCATCGCGCGACACGCAAACTGCATGTGCGGCGCACGCATCAGGTGAGCCGCAGCGGTTCGATCATCAGTTTTTCTTCGTCGAGCCAGATCTGCACTGGCTTGCCGAGTACGTCGGCGGGCAGCGGATTCTCGGTCGTCCGGTAAATGCCCGCGATCGAGATCAGTTCCGGTTCGAGACATGTGCAGAAAATGCGAGCGTCGTGATTTCCGTGCACGCCCGCGAGCGCGCGGCCGCGCAACGGCGCATAAATATGGATGTTGCCTTCCGCGATCACTTCGGCGCCGTTGCTCACCATGCCGAGCACCACGAGATCGCCCTTCGCGTAGATGCGCTGGCCCGAACGCAGCGGCTTGTCGACCACCGTCGTCTGCGACGAGGTGCCGATGCGCACGGGTTCCGTGGCCGTCTGGGACGCGCCTTCATCCTGAGCGGGAATCGGCAACTGCATCTGCAACTGGCCTTGCGCTGCTGTATCGGGCTGCGGCGCGGCCTGTGGTGCTGCCGCGCCCGGTTTGCCGGACGTGTCTTCGCCCGCTTCGTCGCCATTGTTCTTGCTGCCGCGCGGGTCGCGCGCGTCGAGCAGCGGCAGTCCGGCTTCGTTCGCCCATTCGTGCTGCGCGCTGTCGGCGACGACGCCGATGGGACGCATGCGCACGCTGCCGAGCAGCGCCGCGATGTCCGCGAGCGGCACACGTTCGTTTTCTGCAAGACGGCGCACGTCGATCGCGACGGTATCGTTCGCGAAGAATTCGGGCGTCGCCTCGAAGCGCCGGGTCAGTTCGGCACGCATTTCAGCGAGGTTGGTCGTCTTGACGACAAACAGCAGCGTGTCGACCGCGCCACTGCGCAGTTCAAAGAATGGCGATTTCCTGGGCGACATAGCGTTCGGCAAAAAATTTTGCGTATTTTACAGGCGTCCAGGCGAACGGTGAGCTTTTTTGCCAATAAGTCTTCACGCAGCCTTCACGCGACAGGAAAATGCCGCGCGCGTGCTGAGTCCGGGGGCGGACGGATCGACAAAAAGTGGGAACGTGCGCGATTCGGACGCGCGCGGAGGGCGTCCGTTGAAGGCTCGAAGCGTGGCGAAAAACGGCTAGATGAACTACCCGCGAGCGTTATCGTCCGATGCAGCCGCTTGCGGCACGTGGCGCACGAGCAGCGTCTGGAACTGGTCGGGCGCGCGCGGAATGCGCTCGTGCTCGCCCGTCGGACCGAAGCCGAGGCGCTCGTAGAAGCGCATGGCGTTGCGGTTTTCGTCGGCGATCCACGCGTAGATTTCGGCGGCACCGGAGGCCGCGAGCCACTCGCTGGCCGTGTTGACGAGCAACTCACCGCCGCGCAGATGCCGCACGGCGGGTGCTACCCACAGCTCGCTGACGAACGCGCGATGCGGGGGCGCATCTTCGAAGCACGCGCCGATCAGGCCGGCGGGATGCCCTTCCGTGTACAGGATGAACGACGTCGACGCCGCCGCCGAGGCGTGCCGCGCGGCCGTCTCTTCGAACGTGGACGCATCGGCCGACAGCGCTTCTTCCAGGGTCTCGCCGAAAGCGTAAGGCGCTTCGCGAAGCGAAGCCGTACGAAGCTCGCGGAAGACGGCGCCCTGATCGGCTGCGATGCGGCGAACGGTCAGTGAAAGACTCATGCGGTCGAAAATCCCTTGTGTCATCCGGGTGAAACGCTAGCGCGTAGCTTCAACCGAACCGGCGCATGAGTCAAATCTTTAATTCGGCGCAGTGCGAGCCGGCGCGCACGGGTTGACACGCGGGCATAAAAACGGCACACGCGAGGCCATTTTTGCGTATCGATGGCCGCAAACGGTTGCGAGCAGACGCTCGGGCGCACAGCCACGCATCACGGCGCGTCGTAGGGCCCCGTGCCGTCGGGCCACGGCGTGAGCAGCTCGTAGCCGTCGTCGGTGACGGCGACCATGTGCTCCCACTGCGCGGACAGCGAACGGTCTTTGGTGACGACCGTCCAGCCGTCGCGCATCACCGTCGTGCCGGCGCGGCCCGCGTTGATCATCGGTTCGATCGTGAACACCATGCCCGGCTTCAGGCGCACGCCCTGCCCCGGCTGGCCGTAGTGCAGCACCTGCGGATCTTCGTGATAGACCTTGCCGATGCCGTGCCCGCAGTAGTCGCGCACGATCGAAAAGCCCTCGCGCTGCGCGATCTTCTGGATCGCATGGCCTACGTCGCCGAGCGTCGCGCCCGGCTTCACCTGGCGAATACCTTCGAGCATCGCCTCATAGGTCGTGTCGATCAGCTGCTGCGCGACGGTGCTCGGCTGGCCGACCGTGTACATGCGGCTGGTGTCGCCGAAGTAGCCGTCCTTGATGACGGCGACGTCGATGTTGATGATGTCGCCGTCCTTGAGCACCTCGCTGCGGTCCGGGATGCCGTGACAGACGACGGAATTGACGGATGTGCAGACCGTTTTCGGAAAGCCCATGTAGCCGACGTTCGCGGCAATCGCTTTCTGCGTGTTGACGATGTAGTCGTGGCAGATCGCGTCGAGTTCGCCTGTCGAGACGCCGGGCTTCACGTGTTCGCCGATCATGGCGAGCACGTCGGCGGCGAGCCGGCCCGAGATGCGCAGGCGGGCGATGTCTTCTGGAGTCTTGTAGGTGATGGCCATGTCGGAAAGCGTTGGCGGGATGCATGGTCTGGCAGGCGCGTGCGCGGAACGCATCATGGCGCGAGTCAACAGCGCCTCAAGCGCGACCATACATCCGGTTGTCGGGCCGAACCATTTTACAGAGTCTTTGAAAACCGCTGGGGCTCGCTTGCGCCCCGCCGGTTGAGCGTCGCTCGCGGCACCTTTCCAGCGAATCAGCTGGATGCGTTATCGCGCACACCTGTCTTCCCGAACGCAGTCTCCCAGCCCCGCTAGGAAAGCTTGACGCTTGCCTTAAGAACAGTCCCGCAATTTAAGACTGATCCTATCGAAGCACATATCAATTCCTCGAATAATACGGCGGCCCGCATTTGGGCCCAACAAATGGATCCCTCATCCAGTCGGCGTAAGGAATTTTCTCCTCTATTCCGATAGATGTCGGATCCCGTGCTCTCCCATCGGTTCATCAATCTAATTCAGTCACTTCGGTGACGCTTTGGAGTAGGAAGTTTCATGAAAAAAATCACTTTCCCCCTGATCGTCGCAGCAATGGGTCTCGCGGCTTCGGCGGCGCACGCAGCGCCCGCCAGCAACGGCGGCGTCGTGACGATCAACGGTCAGCTCACGGCAAACACGTGCACCGTGAGCGGCAACGGCCAGGGTCAAAACTTCACCGTGACGCTGCCGACACTCGCCGCATCGGCGCTGTCGGCTGCCGGTTCGTCGGCCGGTTCGACGGGCTTCAACATCGCTCTGTCGAGCTGCACGCCTGCAACGGGCAATGTGCACACGTTCTGGGAATACGGCGCGAACACGCTGAGCGACGGCAACCTGCTCAACAATGGCACGGCCACGAAGGTTGAAGTCCAGCTGGTCGACTACAACGGCAGCCAGAAGGTCATCAACGCCAGCAAGGCTGACGGCTCACAAAACTCGCAGTCGGTCGCCATCGCGACGGGCAGCGCAAACCTCCAGTACGCCGCGCAATATGTGTCGCCGGCTGGCGGCGCAACGGCGGGCAGCGTGACGACCAACGTCACTTACTCGATGGTCTACCAGTAATCGAGGGGCGCGCGGACGAGCCGCTGATGCGTCTCCCGTCCGCGGAAAACGTCAACGAATACCGGCTGCCGCAACAGTCATTCAGTTGGCACGACGGTAGCCGGCTATGCGTTGTATCGCGCCTGCTTCTCGCAGCAGTCGCCCCGTGCGGCTACGCCGATGTTCAGGCAAACGGCGTTTCGCGAAAACACGCGCAGTGCCATCTCATCGAATTCCGTTTTGTGGTTGAGCGTCATGAATATCCGAAAACTTCTTAAGTGTGCGATGGCTGCCGGCGTACTGGCCATCGGTGCGATGCTGCCCTTCGCGACACAGGCATCCGTCGTCATCGCGGGTACGCGCGTGGTCTACAACGCGACGGATAGCGAAGTGACGCTCAAGCTTTCCAACGTGGGCAAATCGCCCGCGCTTAGCCAGGTGTGGCTCGATAAGGGCGACCTCACCGCCGATCCGGGCAAGCTCGATTTGCCATTCGTCCTGACACCGCCGCTCGCGCGCATCGACCCGGACAAGTCCCAGACAATCCGTATTGCCTATACGGGCGAAGCGATGCCGACGGATCGCGAAACGCTCCTCTGGTTCAACCTGCTCGAGGTGCCGCCCAAGCCCACGGCTGCCCAGGCGGGCGCGAACTACGTGCAACTGGCATTCCGCTCGCGCCTCAAGTTCTTCTTCCGTCCAGCGGGGCTGCCCGGCAAGGCCGATGACGCACCGGAAAAGCTCACCTGGCGCATCGGCACGCAGGAAGGCAAGCCAGCGTTGCTCGTTTCGAATCCGACGCCCTATCACGTCACGATCATCGAAGCCCACGTCGGCGAAGGCGCCAACGCGCCGAAGTTCGACGAAGGCGGCATGGTCGCGCCGGGCGCCAGTCTCGCGCTGCCGCTGTCGGGCGCGCCGGGCGCCGGCGGCAAGGTGTCGTTCACCACGCTGAACGATTACGGCGGCCCGATGAAGCACGAATCGGCGCTGCAATGACGCCGAAGCCTGCGCAATCCGCAGGCGAAGAGTCGCCGCTGCGAAGCATCCCGATGCCTTCGTCAGCCGGACCAATGGCGCCGCACAGCGACGAACCGCGGCGCGCCTGACAGCATGAATCCTCGCGGGGGAAAAACGGACGTGCCGATGGCTTGACGCCATGGCAGGGGCCGGTGTTGCCTGCGAATCCGGCTCATCATGAAGAATAGCAATCCGAAATACATTTCCACGCGTGCTTACGCCAATCCGCTGCGTCTGAGCCAGGCGAGCCTCGCTGTGCTGCTCGCCTTCAGCGCAGCACATGCTCATGCAGACGCTCTGTCCGTCCTCGATGGCGGCGTCCCGGCCGAACCCGTCACAGCAGCCGACGCCGAGCGTGCTGCGCCGCCCGCTTCCGCCGACACGCATGCGCTGTCGAACGCCATCGGCATGGTGACCGGGCATGGGGTGCGCTCTGCCGCACCGGCGAACCCCGCTCCCATCGCACTGACCGTCGCGGCCGCCGCGCCCGAATCCGTCGAGTTCAATTCGCAGTTCCTGACGGGCACCAGCGCGGCAAACGTCGACATTTCCCGCTTCGACAAAGGCAACGCCGCGCTGCCAGGCCACTATCGCGCGGCGCTTTACGTGAACGGCGTGTGGATCGGCGTCACCGACGTCAACCTGCACGAAGTGGGCGGCCAGAAACGCGCGGCGCAGCCCGTGTTCGACCGCGACCTGCTGACGCGCGTCGGCGTGGATCTCACGCGTCTGCCGGAAGCGGCACGCGCCAGGCTCGACGCCGCCGCCAATGGTGGCGCGCTCGCGCTGTTGCCGGAACTCATCCCGCAGGCGACGGCGACCTTCGACATGGGCGAGCAGCGTCTCGACGTGAGCGTTCCGCAGGCCATGATGAGCCGCAACGCGCGCGGCTGGGTCGATCCAAAGTTCTGGGATGACGGCGTGCCCGCTGCGACGCTCCAGTACAACGCCAACGTCTACCACACCAATGGCGCGGGTCTCGCGACGACGCAGGGCTATCTCGGCCTGACAGCGGGCGCGAACTTCGGCCCGTGGCGCTTGCGCTACAACGGCAACGTCACCAGCGCGACGGGCGCGGGCACGCATGTGCAGAGCATGCAGACCTACCTGCAGCGCTCGTTCGAGCCCATCAAGAGCCAGTTGACGCTCGGCGATTCGTACACGGACGGCACGATCTTCGACAGTATCGGCGTGCGCGGCGTGCAACTGGCCACCGACGACCGCATGTATCCCGAATCGCAGCGCGGCTATGCGCCGACCGTACGCGGCATCGCGAACAGCAACGCGAAAGTCGAGGTCCGGCAGAACGGCAACATCATCTACACGACGACGGTTGCGCCGGGCGCGTTCGAGATCAACGATCTGTACCCGACGGGCTACGGCGGCGATCTCGACGTCGTCGTGACGGAAGCGGACGGCAGCCAGCACGTGTCGAAGGTGCCGTATGCGGCGCCCGTCAACGCGCTGCGCGAAGGCCGCTGGCGTTACAACGTCGCAGCCGGCCAGTACCGCAATACGAGCGCGCACAACCATCCGTTCGTCTTCGAAGCCGGCGTGCAGCGTGGCGTCAGCAACTTCGTCACGCTGTACGGCGGTGTGGCCGCCGCTGAGGGCTATCTGTCGGGCGCACTCGGCGCGGCGATCGACACGCCCGTCGGCGCGTTCGGCCTCGACGTCACGCAGGCGAACAGCAGTTTCCGGAACATGCCGGGCCGCAGCGGGCAGAGCTTGCGCATTTCGTATTCGCGCCTGTTCGCGCCGACGAACACCAACCTGACGCTGGCCGCGTACCGGTACTCGACGAGCGGCTTCCTGGATCTGCCCGACGCGATGAACCAGCGCGATCTCGCGCTGCGCGGCATCGGCAATACGAACACCGGCGTGCAAAAGGGCCGGCTTCAGCTGACGCTCAACCAGAATCTGGGTGCGTGGGGCTCCGTCTACGCGTCCGGCTTCACGCAGAACTACTGGAACAAGTCGAATCGCGATACCTCGTACTCGGTCGGCTACAACACGAATTTCCGTCGAGTCGGCGTGGGCGTATCGGCGTCGCGCGAACTCGACGTGAATACCGCGCGTTGGGACAACCGCGTGATGCTGAACCTCAGCATTCCGCTCGACCTCGGCACGAAGGTCGCCAATACGATGACGAGCTTCATGCACGATTCGCGCGACAACAGCACGCAGATTCAGGAAACGTTCACGGGCGCCGCGGGCACCGACAACGAACTGAGCTACGGCGTCACGGCGGGCTATGACTCGGGCAGCGAGCACGGCGGCAGCATCAACGCGAACGCGGGCTATCTGAGCCGGTTCACGCAGTTGCGCGGAAACGCCGGGTACTCCAACGGCTATGCGCAGGCGGGGGGCGGTATGTCGGGCACGGTCGTCGCCTACCCGGGCGGCGTCGCGCTGACGCCGCAAACGGGCGACACGTTCGCGGTCATCGAGGCGAAGGACGCGGCGGGCGCGCGCGTGGCGACGGCGCCGGGCGTGCGTGTCGACGGGCTGGGGCATGCCGTCGTCGCGGGCATGGAACCGTACTCGCTGAACACCGTCGAGATCGACACCAAAGGCCTGCCGATGGGCGTCGAACTGAAGAGCACCGAGCAGCATTTCGCGCCGACGGCGGGCGCCGTGGTACGCGTGAAGTTCGATACCGAGGATCGCGGCCAGGCGGTCGTGATGCGCCTGCGCCGTCCGAACGGAGAAACGGTGCCGTTCGGCGCCGATGTGCTGGACGACAAGGGCAACAACATCGGCACCATCAGCCAGGGCAGCCGCGCGATGTTCTACAGCAAAGGCACCGCGAATGATCTTGTCGTGAAGTGGGGCGAAGGCGTGGGGCAAAGCTGCAAGGTGCGCTACACGATGCCCGTCGCGCAAAAGGGCAAGGCGGCGGCGACGGTGTTTGCGGATGCTGTCTGCCAGTGAATGAACCAAGCGGGTTCGATCTTGCATCCATTCAGGACGTCACCCCGACGAACACATGTTGAACTCCGCGAGAGGCACTGCCTTCAGGCGACTCTCGCAGCAGATCAATGCAGCCTAGCCGACCCAGAATCACAATTTTTGAGGACTAGCTTTATGAATGATTCCACGATCTCTAGCGAACGATCGAGGGTGATGCAGTTGCTATTCGCTTGCCTTTTGGGTCTTGTCTGGCTGATCGCATCGCCGACGGCCCATGCCGATACTTGCTCTGGCGTCGGCGGGAACAACTATCAGATTCCCCTGCCTGCATCTGTCACCGTGCCGCGCGATGCACCCGTTGGCACCATGCTTACTGGTTGGACCGCGGCCAGTGGTCCCTATATTGGCATGTGGAACTGCACTGCTTACAGCGGCGGTGCCATAGGTGCCTATGGCAGTTCGCTTCTGTCGACGACCGGCACTGCTACGTCGTCCGGAGGCCGGCCTTATACAGTCTACGCGTCGGGATATCCGGGGATCGGCATTATCATCGCAATGTACGATGGCGAGTCGACAGGAGGATGCAGCGGGTTTTACAACGAGTATGACATCGGCTCTTACAGTCCGTGGTATGGAAGTGGATGCGGCGGCTCTGGCACCGTATCCGGTCCAGTCGGAGGGATCGTAAGCGTCGCCTTGGTAAAAACGGCAAATCAGGTAGTCGCAGGAACATTACCGCCGATGCAGGTGGCGAAGGTCGCGCCCGGAACCACTTTTTCCGGTGGCAACATAAAAACTGGCTCTAGCATATACACGGCATACACAGTGACGTTCACAACGTCGGTGGTTCAGATCATCAACGGCTCATGCACGACACCCGACGTGTCAGTACCGCTTGGAACCTGGTCCACGACATCGTTCACCGGCGCCGGCTCGACAACAACAGCCGTCGGCTTCAACGTCAGCCTGAACAACTGCCCGGCGGGTATGAACAGCATTAGTTACCGCGTCGATCCGACGACGAGCGTGTTAAACAGCCCTCAATCCGTGGTCGCACTGGACAGCAGTTCAACGGCAACAGGGGTCGGCGTGCAATTGCTCAACAACAGCAGCAATCCGCTCCCGCTAAGCAGCTACCAGACCTTTAGCGGATACAGCTCCAGCACGGGCGGCAGCTACACCATTCCGCTGAAGGCGCGCTATTACCAGACCGGCGCCACGGTTGGCCCCGGCCCCGCCAATACGTCGATGACGCTCACGATGCAATATCTGTAGATCCCCCGGGCGGGCGAACGGCGATGCACCGCGCCGCCCGTCTCGATCCGCACAGATGCCTGCTGCCAATGCAAACAGATGCGTGACAAGCGCTCAAAAGGCCCATCGCATTCTTCCAACCGAACAACATGACTCCACGAAAGATCTTCTTGCTCCTCGCCGCATCCGCCGTGATGGCGGCAGCACCAGCTTTCGCCGCAGACGCAAACCTGAATTTCACCGGCACGATCATGCAGCCTTCCTGCACCGTGGACAGCGCATCGGCGAATCAGGTCGTCAATCTGGGCAGCGCGCCCATCATGAGCTTCGCATCCGTCGGCAGCACCGCCAATGCCACGCCATTCAATGTGAGTCTCATCAGCTGCTCGCCGGGCACGGTCGTCACGATGACGGTGGCGGGCACGATGGACACGGTGGCGAGCGTGCTGAAGAACACGGGCACAGCCACGCAGGTAGGCGTGCAACTTCTCAAGGCGGTCAGCATCGGCGCGACGACGGGCACGCCCGTCACGCTCAACAGCGCTATCGCAATGGGCACCGTCGACAGCACGTACACAATGACGATTCCGTTCGTCGCGCAGTTCTACGAACTCGGGACACTGACGGCCGGCTCCGTGGCGGCAACCGCGACGGTGAACTTCACCTACAACTGACCGCCATGGCGGATGCTTGCTGGCGAGCACAGCCGTTGTCACCACATGACGGTTCGTGCGCGCCCGACCACGAAGACTCGCTCTTCATCGGCATGACAATCCGCGCCTCGCTAGCGGCGCGCCGGATCGCCGCCGCAATATCCCTGCTCACAGTCCCGAGCGCCCGGCTATGCGCCGCCACCAGCGCTGCATCGTCCGCCCCCTGCACCGGCTCGCGCACCATCGAGCGCCCCGTCAGCAACGTGTCGCGGCCCGCCACACGCACGGTCCACAGCGCATCGACGGCGACACCTTCACCCGGCATCGAATCGAACTGCACGATGTCGACGCGCACGCGGCACGCCTCCGTGCCCGCCACCGTTTGCGCCGACACCGACACGCGCTGCGAGCCGAGCAGCCGCGTCAGGTCCGCGGCAATCACATCGGCGACACCGCTTTTCAAAGGCTCGCCCCAGCGCGCGAACTCATTGAGCTTTACTTCGTTGCCCGACATGCGCGTCACGAGTTGCGGCCGGTCGACCAGTTCGGGCACCGTCACGGGGCCGACCACCACGGGGACTTGCAGCGGCGCGCCCGTGCTGTCGAGCGTCGAATCCGGGCTCAACGTATAGAAGTTCGAACGCGGAGAAGCGCACGCGGCCAGCATGACGGCGACGCAGAGATACGCACCGCGCGAAAGCATCGATCGCTTCACTTTGCGTCCTCCTGTTTGCCGCGCAGCAACGCTTCGGGGTGACGCTGCAGATAATCGGACAGCGCGCGGAACGACGCCGCCGTGCGCGCGAGTTCGCGGATTGCATCGCTCGTGTCCTGCTGCAGCGTCGAGTCGGGCGCGAGAGCGCTGTTGGCCGAGTTGAGCGTCGTCTGCGCCGCCGACAGCGTGCTCTTTGCCTGTGGCACGACCTGCGTATTGAGGCTCTGCATCAGCGCGCCCGCATCCGCGAGCGCCTGCTGCGTGTTCTTGCCGATCTGCTCGAGCGGCAGCTTGTCGATCCGCGCGACGATCCGGTTGATCGACTCCTGCAGCGATTGCAACCCGCTCGGCTCGGTCGGCAGTTCGGCGGGCGTGCGGCTCCAGTCGACGGTCGCCTTCGGCGCGTGCGGGAAGAAGTCGAACGACACATACAACTGGCCGGTCAGCAGACTGCCCGTTTTCAGCTGCGCGCGAAAACCACTCGACACGAGGAAATCGGCGATAGCCTTCGGATCCTCCTCGACGCGCCCGCTCCCCGGCTTGCCGTTCGCGTAGCGCGACGTGAAGCGCTCCGGATAGAAGCGGATCTCGACGGGAATGCTGATCTGTTTCGTGACGGGATCGAAGCGCGTGTAGATCGCCGACACTTCGCCGAGCACGATGCCGCGAAAATCGACGGGCGCACCCACCGTCAGCCCGCGCACCGACTCCTTGAAGTTGAGCACGTACGTATCGACGATGCGGTCCTGCACCTTCATCGCGTCGGCGCGCGTCGCGAACAGCGTGAACGGCGTATGCGCCTGCGCTTCGGGCTCCGCCAGCGACGACGCGGGCGTTTCGAACGCCAGCCCGCCGATCAGGATCGACACCAGCGACTGCGTATTGATCTTCACGCCTTCCGTGCCGACCGAAACGTCGATTCCGCCCGCTTCCCAGAAGCGCGAATCGCTGGTCACGTAGCGGTCGTACGGCGCGTTCACGAAGACGCGCAGCGTGATGCCGCCGCCGTCCTTGTTGAGTTCGAACGACGTCACCTGCCCGACGCGCAGCCGCCGGAAATAAACGGGCGAGCCGACATCGAGCGAGGCCAGGTTCGTCGCCTTCAGCACGAACTCGCGGCCGGGCACGTCGCTCGCGAACACGGGCGGAAGCTCGAGTCCCGTGTAATCGCGCCGCGTCTGTTTCGCCTTGCCGATGTCCATGCCGATGAACGCGCCCGACAGCAGCGTGCCGATGCCCGACACGTTGCCGCCCGCTATGCGCGGACGTTCGACCCAGAAGCGCGTGTCGTCGACGAGCATGCTGGTGGCGTCGCGCGTGAGTTCCGCCGTCGCAACGACGCGCTTGTAGTCTTTCGACAACGCCACCCTCTTCACGACGCCGATATCGACGTCCTTGAACTTGATTTTGGTCTTGCCTGCTTCCAGCCCTTCGCCCGTCTTGAAGCTGATCGTGATCGTCGGTCCCTGCGACAGCGCCGCCTGCACCGCGAGCCAGATGCCGACGCCTACGGCTACCACGGGCACGAGCCAGATCCACTGAATGCGCCAGCGCTTCTTCGGCACGGCGACGGCATCGGGCAGTTCGGGCGGCCGGGTCATTCCGGTTGCCTCTTGTCCCAGATGAGCCGCGGATCGAACGACATCGCGGCAAACATCGTCAGCACGACGACGGCGCCGAATGCAATCGCGGCCGGTCCGGCGCGCACGGTCGCGAGCGCGTTGAACTGCACGAGCGCGGTGAGCACGGCGATCACGTAGATATCGAGCATCGACCAGCGCCCAACCAGTTCGACGATCCGGTAGATGCGCGCGCGCTGATCCGGCTGCCACGTCGAGTGGAAGTTCGCGGAGGTCGCGAGAAAGCCGATCGCGAGAATTTTCAGCATCGGAACCGCGACGCTCGCGATGAAGACCAGCACCGCGAGCGGCCACGAGCCCGACGTCCACAGATACACGACGCCGCTCATGATCGTGTCCTTCTGCGCGCCGAACAGCGAACTCGTGTCCATCACGGGCAGCACGTTTGCGGGAACGTAGAGGATGATGGCCGCGATCAGGCAGGCCCATGTGCGGGCGAGGCTATCGGGCTTGCGCAGATGCAAATGCGCGCCGCAGCGTGGACAGTGCGCGGGATGCATGGGCAGCCGCACGGAGGCATGCACGTTCGCGTAGTCGCGCTCGTCGCTTGCCTGCGCGGACGCGACGCGGGTCAGCAAGCCGCAGTCATGGCATACGCACATGCCGCACGCCGCAGCCGTCGCGGCGGGAAATGCCGTGCCGCTGTCGAATGCGGGGCCGGCATCGGGCACGCCTTCGAGGCGCATCCACAGGTCGCGCGCATCGAAGACGGAGGCGGCCGCCGCAAGCATCAGCATCAGCGCGCCAAACGACCACAACGCCGGTCCCGTCACCACCGACGCAATATGCGAGAGCTTTACCAGCGCGACCAGCAGACCGAGGATCAGCACTTCCGTCATGCCCCACTCCTGCGCGACGCGCAGCGTGCGAAACACGGCGTCCGCGCGATACGGCGTGCGCCCGAGACGCAACGGCAACAGCAACCACACGAGGCCGAGCGCCTGGCACGCAGGCATCAGCATCGTCGTGATGAAAATCAGCGCCGACAGCGGCCACATGCCGTCCTGATACAGCACACGCACCGCGCCGAACATCGTCGTTTCGACAAGGTCGCCGTTCACCGCCAGCCCGACGATCGGGAACGCATTCGAGATCACCCACAGCACGCATGCCGCGAGCGCATAGGCGAGCGTTCGGTCGAGACTGTTCGCGTGACGCCGGTACAGCGTCGCGCGGCAACGGCAGCAGCGCAGCACGCCTTCGGGCGGCACGGCGCTTTCGCGCTGCAGCAGATCGCATTCGTGACAGGCGATCACAGGCGTGCGCGCGGCGTGCCCGAGATAGGTCGAGGTGGCCGTGTCGCTCATTTCACTTCCTGTTTCGCCGCATCTGGCGCTTGCCGGGCGTCGCCCGCCTGCGCCTGAGCCTGAGTGGTCATCCCTTCAGCCGTAATGATCCAGCCGCCGCCCATCGCCTTGTACAGATTCACATACGACACCAGCACGCCCGCCTGCGTCTGCGTCTGGTTCAACTGCGCGTTGAACAGACTGCGCTCGGCATCGAGCACTTCGATATAGCTCGTATAGCCGCCTTCATAGCGCAGCCTCGCGAGATGCGCATACGTCGCGAGCGCCTCGACCTGCCGGCCCTGCACATCGAACTGCTCACGCAGCTTCTGCGACGAGATCAGCGCATCGTCGACTTCCTGAAACGCGACCTGAATCGCCTTGCGGTACGAATACAGCGCCTGCTGCTGCACGGCCTCGGCCTGTTTCACCTGACCGGCGATCGCGCCGCCTTCGAAGATCGGCTGCGTCACCGATCCGGCAAACGACCACACGCGCGCCGGTCCCGTAAAGAGCTTCGAGAACTGGCCGCTCTGCGTGCCGAGCAGCCCCGTGATCGAAATCTGCGGGAAATACAGCGCTTTTGCCGCACCGATCTGCGCATTGGCGGAAACGAGATCCTGCTCGGCCTGACGCAGATCGGGTCTTCGTTCGAGCAGATCCGACGGCAGCCCGGCGGGCACCGCAGGCGCCGCCAGTTCGCCGAGCGCCCGGCCCCGCAGGATATCGCCCGGATTGCGCCCGAGCAGCACGGAGAGTCCGTCTTCCTGCTGCGCGATCTGCGCCTCGATCTGCGGAATGCGCGCGCGCGAGTCCTCGTATTCCGACTGGCTTTGCGCGAGTTCCATCTGCGAGACCTCGCCGCCCTGGAAGCGCAGTTCGAACACGTGCACCGATTCCGCGCGGCTCGCCGTGGTCGCGTTCGCGATCTCCAGCTGCCGGTCGAGACTGCGCAGGTTGATATACGACGACGCCACCGACGACACCAGCGTCAGGATCGTGCCGCGCTTCGCTTCTTCCGTCGACAGCAGGCTCGCGCGCGCCGCTTCCGTCAGGCGCCGGTTGTGGCCGAACAGATCGATTTCCCACGACGCCGACAGCGCCAGCTGATACGAGTTGAACACGGGGCTGGTCACATTCGAGAACAGCGGCGAGGACGTCGAGATACGCTGACGCGCGGCATCGAAACCCGCGTCGACGTGCGGCAGCAGTGCGGCGCGCGTCGTGACGAACTGGCCAAGGAACTGGTCGACGCGCGCGGCGGCGATCTTCACGTCGTTGTTGTTCGCGAGTGCCGTGGTGATCAGGTCGTCGAGCACCGGATCGTTGAACTGCTTCCACCATTCGGTGTTCGCCACGTCCGATGCGTAGTTGTCGGGGAAGCGGTAGGTCGCGGGCACGTCGACGGGCGGACGCGAGTAGTTCGGACCGAGCAGGCAGCCGCTCAGGGTCAGGGCACACAGTGGACCGATCAGCAGGACGCGGCGCATGTCAGTCACCCTCGCGCGATGCAGACGGGCTCGTGCTCGGCCCGCCGCCGACAGCGGGACCACCCGCAGACGGCGGCACCTTCGGCGTCTCACCCGCCATCGGCCCCGGCGAAGAAGGCGGCACATCCCCCGCCTTCTTGTCCTTCTTCTTGCCGCTTTTCTCCGACATCGTCTCCAGCACATAGAAGAACATCGGAATGAAGAACACGGCAATCGCGGTGGCCCCCAGCATCCCGCCGATCACGCCCGTGCCGATCGAATGCCGGCTGTTCGCCGACGCCCCCGTGGCAATCGCCAGCGGCACGCAACCCAGAATGAACGCGAGCGACGTCATCACGATCGGGCGCAGCCGCTCCTCGGCCGCCGTCATCGTCGCGTCGAACACCGACTTGCCCGCCTCGCGGTTGAGCACCGCAAACTCGAAGATGAGAATGGCGTTCTTCGCCGCGAGCGCCACCAGCATCGTCAGGCCGATCTGGAAGTACACGTCGTTGTTCAGCCCGCGCAGCAGGATCGCGAGCAGCGCGCCGAACAGCGCGAACGGCACCGCCATCAGCACGCCGAACGGCAGGCTCCACTTCTCGTACTGCGCGGCCAGAATCAGGAACACCATGATCAGGCCGAACACGAACACGAGCCCCGAGGTGCCGCCCGACTGCTTCGCCTCGAACGCCTCGCCGCTCCACGCGATGCCGTATTCCGACGGCATCTGTGTCGCGAGTTCCTCGAGCGCGCTGATCACCTGCCCCGACGCATAGCCGGGCGCCGCGTTCGCCGTGATCTTCACGGCCGGGAAGTTGTTGAAGCGCGTGATCAGGTCCGGTCCCGTCACGTAGCGCGAGGTCACCACCGACTTCAGCGGCACCATGCTGCCGTCCTTGCTGCGCACGAAGATCTGTTCGAGATCGTCGGGCTTCAGGCGATACGACGGCTCGGCCTGCAAAATGACCTGCCACAGGCGGCTCGACCGGTTGAACTGCGACACATAGAGCGAGCCGAACATCGTCTGCATCGCGCTGTAGACGTCTTCCACGGGCACGCCGAGCGTCTCGGCCTTGTCGCGGTCCACGTCGACGAGCAGCTGCTGCGAATCGGCATTGAACGTGTTGGTCACACCCGTGAGTTCGGGCCGCTGCTTCGCGCGCGCGACGAAGTCGTTCACCACCGCGGAAAACTGCGCGATGGTCGCGTCGCCCTTGCTCTGGATCCACATCTCGGTGCCGCCCGTCGTGCCGAGGCCCGGAATCGACGGCGGATTGAGCGGCACGACGATGCCTTCGCGGATCTGCGAGAGCGCCTTGTACGCATCGATCAGCACGGCGCGCGCATTCTGCGTGCGGATGTTCGCGGACTTGTAGCGCTCCTCGAAGCTCTTGAAGCCGACGAAGAACGTCGACGAATTGTTCTTGTTCTGGCTGTCGAGAATGCTGAAGCCGTCGACGGTCGTGATGCTGCCCACGGCCGGCTGCTTCATGAAGTACCCGGAGATGCGGTCCGACACCTTGCCCGTGCGATCGAGCGACGCGGCATCGGGCATGATCACGGCGCCCAGCAGATAGCCCTGATCTTCGGGCGGCAGGAAGGCCGTCGGAATGTCGCGCATCATCAGCACCGCGAGCCCGATCATGCCGACGAACACCAGCAGCGCGATCACGAAGCGCTTGATGATGAGCCGCACCGCGCGCGTATAGCCCGCCGTCATCCGCGCGAACTGGTTGTCGAACCAGCGGAAGAAGCCCTTCTTCTCGTGATGCCCGGGCTTGAGCAGCAGGGCCGCGAGCGCGGGCGACAACGTCAGCGCAACTACGCCCGAGATCACCACGGAAATCGCAATCGTGATCGCGAACTGCTTGTACATCTGCCCCGTGATGCCGCCGAGAAACGCGACAGGCACGAACACGGCGCACAGCACCAGCACGATCGCGACGACTGGCCCGGCGACTTCATCCATCGCCTGTTTCGCGGCCGATTTCGGATCGAGCCTGTGCACGGTCATGTTGCGCTCGACGTTCTCGATCACGACGATCGCATCGTCCACCACGATACCGATGGCGAGCACCATGCCGAACAGCGTGAGCATGTTGATCGAGAAGCCGAGCGCCTCCATCCCCATGAACGTGCCGACGATCGACACAGGCACGGCCAGCACGGGGATCAGCGTCGCGCGCAGGCTTTGCAGGAACACGAACACGACGATCACCACCAGCACGACGGCTTCGAAGAACGTGTGCACCACATCCGAGATCGACGCGCGCGTGAACTCGGTGGTGTCCATTGCGATCTCGTAGTCGATCCCTTCGGGGAACGACTTCTTCATCTCGGCGAGCGTGGCGCGCACCTGCTTCGACACGTCGAGCGCGTTCGCGCCCGGCTGCTGGTAGACGGCGAGCACGGTGGCGGGCTTGCCCTGGAAGCGGCTGCGGATCGAATAGTCTTTCTGGCCGAGTTCGGCGCGGCCGATGTCCTTGAGCCGCACGATGGCCGCGCCGCCGCTTTGCGCGCGGATGATGATGTTCTCGAACTGGGAAGGCTCGGTGAGCCGGCCCGTGGTGGTGACGGCGAACGACTGCTCGACGGGGTTCCCCGTCGGCGACTGGCCTAACCGGCCGACGGCGAACTGCTGGTTCTGGTTGGCCACCGCGCGCTGCACGTCGGCGGCCGTGATGCCCAGCTGCGCCATGCGGTCGGGGCGCAGCCAGATGCGCATCGCGTAGTCGGGCGTGCCGAAGATGCTCGACTGGTTCGCGCCGGGAATGCGCTTCAGGGCATCGAGCACGTAGACGTTCGCGTAGTTGGCGATGTAGGTGGCGTCGTAGCGCTCGGTAGGCGAGTAGATCGCGATCACCATCATGAACGCCTGCGATTTCTTCTGCACCTGCACGCCCTGCGCCGTCACCGATTGCGGCAGCTGCGGCAGCGCGAGGTTCACGCGGTTCTGCACGTCGACCTGTGCAAGCTCCGGGTTGGTGCCGATCTGGAAGTACGCGTTGATCGTCAGATTGCCCGTGGAAGAACTCGACGAGCTCATGTAGATCATGTTGTCGGCGCCGTTGACCTGCTGCTCGATCGGCGCGGCGACGTTGTTGGCGACCACGTCGGCGCTCGCGCCCGGATAGGTCGCGGAGATCGTGATCTGCGGCGGCGTGATGTCGGGGTACTGCGCGGTGGGCAGCGCGAGCATCGTCAGCGCGCCGCCGAGCGTGATGACGATCGAGATGACCGAGGCGAAGATCGGGCGGTCGATGCAGAAGTGGGAGATGTTCATCGGATCGGGGGCGCCGGATGGCGTCGGTCGTCATCGGGTCATCGGGGCTTCACATCGTCAGGGGCTCGCGGGGCGTGTCCGGGTCTGCGCCAGCGTCGCGGTCGGCGCGGATACGGCAGCCGCCGGTGCCGACGCGGGTGCGGCAGGCGTACCGGGCGTACCGGGTGTGCCTGAACCCGGCGGCGCACTGACCACCTTGATCTGCGCATCCGACGACACGCGGATCGCGCCATCGACCACCACGCGCTCGCCCGTCTTCAGGCCTTCGTTGACGAACCAGTCGTCGCCATGCCAGTCGCCCACGTCGACCACGCGCTGATGCGGCTTCGAGTCCTGGTCGAGCACCCACACGAAGTGGCTCTTCGCCCCCTGCAGCACCGCGCGCTGCGGCACGAGGATCGCGTTGGGGCGCACGGCGCCCGTCACTTTCGCGCGCACGAACTGGCCCGGACGCAGCGTGCCCTGGGGATTGGCGAAGGTGGCGCGCACGAGGAAGGTGCCCGTCTGCTGGCTGAACGCGGGGTTCGTGAAATCGATGCGTCCTTTCTGCGGATAGATCGAGCCATCGGCCTGGATCACCGTCACGTCGAACTGGTTGTCGGCGGGAAAGCGCAGCAGGCCCTTCGTGATCTGCTCGCGGTAGCGCAGCAGTTCGTTCTCGGAGATGCTGAAGTTCACCCACATCGGATCGAGCTGGTAGACATACGTGAGCAACCCCGATTGCGTCGGCGTCACGTAGCTGCCGTCCTGCACGCGCGCGAAGCTGGAGAGCCCCTTGAGCGGCGAGCGGATCGTGCAGTAGCTCAGGTTCAGCTCGGCCGTGCGCACCTCGCCCTGCGCGGCGATCACGGCGGCTTCGGCCTGTTTCTCGTTACCCGTGGCGTCGTCGAGATCCTTCTTGCTCAAGGCGTTCTGCGCGGCCAGCGGTATCACGCGCGCGAGGTTCTGTTTGGTGACGAGCAGACGCGCCTGCTGTTGCGCGAGCGCGCCTTTGGCCGATTGCAGCGCGGCTTCGAAGGGCTTGCGGTCCATCACGAACAGCACCTGGCCTTCCTTCACGAGCGAGCCTTCGTCGTACAGCCGCCGCTCGAGAAAGCCGTCGACGCGCGCGCGGATTTCGACTTCACGCGAACTCTGCGTCTGCGCGGTGAACTCGAAATCGACGGGCGTTTCCTTCTGCTCGACGGTGACGACGGTCACTTCGACGGTCGGACGTGGGGGTTCGGTGGGGGCTTTTTTGCAGGCGGTGAGGAACAGGACAGACGCGAGCATCGCCGCGAACGCAAAGCGCGTTGCAAGCGGCCACGCGGCAACCATCGACGGGTGTCCAAATCTCCGTCCCATGACAAATCTCCGCAACTCGAAACGATTGCGCCCGCCCTCGCTTGCGCTGCGCCCGCGCGACGGACCAGCGGACGACGCGCCAGCCGGCCCGGCGAGTCCGATGCAATCCAGTGTGGAAGCGGGGCAAGTCAAAGACAATTGGACCTTGGTCCAATACCCCATCGGGCGCACGGTCGGCGCGCTCATAGCGGCGCAGCGATGCCGAGCACGGCACACACTGTCCGGATGAACAGCACGTCGTTGAAGGGCTTGCGCAGATAGGCGCGCGCGCCCGCCGCGAGCGCGGCTTCGCGCATGCCCGCATCGTCGTGGGCCGTGATGAAAATGACGGGCACGGCGCTGCCCGCCAGCCGGCGCTGCACTTCGATGCCGTTGGAGCCGGGCATCTGCACGTCGAGGATCACGCAGTCGGGACGATACGAAGGCGTGGCCGACAGCACATCGAGAAATTCGTCGCCACTCGTGTACGTATCGGCTGCGATCCCGACTGAGCGCAACAGACGCCTGATGGCCCTGCCCACCGACGCATCGTCGTCGACCACCACGACGAATGGTTTGTCTGTGCCCATTCTGATTAGCCCATTGAGCCGCCACGTCCACGCGGACGATGCGTGGGCGTCTCAGCAATAGACTATGAGACTGCGGACGTCGGTGGTATTGGACCTTGGTCTCGTATGCCCTCGGCGGTGGACTCGCACGCGACGGCGGAAACCTCAGCATGCGGTCCGACGGCATGATGCGGGTTGGTCGCGACGGCCACCTTGTCGGCGATGCGCACCAGTTCCGCGAGCGAGCCGACCTCCATCTTCTGCATCACGCGCGCGCGATGCGCCTTGACGGTTTTCTCGACGGTGCCGAGTTCGCACGCCACCTGCTTGTTCAGAAGGCCGAGCACGATCAGATTCATCACTTCGCGCTCGCGCACCGTCAGGCGTCCGACGCGGCTGCGCAGCACTTCCAGTTCATGTGCAGACTTCGACACTTCGACGGAACGCGTGAGCGCCTGATCGATGGCGCGCAGCAGATCGTCGTCGTGAACGGGCTTGGTGAGGAAGTCGGTCGCGCCTGCCTTGATCGCGCCGACCGTCATCGCGATGTCGCCGTGCCCGGTCAGAAAGATGATGGGCAAACGGGCATCGAGTTCGCGCTGCAATTCGAGTCCGCTCAGATCGGGCAGCTGCACGTCGAGCACCACGCACGCCGGCGTGCGCTCGACGTCCGCATGCGCGAGAAATTCACGCGCCGAGCCATACGCTTCCACCTCGTGCCCCGCCGACCTGATGAGCCGCATGAGTGCGCGACGCACCGAAGGGTCGTCGTCGACGACGTAGACAAGCGCGGCCGGCATGTTCATGACGCCCCCTGCGCGGCGGCGCTGCTCGCTTCGCGCGCCGCGGGCAGCGCGACATAGAACGTCATGCCCTGATCCCGATTGTTCTCGGCCCACAGGCGCCCGCCGTGCATCTGCACGATCGAGCGGCTGATCGACAGCCCGAGACCCAGGCCTTGCGGCTTCGACGTGACGAATGGCTTGAAGATGCATTCGAGCCTGTCGGACGTCAGCCCGTGTCCGCGATCACGCACGGCGATGCGCAGCATGCCGTCGCGGTCGGGTTGCGCAAAGAGCGCCACCACGCGATCGGGCGAGCCGCACTCGCTCACGGCATCGAAGGCATTCAGCAGCAGATTGAGTAGCACCTGCTGCAGTTGCACCTTGTCGCCGCGCACGGGCGGCAAGCCGTCGTCGATCACGTGCGACACATGGATGCCGCGCGCGACGGCATCGCCATGCACGAGCAGCGCGACGTCGCGCAGCAGGCCGCCTGCATCGAGACTGACGAGTTGCTGCTGCTCTTCCTTCTTCACGAACGCGCGCATCCGGCGGATCACTTCACTTGCGCGGCCGCTGTCGTCGACGATGTCCTTCAGGATGTCGCGCACTTCGGCGAGATCGATCGGCGCCTGGTCCATGAAGCGCTGCGCAGCCTGACCGTTGCTGAGAATCGCCGTCAGCGGCTGATTCAGTTCGTGCGCGAGCGACGCGGCGAGTTCGCCCATTGTCGATACGCGCGTCAGATGCGCCAGTTCCCGGCGATTGCGTTCGAGTTCGAAGCGCTCGGTCATGTCGGTGATGAACGCGACCGTCGCGATGCGCCCTTCGTAGCGGATCGCGCTCGTCGCAATTTCGACGGGAAACTCGCTGCCGTCGCGGCGGCGCGCGCGCAGGCTGCGCGTGCGTGTCGAGACGGGACGGCCCGCGTGCTGCGAAGCGCCGCCGGCCACGCGGTTTTCCTGCGACAGCGCCGGCGCGACCATGCCGACACATGCGCCCGCCAGCACGCCGCGCCGATAGTCGAAGAGCCGTTCGGCCTGCGCATTGGCGAGGACGATCACGCCATGTTCGTCGAACACGACAGACGCGACTGGCAAGCACTCGAATACATCGGACAGTTCAGTCAGCGTGCCGGACTGCCGGTGCAAGAACGCGAAGTAACGGCTTGCGCCTTGCATGCTTGCCAGGCGCGCGAGCGGGATCGCCGCACGCCTCGCCCAAGGTAACAAAGGAACGCCATTGCGCATCGGCATGGAAACGCCGGCGCGCTCCGGCGCGATGCGGCGCGGGTGCAGCGACCACCAGACGACGATTGCAGCCACCGCGACTGTCAAAGCAGATATAGCGATGTGCATGGCTTACCGTTCCTCAAGACGTTCGCACTCGAACCGCCGCGACCACGTGCGCACGCCTTCGTTGTTGTTAGCAACGCATCCGGGCGGCGGCGCAGGAATGGGCGCGCGACGCCTCTGCCTTTACGCATGAATCCGTGACAACGTCTTGTCGTGATGCATCTCGTCAGTTGACGGGTTCAAAGACCTGCAGCAAGACGAGTGATGATATTGCGCCCGATTCTTATACGGACTGCGAATAAAGTCCGGCTTTCGTGAACAATTGCCTGTGACTTTTTACTTGCCCGCATCACGTCGGGCGGAAAAAAGTGCAACTTCATCGTAGGCAGAAAGTAGGGCTTAGTAAAGCATCAAGGCAATGGACGACGAGAAACTGACGGCGACTTCGTTTCTCGCTTCCGACGGACGGGCACAGCGTGCATTCACGCATGCGTTTCAATGGCGGGGTTTGATGCGAAGCCCGAAACGATCATCGGCGTCGATGGACGTCCCGGGTTCGAGTGGCAGGTGGATGCGGCTAATGTGCTGCTTAATGTGCAAACTGAAGTGTCAACTGAGGTGCTACGTCATGCGAAATCCGATGGACCCGGCGTTGGTACGCCTGGCGGCGGATCCTCGTCGCCTATCGATTCGTTTGGATCTACGTCGTCTGTCTTCGGCTTTTCGGGCAACGGCTGATCGAGGCCCGGCTCGACAGGTGTTGGAATCGCATCGCCGATCGGCTTGTTGAGCTCGTTGGGCGGGATCTCGGCCGGATCTTTCGGCTGTGTGCTTTCCTCGCGATTGGGGTTCGTCATGGGGACTCCAATTGTGGTTGGGCAGACGCTCCCTGTCACGCAACGACCGTACCAATGAACTTTGTGCAGTTGCGTGCGCCGATCCGGCTGCCGCCCGCGATGCCTGACGACGCGCGATGTGCGGACGAACATACGCTCGCACGACCCGCGTATATATCGAGCATCGATGAAGGGAAAAATGCGCGCCCGGCGCCAGGGCCTTGTAACTTGCGGCGTTCGGACTGGCTGATGAAAGCAACGCTGACCGCGCGAGCAATGCGGCGGCAGAAACGAAAACAGGCCCCCGAGGGCCTGTTTCGCTTTGCATCTGGCGGAAAGGGTGGGATTCGAACCCACGATACGGTATAACCGTATACCGGATTTCGAGTCCGGCGCATTCGACCTCTCTGCCACCTTTCCAGATTCTTTGACTTCCCACCAAGGTGGTCTTGTCGGCTTTACATCAACCTCACACCAAGCGGGTCGTTGCTTGCGTGAGACAAAGATTATAGAACAGCTGTTTTTGAATTCCAAGTTCTTTTTCGCAGAAACTTGAAAAAGAACCTGGATAGCTCCGACGACGCTAAACCGCTCAGCCCGCCGCCTTCATTTCCAGACGTTCAACGCCGCCCAGATACGGACGCAGCGCAGCCGGAACCGTTACCGAGCCATCGGCGTTCTGGAAATTCTCCAGCACGGCAACGAGCGTACGGCCGACAGCCAGCCCCGAACCATTGAGTGTATGAACGAGTTCGGGCTTGCCTTGCGCGTTGCGGAAGCGCGCCTGCATCCGGCGCGCCTGGAACGCTTCCGTATTCGAGCAGCTCGAAATCTCGCGATAGGTGTTCTGCGCGGGCAGCCACACTTCGAGGTCGTACGTCTTCGCCGCGGAAAAGCCCATGTCGCCCGTGCACAGTGTGATCACGCGATACGGCAGTTCGAGCTTCTGCAGGATCGTCTCTGCGTGCGAGACCATCTGCTCGAGCGCATCGTACGACGTGTCAGGCGACACGACTTGCACCATCTCGACCTTGTCGAACTGATGCTGGCGGATCATGCCGCGCGTGTCGCGGCCATACGAGCCCGCTTCGGAGCGGAAGCACGGCGAATGGGCCGTCAGCTTGATGGGCAGCTCGTTCGCGTCGACGATGCTCTCGCGCACCGTGTTCGTCAGCGAAATCTCCGACGTCGAAATCAGGTATTGCGTGACCGTGTTCTCGCCACCGCCCTTTTCGACACGAAACATGTCGTCGGCGAATTTGGGCAGCTGGCCCGTGCCGAACAGGATTTCAGGATTGACGATGTACGGCGTATAGACTTCCGTGTAGCCGTGCTGCTGCGTATGCGTGTCGATCATGAACTGCGCGAGCGCGCGATGCAGACGCGCGATCTGCCCGCGCAGCATCGTGAAGCGCGCGCCCGACAGCTTCGCGCCCGTCTCGAAATCGAGGCCGAGCGGCGTACCGACGTCGACGTGATCCTTCACCTCGAAATCGAACTGGCGCGGCGTGCCCCAGCGGCGCACTTCGACGTTGCCCGCTTCGTCGTTGCCGACAGGCACGCTTTCGTGCGCGAGGTTCGGCACGCCAAGCAGCAGGTCCGACAGACGCTTCTGGATGTCTTCGAGCTGCACCGCCGACGCTTTCATCTCGTCGCCGATACCGCCCACCTCGGCCATCACCGCCGACGTGTCCTCGCCTCGCCCTTTCATCGCGCCGATCTGCTTCGACAGACTGTTGCGCTTCGCCTGCAGCTCTTCGGTACGGGTCTGGATGGCGCGGCGTTCGGCTTCGAGCGCGGAGAAAGCCGCGACGTCGAGGGTATAGCCGCGATCGGCGAGGCGTTTCGCGACGCCGTCGATGTCTTTGCGCAGCAGCTGGATGTCAAGCATGGGATGGGGCGACAGTTCGTTGGTTGAATGGGCGATTTTAGCGCACCGGCGCCGCGGGCCGGCGGCATTGTCGGCTCATGCGCTATGTGCGCAACGTATGCTTCAGCTTTTTTTGCGATTCTCGCTGCGCCATTGCGCATCGAGGTCGGCGAGGCGCGCGAGCTTTTCGCCGATCTTGCCTTCGAGCCCGCGCAGCGTCGGCTGGTACCAGCGCGGGTCGCGCATGCCGTCGGGCAGATAGGTCTCGCCTGCGGCGTAGGCATCCGGTTCGTCGTGCGCGTAGCGGTACTCGTGGCCGTAGCCGAGTTCCTTCATCAGCTTCGTCGGCGCATTGCGCAGATGGATCGGAACCGCGCGCGACTGATCCTTGCCGACGAAGCTGCGCGCCGCGTTGTACGCGTTGTAGCCCGCATTCGACTTCGGCGCGACGGCCAGATAGATCACAGCCTGCGCGAGCGCCAGCTCGCCTTCCGGCGTTCCGAGGCGCTCGTAGGTTTCGGCAGCGTCGAGCGCGATGCGCGCGGCGCGCGGATCGGCGAGGCCGATGTCTTCCCACGCCATGCGCACGAGCCGCCGCGACAGATAACGCGGATCCGCGCCGCCATCGAGCATCCGGCAGAACCAGTACAGCGCGCCGTCCGGATTGCTGCCGCGCACCGACTTGTGGAGCGCGCTGATCTGGTCATAGAACGCGTCGCCGCCCTTATCGAAGCGCCGCAGGTTTTCGGCGAGCGCGCTCGCGAGCAGTTCGCCGTCGATCTCCGTTTTCTTCTGCTGGGCCGCCGCGCGCGCGACGATTTCCATATTGTTCAGCAGCTTGCGGCCGTCACCGTCGGCGGAACCGATCAGCGCATCGCGCGCTTCGTCGGTGAACGTGAGGCCGCCAAGCTCCTTCCGCGCGCGATCGAGCAGTTCGCGCTGCTCGTCGGTGTCGAGACTCTTGAGCACGTAGACGGCGGCCCGCGACAGCAATGCGCTGTTCACCTCGAACGACGGGTTTTCCGTCGTCGCGCCGACGAACACGAACAGGCCCGACTCGACGTGCGGCAAGAACGCGTCTTGCTGGCTCTTGTTGAAGCGATGCACTTCGTCGACGAACACGAGTGTCTGGTGGCCGTTCGCGCGATGGATTTGCGCCGTTTCGACGGCTTCGCGAATGTCCTTGACGCCCGACAGCACCGCCGACAGCGCGATGAATTGCGCGTGAAACGCATCGGCCATCAGGCGCGCGAGCGTGGTTTTGCCGACGCCCGGCGGGCCCCAGAGGATCATCGAGTGCGCTTCGCCCGACTCGAACGCGACGCGCAGCGGCTTGTTCGGGCCGAGCAGATGCTTCTGCCCGATCACTTCGTCGATAGTGCGTGGCCGCAGGCGCTCGGCGAGCGGAACATTGGCGCGGGTTTCTTCAAACATGGCGTTTTGGGGATAATCTCGGCTTTTCGGGTATAAACCGTCACACGCACAGCTTGCACGGCATGGCGCGCGGCGGTCTGCCCCGGAACGGCACACAACCGCGCAAAACCGTCATCCGGCGCGCAGCGGCGCATGCAGAGTTGTGCATTATGACAGCCGCCGCGCGGCGAGGCTCCGCGGCAGACGTCATAGGCGAAATCTGATGACCGGTCCGCAAGAGGCGTACCGTGCGCCGGACAAGCCGGACGACATCGCGACAACACGGTTGTGAACATAGCCGACACGACAACGACAGACAGGAAAGAGATTCAATGGCTCAGAATCCCATCGCCGGCGAGACCGGCTCGACCTACGCACCGCTCAAGCCGGTGCCGGATGCGCGCCGCGCGTTCAAGACGGGCGACGCATTCGCACTCTGGTTTTCGCTCGGCATCGGCCTGCTGGTCGCGCAGGCGGGCGCGCTGCTCGTGCCCGGCCTCTCGCTGTCGCATGCGTTGCTGGCCATTCTGATCGGCAGCGTGATCGGCGTGGTGCTGCTCGCGCTCGCGGGCGTGATCGGCACGGACACGGGGCTCGCGGCGATGTCGTCGCTGCGTCCGACGCTCGGCGTGCGCGGCGCGTCGATTCCCGCCGTGCTGAACATGATTCAGCTGGTCGGCTGGGGCTCGTTCGAAGTGATCGTGATGCGCGATTCCGCCGATGCCCTCTCCAAACAGGCGTTCGGCTTCTCGGCGCCGCCAATCTGGACGCTGATCTTCGGCGTGCTCGCGACGCTGCTCGCGATCAGCGGCCCGCTGTCGTTCGTGCGGCGCTTTCTGCGCTCGTGGGGCATCTGGCTGCTGCTGGCGGGCGCTGCCTGGCTCACTTACAGCCTGCTGGCAAAGAACGATCTCGGCGCGCTGATGCAGCGGCCGGGCAACGGCGAAATGTCGTTCGGCGGCGCGGTCGATCTCGTCGTCGCGATGCCCTTGTCGTGGCTGCCGCTGATCGCCGATTACACCCGCTTCGGCCGGAAAGCGGGCGAGACGTTCCGCGGCACGATCCTCGGCTACGGCATCGCGAACGTCTGGTTCTACGCGCTCGGCGCAGTGTACGGACTGGCGGCGGGCGGCGGCGACGCGCTGCTGACGACGGCGCTCGCGCAAGCGGGCGGCGGCCTCGCGCTGCTGCTCGTGCTGATCGATGAAATCGACAACGCATTCGCCGACGTGCACTCTGCGGCCGTGTCGACGGGGACGTTCTGGACGCGCGCGAGCGTGCCGCTGCTGTCGGCTGCGTTCGGCGCGCTGTGCACGCTGATCGCGCTCGCCGTGCCGATGGCGAAGTATCAGAACTTCCTGCTGCTGATTGGTTCGGTGTTCGCGCCGCTGTTCGGCGTCGTGCTGGTCGATCACTTCATCGTGCGCAAGCGCCGCATCGACGTCGATGCGCTCGCCGATACGCAAGGCCGCTACGGCTACTCGGGCGGCTGGCATATGAGCGCGTTTATCGCGTGGGCGATCGGCATCGCCGCGTATCAGGCGATCAACCAGTGGCTGCCGAATCTCGGCGCGACGCTGCCGGCGCTGGTGATCGGCGCCGTCTGTTATCTCGTGTTCGTGTCGGCGCGCAAGCAGGCTTACGCGTGAGCGCTGTCTTGCCCCGCAGACTTCAGGCCGGCGTGCGTTCGTGCGCCGACCATCCTTCGAGCGCGGTTCTCACGCGCTCAATCACCTCGCCCCACTCGCCTGGCTGCGTCTGACGGAACAGACGTGTGCGCGGATACCACGGCGTATCGTCGCGATCGTGCAGCCAGCGCCAGCACCCGTCGTAACGCGACAGGATCCACGTTGGCGTATTCAATGCGCCCGCCAGATGGGCGATCGATGTATCGACGGTAATCACGAGGTCCAGTTGGTCGATGATCGCGGCTGTGTCGGCGAAATCGCGCACGTCGTGCATCGGATCGAATGGACGTAACTCCGGCGGCAGCGTGCTGATTTGCGGCTGCGTCAACGCGCCCATTTGCAGGCTGATGAACGTGACGCCGGGCGCGCCAAGCAACGGAAGATAGGCGCGTGCGTCGAGCGAGCGACGGCGGTCGACTGCGTTGATCTCGGGCTGATCGGGACGAGGATCGCCGGCCCAGACAAGCCCTACCCTGGGTTCGCCTTCGGGCAGACGTCCTTTCCATTTAGCGGCGTACGCGGGCGGCACCTGCAGATAAGGCGTCGTGCCTGGAATGCTGGCGAAGGTCGTCGTACCGAGGCGATGCGGCAGACTCATCGTCAGGCACACGTAGTCGTGCTGCGGAACGATGTGATCGTCGTCGGGCGCAATGCATTGGTCGACGCCTTCAATAGTCTCGAACAGACGCTGCAACGCAGGCGAACACACGATGCTCAGCTTCGCGAGACCTCGCGCCTTGAGGATCGGCAGATAGCGGCAGAACTGGAGACTGTCGCCGTGCCCTTGCTCGGGCCACACGAGCAAGGACTTGCCCGCGAGCGGCTCGCCGCGCCACATCGGAAAGTCGACGGGCGGCGGCGCGATCTTGCGCGCCGGCCAACGAGGATCGTAGCGTGTTTCGAACAGCGCCCACCCTTCTTTCAGCCGCCCGACGTTGAGCAGCAGATGCGCGAGGTTGATCTTCACCTCGAAATAATCGGGCTGAAGCGCGAGCGTCCGCCGATACGACGCTTCCGCTTCGGCAAAGCGATGCTGCATCTTGAGTACCACGCCGAGATTGAAGTGCGCCTTGACGTCGTGCGGATTGGCTTCGGTTGCGCTCCTGTATGCCGCCTCGGCTTCCGGCATGCGCATCTGCGCCTGATACAGCACGCCCAGATTGACGAGGAAATCGCCGTCACCCGGCTGAAGTTCGAGCGCACGCAGATAGGCCGCTTCGGCGTCGTCCGGACGGCCGAGTTGCGCGTAGAGCCGCCCCAGGTTCACATATGCGCCCGCGTGATTCGACGAGATCGACAGCGCGTTGCGATAGCATGCCTCGGCTTCGTCCAGGCGGCCTTGTTCTTTCAGCACGACGCCCAGATTGCTATGCGCGTCGCAGTAATCGGGCTTCAGCGCGATTGCTCGCCGCCAGTGGGTTTCCGCGTCATGCGGACGATCCATCGACAGACAACACGCGGCGGCGAGATTGAAAACCTGCACGTCGGTCGTCCGCGCGAACAGCAGCGGTTCGAGTAACGCAAGCGCTGCATCGAAGCGTGCTTTGCCATACAGGGAGACGGCGAATGAATAGGCATCGACTGCGGACTCGGGATTCTGCAAATCGCCGTACATGACTTGATCCTGCGAGAGACGGATTAGGAAGGAGTGGCGGCGCGCTTTACGATTTATCTAAGAATTCAGATCAAAGTCGCGCCGAAGCCCTTGTAGCGTACCGAGCAGAGGAGTCCGTCTCTAGCCCACTATTCTTAAAAATGCCGGCGCAAGGCGAATCACATCGACGCTCGGCGAAAAACAAAAACGCCCATAACAGACGTTATGGGCGTTGTCCGGACGATTCTGGGAATCGCCCTTATATGCGGCGCCATCGAGGCGCCAGCGCAACGATGAATTACCGCGTCACCGGCCGATACTCGACGCCCGGCAGCACGCACAGCAGTTCGAACGCGAGATTCGCGCCGAGCAGGGCCGTCGTGCCGAACGGATCGTACGGTGGCGCGACTTCCACCAGATCACAGCCAACGATGTTCAGCCCGCGCGCGCCGCGCACGATTTCGAGCGCTTGCGGCACCGTCAGCCCGGCGATTTCCGGCGTGCCTGTGCCCGGCGCAAAAGCCGGATCGATCCCGTCGATATCGAACGTGATGTAGACGGGGCCGTCGCCCATCTGCTCGCGCACACGCGCCATCAGCGGCACCAGCGACTGGTTCCAGCACGCTTCCGCCTGCACGACCTGGAAGCCCTGATCCCGGCACCAGTCGAAGTCTTCCGCGGCGTAACCCGTGCCGCGCAGACCGATCTGCACGACGCGATCGCAATCCAGCAAGCCCTCTTCGACCGCGCGGCGGAACGGCGTGCCGTGCGCGATCTTCTCGCCCATCATCGTGTCGTTGACGTCGGCGTGCGCGTCGACGTGAATCAGACCGACCTTGCCATATTTGCGGTGGATCGCGCGCAGGATCGGCAGCGCGATCGTGTGATCGCCGCCCAGCGTGATCGGCTTCGCGCCGTGTTGCAGGATTTCGTCGTAAGCGCGCTCGATCCGGTCGATCGAATCTAGGAGGTTGTACGGATTGATCGCGACGTCGCCGATATCGGCGACACGCAGCGAGTCGAACGGCGCGGCGCGCGTCGCCATGTTGTACGGGCGCAGCAGCACCGATTCCGCGCGAATCTGACGCGGACCGAAGCGCGCGCCCGTGCGGTTCGACGTGCCCAGATCGAACGGCACGCCGACGAAGCACACGTCGAGTCCTTCCGCCGAGCCGACGTTCGGCAGCCGCATCATGGTGGCGATCCCGCCGGAACGCGGCATCACGTTGCCCGACAGGGGCTGCGGCCGCTCCGTGAGGTCAGGGGAAACAAAATTCGAGGAAGTATTCATCGTGGTTCGCCAATGAAAAGCACAGCATCTTTAAAAAGCGTCAAATCCAGCTGCCGCAAAGCGCGCGACGCCGGTGCATTTCTTATTTTTGTGCAGTTTCGGCAAAGATAAAATGCCGACAGAAAAAACTTCACATCGATTCGCACCAATGTATCCTGCCGTATGTTCTCGCAACTGACCGATCTCGACCTGCGCCTGATCCGCGTGTTCCTCGCCATCGTGGACGCGGGCGGCGTTTCGCCTGCTCAGGCCACCTTGAATGTAGGGCAGTCGACCATCAGCACGCAACTGTCGACGCTCGAAACCCGTCTGGGCTACCGGCTATGCGAGCGCGGCCGCAGCGGTTTTAGCCTGACAGCGCGAGGCGAACAGTTCGTCGAAGCCGCGCGCGCACTGCTGTCCGCCGTCGATGCCTTCGGCGTGCAGGCGCGAAACGTCGGACGAAAGCTGGTCGGCACGCTCGGAATCGGCATGATCGGGCATACGCCTGTGTCGGAAAGTGCGCGCATCAGCGATGCGATCGCGCGCTTTCGTGCCCGCGACGAATCGGTGCGATTCTCGATTCTTGTGCGCTCGCCAGGAGAACTCGAAGAACTGCTGCTCAGTGGACGGATTCAGATCGGCATCGGCTATTTCTGGCATCGCGTGCCCTCGCTTGAGTACACCGAGATTTTTTCAGAGGAACAGTTCGCGTATTGCGCGAAGGGGCATCCGCTTTTCGCTCGCGCGGGCAACGTCTCGCCCGCCGAAGCCGCGCAGCATGAATGGGCGTGGCGCAGCTATCCGCTGCCAGAGGCGGAAGCATCGGCGACGCCGCACAACGTCTCCGCCGTCGCCGACAACATGGAGGCTGTTGCGATGCTCGTGCTGTCGGGTCATCACCTCGGCTATCTGCCGGGGCACTTCGCCGCGCCGTACGTGAAGGAAGGTTTGCTCGCGGCGCTAAACCCGCAGCAGATGGGCTACCGCGTCGCGTTCCATATGGTCACGCGCACGCGGCAGCATCGGACGGAAATCGTCGATGCGTTTATCGACGATATGAAGGCCGCGCATCCGTCGCCCGAGCTTCAGGCGTGATCGGCGCGGTTAGCCGTTGATCACGTCGGCGCCTTTGGGCACCGTGAACTTGAAGGCGTCCGCAGGCAGCGACGGGTTCTTCTGGATGTTCGAGAATTTCAGCAGCGTCACGTTGCCGAACACGTCGTGCAACTCCATCGCTTCGAGGTTGCCGTCCTTGAAGCCGATGCCGACGCGTTGGAACTGCGTGTCCTTCGACTTCGGAATCAGTTCGAGCCAGTCGATGCCCGCCTTCACGCCTCCATCCTTCAACGTGAAGTTCTTGTCGAGATCGTTGCTGCCGAACAGGATCGCCGCCGGACTCGCGCCGAGCGCCCCGCCGAGCTTGCGCACCGTGACCTGGTTCAGATCCTTGTCGTAGACGTAGAGCTTGTCGCCGTCGGCCTGCAGCAGCTGCGCGTAGGGCTTCTCGTAGGCCCAGATGAATTTGCCCGGACGCGCGAACGTGAACGTTCCGCTCGACACCTTGTTCTGCGACGCGTTTTGCGTCGACAGCACGCCGCTCGCCTGCTGTTGCGCGCTGCTCGGCGCACGCACTTCCGTCTGCACGAATTCACCGCGCGCCGAACGCACCTGCGACACGAATTGCTTCAGCTGATCCGTGCCGCTTGCGAACGCATGCGACGCGACGAGCATCGATGCGCCGAAAGCGAGCGCGCGCATCAGACTACCAAGACGGGTCTTAGACCCAACGATTTGCAGCATGTAGTTTTCTCCCTTGTGGCGTCCAGGCCGCGAGCGTCATTCCGTCTCGCGTGCCGGCACCAGAATTTCGCGGTTGCCGTTCGACGACATCGCCGACACCAGCCCCGACTGCTCCATCTGCTCGAGCAGACGCGCGGCGCGGTTATAGCCGATGCGCAGATGCCGTTGAACGAGCGAGATCGATGCACGACGGTTCTTGATGACGATTTCGACCGCCTGATCGTATAGAGGGTCTGACTCGCCGCCGCCTGCTCCCGTTCCCGAGGCATCGGCGGAGCCCTCGTCGCCTTCGCCCGACACGCCGCCTTCGAGCAGCCCTTCGATGTAGTTCGGTTCGCCCTGCTCCTTGAGCTTCTCGACGACGCGATGCACTTCGTCGTCGGACACGAACGCGCCGTGCACGCGAACCGGCAGGCCTGAACCCGGCGGCAGATAGAGCATGTCGCCCATACCGAGCAGCGATTCCGCGCCCTGTTGATCGAGGATGGTGCGCGAGTCGATCTTCGACGACACCTGGAACGCCATCCGCGTCGGCACGTTGGCCTTGATGAGACCCGTGATGACGTCGACGGACGGACGCTGCGTCGCGAGGATCAGATGGATACCGGCCGCGCGCGCCTTTTGTGCGATACGCGCGATCAGTTCTTCAACCTTCTTGCCGACCACCATCATCAGGTCAGCCAGTTCGTCGATCACAACGACGATATTCGGAAGACGCGACAGCGGCTCAGGATCGTCCGGTGTCAGGCTGAACGGATTCGGAAGTTTCTCTTCGCGCTTCGCGGCGTCGTCGATCTTGTTGTTGAAGCCCGCGAGGTTGCGCACGCCAAGCTTGCTCATCAGCTTGTAGCGGCGCTCCATTTCGGCGACGGTCCAGTTCAGCGCGTGGCCGGCCTGGCGCATATCCGTGACGACAGGGCACAGCAGATGCGGGATGCCTTCGTAGACGCTCATTTCGAGCATCTTCGGATCGATCAGGATCATTCGGACCTGATCCGCGCTCGCCTTATACAAGAGCGAGAGAATCATCGCGTTGATACCGACCGACTTGCCGGAACCCGTCGTACCCGCGACCAGCAGGTGCGGCATCTTCGCGAGGTCCGCGCACACCGGCTTGCCGCCGATGTCCTTGCCGAGCCCCATCGTCAGCGGCGAGCCAGCGTCGGCGTAGACGGCCGAGCCGAGAATCTCCGACAGCCGCACCGTCTGACGACGCTGGTTCGGCAGTTCGAGCGCCATGTAGTTCTTGCCCGGAATCGTCTCGACGACACGAATCGATGTGAGCGACAGCGAGCGCGCCAGATCTTTCGCCAGGTTGACGATCTGGCTGCCCTTCACGCCCACGGCCGGTTCGACTTCGTAACGCGTGACGACGGGACCAGGATAGGCCGCCACTACGCTCACATCGACGCCGAAGTCCTTCAGCTTTTTCTCGATGAGTCGTGAGGTGAATTCGAGCGTATCGGCCGAAATGGTTTCCTGCGCGGCCGGCGCGGGATCGAGCAGCGAAATGGCAGGCAGCGTGGAGTCGCCGGGCAGGCTTTCGAACAGCGGCACCTGACGTTCTTTCTCGACACGCTCTGACTTCTCCGGCTTCGTCACGGGCGGCACGATCATCACCGGCTCGTGTTCCTCGATCTTGACGCGGCTCTGCTCGACCTTGCCTTCGCGCTTCACGGCGGCCGCTTCACCGAGCTTGCGGTCGCGGCCCGCTTCGCGGCGCAGCTTGGCGAGCGTCACGGCGTTGATGATCGAATCGCCGACCTTCTCGCACACGGAAAGCCACGAGAAACGGAAGTACAGCGACAGGCCGATCCCGAGCATGATCAGCAGCGCCAGCGTGCCGCCCGTGAAACCGAGCGCATGCGACACGCCCTTCGCGACCGCTTCGCCGATCACGCCGCCCGGCGCGCGCGGCAACTGCACTTTCAACGACCACATGCGCAGCGCCTCGATGCCGTCGCACGCAAGCAGCACGAGCACGAACGCGAACACGTCCGCGAGCCAGCTGTTGTCGCGCGGCGCGTCTTCGGCAGGCTCTTCCTGACGGGTGATGCGTTTGTAGTTGGTGGAGATGCGGCGCGCGAGCAGGACGATCCACCACCAGGCGGACAGCCCGAAGAGCAGAAGGAGGATGTCAGAGGTATAGGCGCCGACGCGGCCCGCCCAGTTCGAGATGTGGTCGACCTTCGCCGCGAAGGTCCAGCTCGGGTCGCGGCGACTGTAGCTGATCAGCGCCATCACGAGGAAAACGCCGAGCGCCACCTGGAGAATCCAGCGGATTTCGGTGAAAAGGCGCGACATGCGGTGAGGCAATGCCTGCGCGTTCGCGGAGTATGGAGCTTTTGCCATTGAGCCTGTTGCGTGTGGCGGCCTGCAGCGGTTTCAGGTGCCGGTACGATTCCGGTCCCCGGCGCCAGTTTCAGTTGCCCTTCAATTCGCCTCTCGGGACTGACTCAGGTGCCGAAAATGTCTGCCGGCAAGCCGCCTGTCATTCGTTGGCGACTATTGTAAACGCACTGTTGCGTGCAAGGCTGTAAATGACGGTAACGTTGGCCGAACGGCCAGGAATGTCGTAATTCCCATACGTTTTCGGGCAAAACATGAAGGTTTTCGGCCGATTTCGGCGCCATTACACGATTTATCCGGCCTAAGCATTTGGCATCGCCTATCGGTTTCATCGTAAAGCTTCATGAAGCAGCGGCTTGCCCTGCCGTTTATAATGCGGGGCTGATACCCAACTAATGTGTCAAGCAGGATTTCCGGCTCGACGCCAGTTCCGCCGGTCATGGCAATTGCTCCACGCCGCAGGCCGACGCTTTTAACGGATTTCGATCATGCCAGCTTCCCCGACCAAACACGCGAAGGTTCTGATTCTCGGTTCCGGCCCAGCCGGTTACACGGCGGCCGTCTACGCGGCGCGCGCCAACCTGTCGCCGATGCTCGTCACGGGTCTCGCGCAGGGCGGCCAGCTGATGACCACAACGGAAGTCGAAAACTGGCCCGCCGATCCCAACGGCGTGCAAGGGCCGGAACTGATGGCGCGTTTCCTCGAGCACGCCGAGCGTTTCAACACGGAGATCGTGTTCGATCATATCCACACGGCCAAGCTGGACGAAAAGCCGATTCGTCTGATCGGCGATTCGGGCGAGTACACGTGTGATTCGCTGATCATCGCGACGGGCGCGTCGGCGCAATATCTCGGCCTGCCGTCGGAAGAGCTGTACATGGGCCGCGGCGTGTCCGCGTGCGCGACCTGCGACGGCTTCTTCTACAAGAACCAGCACGTCGCCGTGGTCGGCGGCGGCAACACGGCCGTTGAAGAAGCGCTGTATCTCGCGGGCATCGCGAAGAAGGTGACGGTGATCCATCGCCGCGACAAGTTCCGCGCCGAGCCAATCCTGATCGACCGTCTGCTGGAGAAGGAAAAGGAAGGCGTCGTCGAGATCAAGTGGGAACACGTGCTCGATGAAGTGCAAGGCAATGACGGCGGCGTCAACGGTCTGCGCATCAAGAACGTGAAGACGGGCGCCACCACCGATATCGAACTGCAAGGTCTGTTCGTCGCGATCGGCCACAAGCCGAACACGGATATCTTCGAAGGCCAGCTGGAGATGAAGAACGGCTACATCATCACGAACGGCGGACTAAACGGCAACGCGACGGGCACGAGCGTGCCGGGCGTGTTCGCAGCCGGCGACGTGCAGGATCACGTATATCGTCAGGCGATCACGAGCGCGGGTACGGGCTGTATGGCTGCGCTGGATGCACAGCGTTATCTGGAAAGCATCCATGAGTCGATCGGCGAGCGCGCGATGAGCGCTGAGGCTGATCGTTGATGATTCTGAACGCGTCTGAGGTTGTTGGGTTGTTTCCTCAGTAGAGCGGCGGACGCGGATCGGTAAAATAGCGGCATGCAGCCTGCTTGCCGCGCTCGTTGAGATTCTCGATGTTCGAAGGGCCGCGGCGGTATGCCGGCGGCCCTTTTTGTTTTTTGCTTCGATCGCCATGCCCAAGAATCTTCCCCATCCGAGCGAACCGAAACGGCCGCGTAATGTGGCTTCCCGTGCTGATGATGCGTCCGCTGGCTCCTCAGGCTCCGACGCTTCGGGTTCTGCGTCTTCGTCATCGTCTGCTTCGAAGAAACCGCTGGTCGAGGCAGGCGCAGGATTGGCCGGGCTGGGCGGTTTGCGCGATGCGTTGAAAGGCGCATCGCAACGCGTTCAGCGCGAGAAGGCCGCGGCGGCACAAGCGTCCCGTGAAGCGGCCGCCGACGCCGACATGTTCCGCCGTGAAATCGGCGAAGTCGCGCCGCTGGGCGCGAAGCCTCGCGCGACGGTCACTCGCACGCCACCTGCGCCTGTTCCCATTCAGACGAAACTCGACGAAGAAGCCGTGCTGCACGAAGCCATCTCCGATGAGTTCGATCCCGAAGTGCTGCTCGATACCGATGAGTCGCTTTCCTACTGTCGGCCCGGTGTGAGTCAGGAAATCGTTAAGAAGCTCCGACGCGGTGCCTGGATCGTGCAGGCTCAACTCGATCTGCATGGAATGCGGCGGGAGGAAGCGCGGGAGGCGTTATCTGAATTCATACGTGAAGCGAGTAAGAAAGGGTTGCGGTGCCTGCGCGTGATTCACGGGAAAGGCTTGGGGTCGGTTGGGAAAGAACCGGTGCTGAAGGGCAAGGTTCGCGCGTGGCTCGTGCAGAAGGAAGAAGTGATCGCGTTTTCGCAGGCTCGTGCGCATGATGGCGGTGCGGGGGCTGTGCTTGTATTGCTGCAGCCTGGGTCGGTTGGGTCTGCAGCTTCACCCTCTTCGTCTGGCAAGGTCTAAGAAGGCTCTTCGACGATGCATCCTCGGCTCACTCTCGCGCTTTCCATCATGGAAGCGCTGGCTATTCTTGCCTACGCGATCTCGGGGTTCATCGAAGCCCGTACGAAACGGCTCGATGCCGTTGGGACTTTTCTTGTGGCGATGGCGACGGCTTTCGGCGGCGGGACGGTTAGAGATGTGTTGCTCGATCGGAGGCCGTTCTATTGGGTCGAGCATCAGTGGTACGCGGTTCTGATCTTTGCTCTTTCGTTTTTTGCGCCGTTCGTGTTGAAAGCTTATACGCGGGTTTTTAATGAGCGTGTGTTGCTGGTGGCGGACGCTGTGGGGCTTGGGCTTTTTAGCATCTCGGGGACATCGCTCGCGCTCGATGCGCAGATGCCGTGGTTTGTGGCTTCGATGATGGGTGTGGCTACCGGCGTGTTCGGCGGGATTATTCGCGATGTGATCTGCAATGAAGTCCCGCTGATTTTGCGGGATTCACGGCCTTATGCGACTTGTGCGCTCGTCGGGTGCTGGCTTTATCTGCTGCTGGATTACATTAACTTCGATACGGTTTATAGCGTGTTGATCGCTACCGGGTTTATTCTTGTGGCGCGGCTGGTGACATTCAAGCTGGATGTGAGATTGCCGCATTGAGTGGCACCCGACGCCGGAGTCGAATACTGACATTCAGCATAATCATCCGATTTTTCCCCACCATTAGTTAATAGTACGAATCATTTCAACGGGATTTCGTTGCTCTACGCATTAGAAGAAAAAGGAAGTTTGAATGGCAGAAATCACTCGACGTCGAACCGGCGAACTGTTACGGATTTTGTTTAAGCTTCTCATGGCTTCCAGCGATGGCTTGCCCGCGCGTGTCGCATTGCTGGAACTAGAAAATCAGGTAACGCTGTCTGAGTATGAGTCTGGCAAGTACGACTCCGGAGTTCGACGCTTTGAAAAAATTGTACGGTTCGCCACGGTTGACTGCGTGAAAGCCGGGTGGCTAGTAAAGACGAAGGGCGTATGGTTGGTTACCGAAGAGGGCCGAAACGCCTATGAAACGATGAGTGACCCAGAAGCATTCCACAAACAGGCGGTGAAGCTATACCAAAAGTGGCGTGCGACTCGACCGGACGCCGAACCCACGACACCAGAGGAGACCGACGACAGCACGAGTGGCAAGGCGGCAAGCATCACACTTGAAGAGGCGGAAGAGCAAGCATGGGATGAGGTTTCACAGTTCCTGCACCAAATGAACCCATACGACTTCCAGGCATTGGTCGCTGATTTATTGCGTGCAATGAGCTACCACGTGGAATGGGAAGCGCCCCCTGGCAAGGATGGTGGAATCGATATCCTTGCGTGGCCGGACCCGCTCGGGACAAAACCGCCTCGCATCAAGGTTCAGGTGAAGCGCCAGGTGCAAGCGATCAGTGTTGAAGGAGTACGTTCGTTTCTTGCGGTACTCGGCGACGACGATGTCGGCCTGTTTGTTTCACTTGGTGGCTTCACGCGGGATGCAATCGAAGCAGCAAGAAATCAAGAACGTCGCCGACTGACATTAATCGATATACGAAGGCTGTATGACCTTTGGGTCGGTCATTACAAGCATCTCAGCGACGAAGCGCGGCGCCGTATGCCGTTGAGGCCCGTCTATTTCCTATCGCCCGAGGGCTAGCCCGTTTGATTTGGGAAGCCCCGAGCGCAAAAGCAAAAAAAGCCCCAAGCGCATCAAACGCTCGGGGCCTTCTCAAAACCAACTCAGCAACAGTAATTAACCCTTAAGCAATCCGCTCTTCCGTCTTAGGATCAAACAAAACCGCCTTAGAAACATCGAACATCAGCGACATGTTCTGATCAGGTTGCGGATTAGCCCCCGGGTGCACACGGCTAACCACCCGCTTGCCATTCACCTGCGCAAACACCAAAGTGTCGGGACCCGTAGGCTCAATCACATCGACCTTAACCTCAATCGGCTGCAGCTTCCCGTCTTCGACGTTATGAGCATTGCGCGCATCGGTAATCCGCTCAGGACGCAGTCCAAGAATCACTTCCTTGCCGACATGGCTCTTCACCGCGCCATCGAAAGGCAGATTCAGCACGCCACGCTTCACACCGGTATCAAGCTCGAGCCCAACCCCGGAACCCTGCTCGACAACCTTACCCTGAATGAAGTTCATCGGCGGCGCACCGATAAACCCGGCCACGAACAGATTCGAAGGCGAATCATAAATCTCTTGCGGCGCCCCAAATTGCTGCACGATACCGTCCTTCATCACAGCAATCCGATCGCCCAGCGTCATCGCTTCGATCTGATCATGCGTCACATAAACGATCGTCGTGCCCAAACGCTGATGCAGCAGCTTGATTTCCGAACGCATCTCGATACGCAATTTAGCGTCGAGATTCGACAGCGGCTCGTCAAAAAGGAACATCGCCGGATCACGCGCCAAAGCACGTCCCATCGCGACACGCTGCCGCTGACCGCCCGACAGCTGACCAGGCTTGCGATCCAAAAGATGCTCGATCTGCAGCAGCTTGGAAACGCGAGCCACGATCTGATCCTGCTCGCCCTTCGCGACCTTGCGGATATTCAAACCGAAGGAAATGTTCTCGCGCACCGTCATCGACGGATACAGCGCGTACGACTGAAACACCATCGCGATATCGCGATCTTTCGGCGACAGGTTGTTCACCGTCTTGCCGCCGATCTGAATCTCACCCTTCGTCACGGTCTCGAGACCGGCGATCATATTGAGCAGCGTCGACTTACCGCAGCCCGAGCCGCCGACGAGAATCAGGAACTGACCGTCTTCGATGTCGATGTTGACACCCTTCAGGACGGGCACCCCGTTCGGGTAGGTCTTGTACACGTCACGGATGGAAAGGCTTGCCATGCTGTGAATCCTCTAGTCTCTGTACTGCTGATGCGTCGCTAGCTGGCGACGCGAGCCGAATGCCGTTGCGCACCGCTATCACGCAGGCGCACTGAAAATTGATTAGCCCTTCACCGCACCCGCCGTCAGACCGCGCACGAAGTAGCGGCCGGCGATCACGTAGACGAGCAGCGTCGGCAGTGCCGCGATGATCGCGCCCGCCATGTCGACGTTGTATTCCTTCACGCCCGTCGACGTATTCACGAGGTTGTTCAGCGCCACGGTGATCGGCATCGAATCGACACCGGAGAACACGATACCGAACAGGAAGTCATTCCAGATCTGCGTGAATTGCCAGATCAGGCAGACCATGAAGATGGGCAGCGAGATCGGCATCATGATCTTCGTGAAGATCATGAAGAACCCTGCACCATCGATACGCGCCGCCTTCACGAGTTCCGCCGGCACGCTCACGTAGAAGTTGCGGAAGAACATCGTCGTGAACGCGATACCGTAGACAACGTGCACCAGCACCAGCCCGCCGATCGTGTTCGACAAACCGAAGAAGCCTTGCAGACGCGCCATCGGCAACAGGATTGCCTGGAACGGAATGAAGCAGCCGACCAGCAGCATCGTGAAGAACGCGTCCGCACCGCGGAAGCGCCAGTGCGTCAGCACATAGCCGTTGAACGCGCCGATGATCGACGAGATCAGCACGGCGGGAATCACCATCCTCACCGAGTTCATGAAGAACGGCTCCATGCCGTCGCAGCGCACGCCCGTACAGGCCTGGCTCCACGCCTTCACCCACGGTGCAATTGTCCAGTGCGACGGCGGCGTCAGCAGGTTGCCCGAGCGGAGCTGGTCGATGTCCTTGAACGACGTCGAGAGCATCACGTACAGCGGGAACAGGAAGTACAACGCAAACAGGATCAGTGCCGCGTAAATGAACGCGCGGCTGATGTTCATCTTAGGCTGCATTGCGCGTGCTCCTCGATTCCAGGTACATCAGCGGCACGAGCACGGCCACGACGGTTGCGAGCATCATCATCGACGATGCAGCGCCGACGCCCAGTTGCCCGCGGTTGAACGAAAACGTGTACATGAACATCGCGGGCAGCGACGACGACGTGCCCGGACCGCCCGCCGTCAACGCGACGACGAGGTCGAAGGTCTTGATCGTGATGTGGCAGAGAATCAGCAGCACCGAGAAGAACACGGGGCGCATGCTCGGAATCACGATCTTGCGGTAGATGGTGGGCAGCGTCGCGCCATCCACTTGCGCAGCCTTGAAGATCTCGCTGTCGACGCCGCGCAGACCGGCGAGAAACAGCGCCATCACAAAGCCTGTCGATTGCCACACGGCCGCGATCACGACGCAGAAAATCGCCTTGTCGGGGTCGCCCAGCCAGCCAAACGAGAAGCTCGTCCAGCCCCAGTCGTTCAGCACTTTCTGGAAGCCGAGATCGGGATTCAGAATCCACTGCCACGCCGTACCCGTCACGATGAACGACAGCGCCATCGGATACAGGAACACTGCGCGCAGTGCGCCTTCGTTGCGAATCTTCTGGTCGAGCAGGATCGCGAGGAACAGACCCAGCCCAATGCAGATCGCGATAAACGGAATGCCGAACCAGCCGAGATTCGCCGCCGACGTCCACCAGACATCATTGTCGAACAGCTCGGTATACCGGTCGAACCCGGCGAAATCGTAGCGTGGCATCAGTCGCGACGTGGACAGCGACAGATAACCCGTGATGAGAATGAAACCGTAGACAAAGACAAGGCTGATGACGATGCTGGGTGACAACACCAGCTTCGGCATCCAGCGGTCGGCCAATGCCGCCATCGGCGACACGGGACGCGTTGCACGCGTCGTGCCTTTTGCGTTTCCGCTAATAGAAGCAGTCACAACTCGACTCCTGGAACTGAACCGTCAGGCGTTCATGAAAGACGCCGAGCGGCGGAGGCGCGGTGATGCATTGCACCATGCAACGCGCCATCGTCGTCCGGCGCGTATGAACTGATTAAAGACCATGCGCGCCGGGCGTTCTGCTACAACTTTGCTACGACTGCTTTACTTCGTCTTAGCAGCCTTCGCGAGTGCGGCAACCGCGCTCTTGGAGTCCTGATTCGAGTTCATGAACTTCGTCACGACGTCCGAGATTGCGCCTGCTGCTGCGTCCGGCTGAGCCATGCCGTGAGCCAGCGACGGCACATAGCCGCCCGACTTGATGGCCGTCTGTTCATCAGCGTAGGACTTCTTCGCGCAGTCGTCGAATTTATCCATCGGCACGCCCAGACGAACCGGAATCGAACCCTTGTACAGGCTGAACTGCTCCTGGAATTCCGGGCTCATGATCGTCTTCGCGAGCGCCAGCTGGCCCGGCGTCGCTGCCTTCTGGCCCTTCTGCTGGAAGAACACGAACGAGTCGACGTTGAACGTGTACGACTTTTCCGTGCCCGGAACAGCCGCGCAGATGTAGTCCGAGCCGGACTTCTTGTTCGCGTTCGCGAACTCGCCCTTCGCCCAGTCACCCATGAACTGCATGCCGGCCTTGCCGTTGATGACCATCGCCGTCGCCAGGTTCCAGTCGCGACCCGTGCGGCCGCTGTCGAAGTAGCCCTGGATCTTGCGGACCGTGTCGAACACGCCGAGCATCTTGTCCGACGTCAGCGTCTTCTGGTCGAGGTCGACGAGCGCCTTCTTGTAGAAGTCCGCGCCTTGCGACAGCACGACGTCTTCCCACAGCGTCAGGTCCTGCCACGGCTGGCCGCCCATTGCGATCGGCTGGATGCCGGCTGCCTTCATCTTGTCGGCGACAGCGAAGAACTCAGGCCACGTGGTCGGCACCTTGCCGCCTGCCTTGTCGAGTGCTGCCTTGTTGATGTACAGCCAGTTGACGCGGTGCACCGAGAACGGCGCCCCGACGTAGTGGCCGTCCGCATGCATGATCTTGTCGATTTCGGGCGGCAGGTTCTTCTTCCAGTCGCCGGCGACGGAGTCGACGTTCACCAGCACGCCTTGCGAGGCCCAGTCCTGAATCAGCGGGCCCTTGATCTGAGCCGCGCTCGGCGCGTTGCCCGAGATCACCTGGGTCTTCAGTGCCGTCATGGCCGCTGCACCCGCGCCGCCTGCCACCGCGAAGTCCTTCCACGTGTAACCCTGCTTCTGCAGGTCGTCCTTCAGCACGCCGACGGCCTTCGACTCGCCGCCCGACGTCCACCAGTGCAGCACTTCGACAGATTCGGCCGCCTGGGCCGTGGCGACGCCACACATCAGACCTGCGGCGCACAGGGCGCCCATGATCGCACGGAATTTCATTGCTTATCTCCTCCAGACACCTGAACTAAAAACGAGTGGCCCCTGATGTCACCAGGGTGTGATGGTTGGTCAAACAGGCAATACGCTGGACGGTCGAGCGTCGGACAGGCACACGATGGTGTGGATGTGCCCGCGCGCCGAGGTTCGGCCGCGCGACGCTCAAGAGATGAGTGATGTGCAGTGCAAGAACTGTCTCCTCTTTTGATTTTTGCCTGCTCCGCCTTCTGACTGCGGCGCGTTGCAGACTCGAGGTGGTCCGCGCACGTCGTTCGCTGAAAAACGCCCGTTTCCGCCATGCTGCGCCGCGCCCGAAAGGCACTCTGGCGCATGCCGGAACGCGTTGTCCGTTAACATGCAGGGAAGCTACGTGCACCCGCGAAAAGGCGCTTGTTCACAAGCCCCGCACGCTTTTTTCATCGAATTCACGTTACCTCTTGATTTGGATTGTAGTTAAACTACAATTCAGTGTCAAAAAAATTTTATCGGACTACGGGCGCCTTACAGCCCCTCGGATATCCCACGGAGACGCATGCAAACCGACTCTAGCTTCACCTTCGTTCTCTTCGGCGGAACTGGCGATCTGTCGATGCGCAAGATCCTCCCGGCTCTGTATGAAGCGCACCGTGCGGGCATGCTCGCGGCGAGCGGCAAGATCGTGGCCGTCGCGCGTCATGAGGAAGACCGTGACGGATATCTGCAATGGGTCAATGAACACGTAAAGGCGCACGTCGCGAAGAACGGCGTCGATGAAAACGCGTGGGCGAGCTTTATCGCTCGCATCGAGTATGTGAAGCTCGATCTTGGCAACGCGGAAGACTTCGTGAAGTTGCGCGATGCCATGCAGGATCTGCCCAGCTCGCGCGTGTTCTATCTGGCGACGGGTCCATCGCTGTTCGTCCCGATCTGCCGCGCGCTGGCCTCAGTAGGGTTGAACGAGCACGCGCGTATCGTGCTCGAAAAGCCGCTCGGCTACGACCTGCGTTCGTCGAACGCGATCAACGACGCCGTCGGCGAGATCTTTGCCGAAGAGCAGATCTACCGGATCGACCACTACCTGGGCAAAGAGCCCGTGCAGAACCTGCTCGCGCTGCGCTTCGGCAATGCGCTGTTCGAGCCGCTGTGGCGCCGCGAGTGGGTCGAGAGCATCCAGATCACGATTGCCGAAGAACTCGGCGTCGAAGCGCGCGGCGACTTCTACGACAATACGGGCGCGTTGCGCGACATGGTGCAGAACCATTTGCTGCAGTTGCTCTCGATCGTCGCGATGGAGCCGCCGCATTCGATGGATTCGGATTCCGTCCGCGATGAAAAGCTGCGCGTGCTGCGCGCGCTCAAGCCGATCGATCCGCGCGAGATCAGCAGGCTCGCCGTGCGCGGCCAGTATCATTCGGGCGTCATCCGCGGCACGTCGGTGCCGGCGTATGCAACCGAACCCGGCGTAAAGACCGACAGCGCAACGGAAACGTTTGTGGCGTTGAAGGTCGAGATCGAAAACTGGCGCTGGGCGGGCGTGCCGTTCTTCCTGCGCACGGGCAAGCGGCTCGCGGATCGCGTCGCGGAAATCGTCGTGAACTTCCGTGCAGTGCCGCATTCGGCACTGGGCGCGTCGGCGTTGCGCGCCGGCGCGAATCGGCTGGTCATCCGCCTGCAGCCGAACGAAACCATTCGCCTGTATTGCCTCGCGAAGAAGCCGGGCGAAGGGATGAACCTGTCGAGCGTCCACCTCGACCTCGCCTTCGACCAGTTCTTCAAGGAAGGCCAGATGGAGGCGTACCAGCGCCTGCTGCTCGACGTGATCAACGGGCGCCTCGCGCTGTTCGTGCGTCGCGACGAGCAGGAAGCGGCATGGAAGTGGGTGGAGCCTATCCTCAACGAATGGGCCGCGTCCGGCAAGCCGAAGCCGTATGCGGCCGGCACGTGGGGACCGGCGGCAGCGAGCGCGATGCTCGCGCAGCACGGCACCTGCTGGCTCGAAGAAGAAAACTGAATATGAAGTTGTGCGGCGCGTTTTGTTTTGACCTGCGATGATCGATGTCTTTCATCAGTTTCACGCAGCGCGCCGTGTGCAGCACAGCATGATCCCGCAGCACCTCAGATCAAACAAAGAAAGCAGCATGGAGGAGAAGTGATCGAGCTTCACGCTTTCGACGACCCGCGCGCCCAATCCGACGCGCTGGCGAAGGCGGTCGGCGACGCGTTACATGCGTCGCTCGCCGCCCGTGCGAGCGCGACCCGCGCCCGCCCGACGACGCTTGCCGTGTCCGGCGGCACGAGTCCGCGACCGTTTCTGCAGACGCTTTCCGCGCAACCGTTCGACTGGAAGCGCATTGCCGTGACGCTCGTCGACGACCGCTGGGTGCCCGAAACCGACGACGCCAGCAACGCGCGCCTCGCGCGCGAGACGCTGTTGCAGAATGCCGCGCGTGACGCCGCCTTCCTTCCCCTCGTGGATACGACGCAATCGCTCGACGGCTATGTCGCCGTGTTGAACGGCGAAGCCGCCGACGGTACGCGCCATCTTCCCGATGTCGCCGTGCTCGGCATGGGCGAAGACGGCCACACGGCATCGATTTTCGCGGACGCGCCCGAATGGGAGCACGCCGTCTCGACGGCCGAACCGTTCGTCGCCGTGCATCCCGGCGCTGTCCCGCATGCGCGCGTGAGCTGGTCGATGTCCGCATTGAAGAAGATCGACCGGCTGTTCCTGCTGATTGCCGGTCAGAAAAAGCTCGACGTGCTCAATGCCGCCGCAGCCGCCCCACAAAAAAATGCCATCTCGACGCTGGCGAACGACAAGGGAGTGAGACTCGATGTCTACTGGTGTGCAAACTAAGGCTGCCCCCGGTGCGGGCCAGCACGCCGACGGACCGAGGCTGCTCGCCGACATCGGCGGCACCAATGCGCGCTTCGCGCTTGAGACGGGTCCGGGCGAAATCACGCAGGTTCTCGTCTATCCGTGCGCCGAGTATCCAGGCGTTGCGGAGGTCATCAAGAAGTATCTGAAGGACACGAAGATCGGCCGCGTGAATCATGCAGCGATTGCGATTGCTAATCCAGTCGATGGCGACCAGGTCAGCATGACCAATCACGACTGGACGTTCTCGATCGAAGCGACGCGCCGCGCGCTCGGCTTCGATACGCTGCTGGTCGTGAACGACTTCACCGCCCTGGCCATGGCGCTGCCCGGACTTACCGATTCGCAGCGCGTGCAGGTCGGCGGCGGCTCACGCCGCCAGAACAGCGTGATCGGCCTGCTCGGCCCGGGCACGGGCATGGGCGTGTCGGGTCTGATTCCCGCCGACGACCGCTGGATCGCGCTCGGCAGCGAAGGCGGCCACGCGACGTTCGCGCCGATGGACGAGCGCGAAGACCTCGTTCTCCAGTACGCGCGCAAGAAGTGGCCGCACGTGTCGTTCGAACGCGTCGCGGCCGGCCCCGGCATTGAGGTGATTTATCGCGCGCTCGCGGGACGCGACAAGAAGCGCGTGCCCTCGACGATCGAAGTATCGGAGATCGTCAAGAAGGGACTCGACGGCGATCCGCTGGCCGCTGAAACGATTGACGTGTTCTGCGGCATTCTCGGCACCTTTGCGGGCAACATCGCGGTGACGCTCGGCGCGCTGGGCGGCATCTATATCGGCGGCGGCGTGGTGCCGCGTCTGGGCGAAGTGTTCGCGCGCTCGTCGTTCCGTAAGCGCTTCGAGGCGAAGGGACGTTTCGAGGCTTACCTGAAGAACGTGCCGACCTACGTGATCACGGCGGAGTATCCGGCGTTCCTCGGCGTGTCGGCGATTCTCGCGGAGCAGCTGTCGAATCGCGCTGGCGGAAGTTCGTCGGCCGTGTTCGAGCGCATCCGGCAGATGCGCGATGCGCTGACGCCTGCCGAACGGCGCGTCGCCGATCTCGCGTTGAACCATCCGCGTTCGATCATCAACGATCCGATCGTCGACATCGCCCGCAAGGCCGACGTGAGCCAGCCGACGGTGATCCGCTTCTGCCGTTCACTCGGCTGCCAGGGCCTGTCCGATTTCAAGCTGAAACTCGCGACGGGTTTGACGGGCACGATCCCCGTCTCGCACAGCCAGGTGCATCTCGGCGACACGGCGACGGACTTCGGCGCGAAGGTGCTGGACAACACCGTGTCGGCGATTTTGCAGCTGCGCGAGCATCTGAACTTCGAGCACGTCGAGGCGGCGATCGATCTGCTGAACGGGGCGCGGCGCATCGAGTTCTATGGGCTCGGCAATTCGAACATCGTCGCGCAGGATGCGCACTACAAGTTCTTCCGTTTCGGCATTCCGACGATTGCCTATGGCGATCTGTACATGCAGGCTGCGTCCGCGGCGCTGCTCGGCAAGGGCGATGTGATCGTCGCGGTATCGAAGTCGGGACGCGCGCCCGAGTTGCTGCGCGTGCTGGAAGTGGCGATGCAGGCGGGTGCGAAGGTGATCGCCATTACGTCGAGCAATACGCCTTTGGCCAAACGCGCGACAGTCGCGCTGGAGACCGATCACATCGAGATTCGCGAATCGCAGCTTTCCATGATTTCGCGGATTCTGCATCTGTTGATGATCGATATTCTGGCTGTTGGGGTTGCGATTCGGCGTGCTGCGCCGGCTTCTGAAGTGAGCGCTGCTGTGACGAAGGCACGCAAGGGCGCCGATGATGATACGTCGGCGGTGCTTGACTGGCTTAGTCACGGGGCTGCGGCTTCGCCGAAGGACTAGCGGTTTTTTTGTCAGCGACGCTAGTCGCCATTTTTAGGTTTTTGGGTTTCTTTATCGCTGGCATCCGCGAATTCGTATCGGTGCTTCTTGCGTTGCCCCTGTGCGGGGCGGCACCTACTTTTCTTTGCAGCGGCAAAGAAAAGTAGGCAAAAGAAAGCCGCTCACCCCGCTAATCCTTGTGTTTGCCTGCGGGCCCCCCACGGGTCCCGCACTCCACACGGCAACACGCTATTTCATGTGTGTTGCCAACGCCTCTAACAGGCGCATCACCCTCTCCATTCGCCCGTAACGCGGCCCGCGGCAGCGATCCGTCTGCGCCGCCCAGGTGGCAAACGGTGTGTAGGTTGTCGCACCTCTTACGCTGGCGCTCCTACGACACCGATCCCGCTTTTCAGTCCGGAGTGGTGCACTTCCGGCGCGACGGCCTACACACCGTTTGCCACCTGGGCGGCCGTGGACTTCCCGGTAATGCGGCCTGTGGCACGGGAGTGTGAAGTGGGTGAGGCGTGAGTTAGTACGCGGGCAACGGGCGTACGACAGTGCGATGCCGTGTGGAGTGCGGGACCCGTGGGGGGCCCGCAGGCAACTACCAGAACTGGCGGTGTGAGCCCGCTTTCTTTGCTTACTTTCTTTGCGGCGGCAAAGAAAGTAAGTGCCGCCCCGCACAGGGGCAACGCCCGAAGCACCGATACGAAACCGCGGATGCCACCGCAGCACAAACCAAAAACCAAAAATGGCGACTAGCGTCGCAGACAAAAACAACCCGTTACACGACCAGCCTGGAATGCCACCGCACGACCAACGCCCTTCCCACAAAACACAGGCACCCAGCGACAGCGATAGTGACCCCCATGCCTTGCGGCGAGCCATCATGCCAAAGCCCAACGGCAAAAGAAGACAACGCCCCCAACGCCAGTTGAACAGCACCAAACACAGCCGCAGCAGCGCCAGCGTTGCGCGGATATCGATGCATCAAATCGGTCGTGCAGTTAGCCGACAGCAACCCAACCACACCGACCACGAAAAACAGTCCGGCGACGATCGACCATAACCCGCCCCACCCGGTCAGACACATCAAAGCCACGAACAGCGACGCGACGAAGCTGATAGTCGCAGCAACGGAAATGACAGGCAGCGGCCCCGTCCGCCCAACCACCCGCGTGTTAATGAAGTTGCCGAGCATGATGCCGACAATGTTCATCCCGAACAGAAAGCCATAATGCTGCGCGGACACATGGAAGTACTCGATATACACGAACGGCGTCGCGGTGATGTACGCGAACATCGACGCGAAAGCCATGCCGCCGCACAACATGTGCCCCACGTCACGGGATCTTTCAACAACGTGCCATACGCGGCAAACGACTGAAACACGGCGCCGTGCGCACGCTTTTCGCGCGGCCATGTTTCCGGCACCTTCATGAACGCCGTGACCGCGCAGACCGCGCCGAAGATCGTCAGCGCGATAAAGACGACGCGCCAGCCACCGAGCAATAACAATTGACCGCCGATCAACGGCGCGAGCAACGGTCCAATCGACGTGACGATGGCAAGCATCGACAGCACGCGCGCCGCATCGGCCGGCCCGTGCGCGTCGCGGGCGATCGCGCGCGCCAGCACCGACGCCGCGCCCGCGCCGAGCGCCTGCACGAAGCGGAACGTGATGAGCGAACCGATCGTCGGCGACAGTGCACAGACGATCGTCGCGAGCGTGTACATCACGATGCCGCCGAGCAGCACGGGACGCCGCCCGTACGCGTCGGACATCGGCCCGTACAGCAGCATGCCGATCGAGAAGCCGAGCATGAAGCTCGTCAGCGTGCTCTGCGCGGCGCCCGCGCTGACGCTGAAGGCCTGCGTGATCGACGGCAGGCTGGGCAGGTACATATCGATCGAAATCGGCCCGCACGCGGCCAGCGCGCCGAGCAGCAGAATCAGCCGGGCGTCGGGCCGGGATCTGACGTCGTGAGACATGGAATTCCATTGAGAAGCAGCGCAAAAGGAACGGCTCTGCTGGATCCAGCGGACCGTGCAGCGCTGCGGATACGGCCCCTGATTGTACCCGACGCCCCATCCCGCCCTTCCCGCCGCCGGCCTTTCTCCGCCTTATCGGTTAAGCTGGCCGTCCGTTCTTCCGACACCGACATCCGACCCAGATGACTGCCTTTCTGCTGATCTGGAGCCCCAAAAAATGGCCGTGGCCGGAACTGCCCGACGTGGCGAAACGCGTCGCGGCCGGCGAAGCCGTCACCGATGTCTGGGGCTGCGGCTTCTCGCGAAGCATCCTGCCGGGCGACCGCGTATTCGTTCATCGCGTGACGCTGGAGCCCAAAGGCATATTTGCGTCGGGCTACGTGACGCGCGCGCCGTACGAAGTGCCCGATGCGACCAAAAAGCGCGGCTATCGGCTGTGCGTCGACTTCGTGTACGACTATCTCGTCGATGCGCATCATGAAGTCGTGGTAACGCGCGACGAACTGCGCAAGCACCCGTTCTCCGTGCAGACGTGGGACGCTCAAACCTCGGGCATCTCGATCAAACCCATGGCGGAAGGCGCGCTCGAAAAGCTGTGGATAGAACGGACGGGCAAGCGGGCGCGTCCCGCTGCCGCGCTCGCGCCGCCGTCGGACAAGCCGGCGTCGTCGACGAAAGAACAGGCCACACAGGCTTGGAGCGCCGCGAACAAGGCTGCTGCGGGCAAACGTGCGGCTCGCGTCGCGATGTACTTCAGCTCGCGCAAGCGCCCGGATGGCACGCCAGGCGAAGGCGGTGGCGATTCCGGCGACGCCTGAGCGCAACCTGTCCGCGCCTCGCCGCTCCGCCCCGCTCGCGGCCGATTCGACACGACTCCGGTACAATTTCGTGAGGTCATTCTGACGGTCGCGTGGCCGCTCTGCGCCAGTGCGCAAGCATCCGGACCACACCGACGCCGCCCTTGTACTGCACTCGCGCAAGTCCCAGCCTTTTGACGCGCGAGCCCAACCCAAGCAGGTCCAACGCTCATGCCCAGCAATCAAGAACTCTTCGACCGCGCCCAGAAAACCATTCCGGGCGGCGTCAATTCGCCTGTGCGCGCCTTCCGTTCGGTCGGCGGCACGCCGCGTTTCATCGAGCGCGCGCAAGGCGCGTACTTCTGGGACGCCGAGGGCAAGCGCTATATCGACTACATCGGCTCGTGGGGGCCGATGATCGTCGGCCATGTGCATCCCGAGGTACTCGAGGCCGTGCAGCGCGTGCTGGCGAACGGCTTCTCGTTCGGCGCGCCGACGGAAGCCGAGATCGAGATCGCCGAGGAAATCTGCAAGCTCGTGCCTTCGATGGAGCAGGTGCGGATGGTGTCGAGCGGCACGGAAGCGACGATGAGCGCACTGCGTCTTGCGCGCGGCTTCACGAACCGCAGCCGTATCGTCAAGTTCGAGGGCTGCTATCACGGCCACGCTGACAGCCTGCTCGTGAAGGCCGGCTCGGGCCTGCTGACGTTCGGTAATCCGACGTCGGCGGGCGTGCCCGTCGATATCGCGAAGCACACCACCGTGCTCGAATACAACAACGTCGCCGCGCTCGAAGAAGCGTTCAAGGCGTTCGGCGGCGAGATCGCGTCGGTGATCGTCGAGCCGGTGGCGGGCAACATGAACCTCGTTCGCGCGACGCCCGAATTCCTCGGTGCGCTGCGTCGTTTGTGTACCGAGTACGGCTCGGTGCTGATCTTCGACGAAGTGATGTGCGGCTTCCGCGTCGCGCTCGGCGGCGCTCAACAACTGTACGGCATCACGCCGGATCTCACTTGTCTCGGCAAGGTGATCGGCGGCGGCATGCCGGCCGCGGCCTTCGGCGGACGGCGCGACATCATGGCTCATCTCGCGCCGCTCGGCGGCGTGTATCAGGCGGGGACGCTGTCGGGCAATCCGATCGCCGTCGCGGCCGGTCTGAAGACGCTGCAACTGATCCAGGCGCCCGGCTTCTACGATGCGCTGTCGCGTCAGACCACGCGCCTCGTGCAAGGCCTCACGGAAGCCGCGCGCGAAGCGAAGATTCCGTTTGCGGCGGATTCTGTCGGCGGCATGTTCGGCCTGTACTTCTCGGATTCGGTGCCGGGCAGCTTCGCCGAAATCTCGCGCTGCGACGTGCCGCGCTTCAACACGTTCTTCCACAAGATGCTCGATGCGGGCGTGTACTTCGCGCCATCCGCGTACGAAGCCGGCTTCGTGTCGAGCGCGCACGACGACGCGATCGTCGACGCAACCATCGCAGCCGCGCGCGGCGCATTCAAGTCGCTCGCCTGATCCACGCCGACGAAACACTGAAGGGATAACCCGAAACCGATGTTCTCGCAGACCGATTTCGTCCACATGGAGCGCGCGCTGGCCCTCGCCTGGCGCGGCCTGTACACGACCGACCCGAATCCGCGTGTCGGCTGCGTGCTGGTGAAGAATGGCGAGGTGATCGGCGAAGGCTTCACGCAGCCGGCCGGTCACGACCACGCGGAAATTCAGGCGCTGAAGGACGCACGCAAGCGCGGCCACGATCCCAAGGGCGCGACTGCATACGTGACACTGGAACCGTGCAGCCACTTCGGCCGCACGCCGCCGTGCGCGAATGCGCTGATCGAGGCGAAGCTCGCGCGCGTAGTTGCCGCGATGGAAGATCCGAACCCGCGCGTGTCCGGGCGTGGACTTTCGATGCTGCGCGACGCGGGCATCGAAGTGCGCTGCGGCCTGCTCGAAAACGACGCGCGCGAGCTGAACATCGGCTTCGTGTCGCGGATGACGCGCGGCCGTCCCTGGGTGCGGATGAAAGTGGCCGCCTCGCTGGATGGCCGCACGGGCCTGCCGTCGGGCGAAAGCCAGTGGATTACGAGCGAAGCGGCGCGCAACGACGGACATGCGTGGCGCGCCCGTGCGTCGGCGATCCTGACTGGCATCGGCACCGTGAAAGAAGACAACCCGCGTATGACGGTGCGCGCCGTCGATACGCCGCGTCAGCCCCATCGCGTGCTGATCGACAGCCAGCTCGACGTGCCGCCCGAAGCGCAGATTCTGGCGGGCGCGCCGACGCTGATCTTCTGCAGCACGCTCACGCCGCTGCTCGAAGAACGCGCCGCCGTGCTGCATGACCGCGGCGCGGAGATCGTGCCGCTCGCGAACGAAAACGGCAAGGTCGACCTGCCCCGCATGCTCGACGAACTCGCCAGGCGCGAAGTCAACGAACTGCACGTGGAAGCGGGCTACAAGCTGAACGGGTCGCTGCTGCGCGAAGGCTGCGTCGACGAACTGCTCGTCTATCTCGCGCCGAGTCTGCTCGGCAACGACTCGATGAGCATGTTCAATCTCGCCGCGCCGGGCGCGCTGGACGGGCGCACGCAACTCGAGTTTCATGCCGTGGACAGAATCGGCAGCGACGTGCGGATTCTCGCGCGCCTGATCCGAAAGACGCCCACGCACTGACCAATCGATATAGGACACGACACGATGTTTACGGGAATCGTCGCGGCTGTCGGCCGCATTGCATCGATCAAGCCGCTGGGCAACGATCCGGACGCGGGCGTTCGCCTGCATGTGGACGCGGGCGGCCTCGACATGGAAGACGTGCAACTGGGCGACAGCATCGCCATTCAGGGCGCGTGCATGACGGTGATCGAAAAATCGCCGGCGTCGTTCGACGTCGACGTGTCGCGCGAAAGCCTGAACCGGACGGTGGGTCTCGGCGGCACGGGCGAAGTCAACCTCGAAAAAGCGCTGCGCTCGCATGACCGGCTGGGCGGCCATATCGTATCGGGCCACGTGGACGGCCTCGGCACGGTGACGCGTTTCGCGCGTGTGGGCGAATCGCACGAACTGCGCGTGCTCGCGCCGCGCGAGATCGGCAAGTATCTGGCGTACAAGGGCTCGATTACCGTGAACGGCGTGAGCCTCACCGTGAACTCGGTGAATGACCGCGACGACGGCTGCGAGTTTTCGATCAATCTTATTCCGCATACGGTTGAAGTCACCACGCTCAAGGCTCTGAAGGAAGGTACGCAGGTCAATCTGGAGATCGATCTGATCGCGCGGTACGTCGAGCGGATGCTCAACGCACCGAAGTAGTCTCGCCTTCCTCTTTGCGGCTGAACATTCGTCCGAATGGCATATGCCGTTCGGACGGGCGACTTGCCGGGCGGCGTGGCGTAAAATACGCGCTTTCCCAAACTTCTCGCCAACATGACCCTCGCCTCCACCCTTGAAATCATCGCCGAGCTCAAAGCTGGCCGGATGGTGATTCTTGTCGACGAAGAAGACCGCGAAAACGAGGGCGACCTCGTCATCGCCGCGGAGTTCATCACGCCGGAAGCGATCAACTTCATGGCGCGCTTTGGCCGCGGCCTGATCTGCCTGACGCTCACGCAGGAACGCTGCCGTCAGCTCAACCTGCCGCTGATGACGCACCGCAACGGCACGCAGTACGGCACGGCGTTCACGGTGAGCATCGAAGCAGCCGAAGGCGTCACCACGGGCATTTCGGCGGCGGACCGCGCGCATACCATCGCGACGGCTGTCGCGGCGAACGCGCGCGCCGAGGACATCGTCCAGCCGGGCCACGTATTCCCGATCATGGCGCAGCCGGGCGGCGTGCTGGTGCGCGCGGGCCACACGGAAGCGGGCTGCGATTTCACGGCGCTCGCGGGGCTCACGCCCGCTGCCGTGATCTGCGAAATCATCAAGGACGACGGCACGATGGCGCGCCTGCCCGACCTGCTGACGTTCGCCGAAGAACACGGCCTGAAGATCGGCACGATCGCCGACCTGATCCACTATCGCAGCCGCACGGAATCGATCGTGGAGCGCGTGTGCGAACGCACGATGCAGACCGTGCACGGCCCGTTCCGCGCCGTGATGTATCTGGACCAGCCGAGCGGCCAGCCGCACATGGCGCTGGTGCGCGGCACGCCCACGCCGGACCGCGAAACGATGGTGCGGGTGCACGAGCCGTTGTCGGTGCTGGATCTGCTGGAAGTCGGCACGTCCACGCACTCGTGGACGCTCGACGCCGCGATGAAGGAAATTGCCGCGCACGATCACGGCGTGATCGTGCTGCTGAATTGCGGCGACTCGAAGGAACACATGATCGACGTGTTCAAGGCTTTCGACGAAAAAAGCCGCGCCGAGGCGCTCAAGCGCCGCCCGGTGGACTTCAAGACGTATGGCATCGGCGCGCAGATTCTGCGCGAACTCGGTGTCGGCAAGATGCAGGTGCTGTCGAACCCGCGCAAGCTGGGCAGCATGTCCGGCTATGGGCTCGAAGTGACCGGCTTCGTGCCGATGCCAGGCAGCGCGGCCCAGAAGCCGCAGAACTGCTGAACGCATCAACGGCTCTTACGACCAGTTTTCGCGTAGTTCCAGTTCATCTGCGCTCAACCAACACACTACGGACCTCATATGGAAATCGGACAATACCAACCGAATCTCGACGGCGACGGTCTGCGCATCGGCATCGTCCAATCGCGCTTTAACGAACCCGTCTGCAACGGCCTCGCTGACGCGTGCATCGAAGAACTCGAACGCCTCGGCGTTACGGGCGAAGACGTGCTGCTCGTCACCGTGCCGGGCGCGCTCGAAATCCCGCTCGCGCTGCAAAAGCTCGCCGAAAGCGGCCAGTTCGACGCGCTGATCGCGCTCGGCGCGGTCATTCGCGGCGAGACGTATCACTTCGAACTCGTGTCGAACGAAAGCGGCTCGGGCATCTCGCGCATTGCGCTCGACTTCGGCATCCCCGTCGCGAACGCCGTGCTGACCACGGAAAACGACGAACAGGCCGTCGCCCGCATGACCGAGAAAGGCCGTGACGCGGCCCGCACCGCTGTCGAAATGGCGAATCTCGCGGTCGCGCTCGAACAGCTCGACGGCGATGACGACGGCGAAGGCGAAGACGAGGACGACGAAGAGGAACGGGCATGAAGAGCGCACGCCGACGCTCCCGCGAACTGGCCACGCAGGGGCTTTATCAGTGGCTGCTGTCGGGTTCGCCGGCAGGTGAGATCGACGCGCAGCTGCGTGGCGCCCAAGGGTACGACAAGGCCGACCACGAGCATCTCGAGGCGATCCTGCATGGCGTGATCCGCGATTCGGAGGCACTGTCCGCCGATCTCGCGCCTTGCCTTGACCGCCCCATCGACCAGCTGTCGCCCGTCGAACGCGCGGTGCTGCTGGTGGCCGCGTACGAGCTGAAGAACCATATCGACATTCCGTATCGCGTCGTCATCAACGAGGCTGTCGAGCTGGCGAAGACCTTCGGCGGCGCGGACGGCTACAAGTACGTGAATGGCGTGCTGGACAAGCTGTCGGCGAAGCTGCGCGTCGACGAAACGCAGGCGGCCGCCCGCAAGCAGTAAGCGCGCGCAGCGAACGTGGCTGCCCTCGGCTGTTGGCGATGCAGGCGGGTCCGGCGTTACGCGGGCCCGCCTTTGTTGTTTGCGCGGCAATGTCCGCGCTTTTGTATTGAACTGGATTGATCGAATGAACAGCGTGACCGAACCCCTCGTGAAACTGGCCGCCCGCGTCGACGCCATCCAGCCGTTCTACGTGATGGAACTGGCGAAGGAAGCTGCCCTGCTGGAGCGTGCAGGGCGCGACATCATCCACATGGGAATCGGCGAACCCGATTTCACGGCGCCCGAACCTGTGATCGAGGCTGCAACGCGAGCGCTGCGCAGCGGCGTCACGCAGTACACGAGCGCGCTCGGCATTCATCCGCTGCGCGAGGCGATCGCCGGGCATTACAGGCATGCATACGGCCTCGACATCGATCCGGCGCGGATCGTCGTGACGGCAGGTGCTTCGGCGGCACTGCTGCTGGCGTGCGCGGCACTCGTCGACCGCGACGACGAAGTGCTGATGCCCGATCCGAGCTATCCGTGCAACCGTCATTTCGTCGCCGCCGCCGAGGGCAAGCCGGTGCTGGTGCCGAGCGGGCCGGCCGAGCGCTTCCAGTTGACTGCGGCCGACGTCGAACGTTTGTGGAACGCGAACACGCGTGGCGTGCTGCTCGCGTCGCCGTCGAACCCGACGGGCACGTCGATCGAACCGGCCGAACTCAAGCGCATCGTCGAAGCGGTCCGGGCGCGCGGTGGTTTCACGATCGTCGACGAGATCTACCAGGGCCTGAGCTACGACGCGCCGCCCGTGTCCGCGCTGTCGTTCGGCGAGGACGTGGTCACCGTCAACAGCTTCTCGAAATACTTCAACATGACTGGCTGGCGCCTGGGCTGGCTGGTAGTACCGCCCGCCCTCATCGGCGCGTTCGAGAAGCTCGCGCAGAACCTGTTCATCTGCGCGTCCGCGCTCGCGCAGCATGCGGCGCTCGCCTGCTTCGAGCCGGATACGCTGGCAATCTACGAAGGCCGCCGGCTCGAATTCAAGCGCCGCCGCGATTTCATTGCCCCCGCGCTCGAATCGCTCGGCTTTTCGGTGCCCGTGATGCCGGACGGTGCGTTTTATGTCTATGCTGATTGCCGCGGCGTCGCCCATCCGGCCGCGGGCGATAGCGCCGCGCTCACCACGGCGATGCTGCACGACGCGGGCATCGTGCTCGTGCCGGGCATGGATTTCGGCTCGTACCAGCCGCGCGAGTACATCCGGCTGTCGTACGCGACGGCTTATTCGAAGCTGGAAGAGGCTGTCGATCGTCTGCAGAAACTGTTCGGCGGCTAGACGCGAAACAAGCTAGCCAACGAAAAAGGGCACCCGAAGGTGCCCTTTTTTTTTGCCGGATCAGCTTTCGGCGGAACGCGTTCAGGCGCCCAGCTCAGGCTGCGACGGATGCTTCGCCGTGTTGGCGCTCGCATCGTCCTGCTCCGCACCCTTCACCGGCGTCGCCGCCGTCAGCGGATGTCCTTCGAGCGTCACCTGGACGCGCTTGTTCGCGCCATTCGACGACGCAGCCGGAGACGGCGTCGACGCCGTCACCGTGGAAGGCGCTTGCGGCGAGTTGATCGGCACCTTGCGGCCCCGTGCCACGTCGCGCAGACGCGTGCGCTCGGCCATCACCTTCGCGCCGTAGCCGCCATCGTCCGGCGACGTCGAACCGACGTACAGACGCAAGCCACCCGGCAGCGAACCGCCGCGCGCGATGCAGTCCTTCAGCACGATCGCCCCGACCTTGATGTTCGCGAGCGGCTCCAGCGCCGCGCTCTGTCCGCCGAAGTAGCGGAATTTGTCCGAATGCACCGTCGACATGACCTGCATCAGGCCTTTGGCGCCGACGCCGCTTTCCGCGTATGGGTTGAAGCCCGACTCGATCGCCATCACCGCGAGCAGCAGCAGCGGGTCGAGACCGACTTCGCGGCCCGTGTCGAACGCGGCTTTCACGAGCTCGCTGACGGGCTCCTGAGCGACGCGGTAGCGACGCGCGATAAAGGTCGCAACGAGATCCTGCTCGCGGGTGGACACGAGCACGCGGTCGCCGCGTGCATCGGGCGACACGCGTTGCGACGGGATCATCGACGCGATCGTGCTGACGCTCGGCAGTGTGCGCGGATCGAGGCCGTTCAGCGCGGCCGAGGAAAGGCCCGTGCTGACTCCCGCGCCCGACGACGGCACCGTGAAGCTGCTGCTGTTGTCGCTGGCGACGTTATAGCCGGCGTCAGCGGCAGCCGCCGCGGTGTTGGGCTTGTCGCCCGTACCCGTATTCGACGAGCTCGACAGCGTATCGTCGTGCGGCGCCGCGTTGCCGCGCTGTGGCGGCGCGAACGACGGCAGCGGGTTGCCCTGCAGCAGACGGGCGGGACCGGCCTGCACAGCGGCCGAGATGAAGGGCATCAGCCGCGTCGCCAGCGTCAGGCGCCAGCTGGGCATCAGCCACAGCGTAAGCGCGAACAGGACAGCGAACCCGCCGACCACGCTGAAAAGATGATGACTCACACGCGTCCCTTGACGCAGCGCCCCGCGCATGACTTGCGCGAGCCGCTCGTTGGGACGCCACGATAACCAGGCGTTCATTCAGATCTCCCATGTTGCTGGCCCGCGAACACCGTAAAAACGACCGGCTGAAATGCAGTTCGCAAAAGCCAAGACGCCGCGCGCTCTGGTTAAGGCGACAACGACGTCGGGAAAACGGCAAAAAGTACCGTTGGGGAGCCAAAATCTTGAAAAGGGCCGCCTGCATGCCAAAAAGCACGCATACGGTGGCTCCCACGCGAAAAACCAGCGTCGAAATGCGCTGGTGGAGACTACTTGTGACCGTCAATACCGTGCAGGGGCGGTAAGAGCGACGCGTTGCGTCTGAAGGACCGGGGGACGGTGGTAAAAACTATCAATTCCCTGCAACCGATGTGACCGGATTCTATCAGGGTTTTATAGATCGTCAACACTATAGAATGTCAAAACTATAACCAATTGTAATAATGAACAGTGTTCAGGAGCTTCAAGCGCCCTGCATACGGGCCTTTGCAGCCGATTGACATTTTCCGTATTCAACGTGCGCTTCCTAACGCAGGTAAAATCGACAATCCATTCGGCGCGGTCGTTCGTCATCCGCTCGTCACCGTGCCGCCTGCTTTTCCCGCTCTTGCAGCACTGCCAGAACAGACCGATGAAATACAAAGACCTGCGTGACTTCGCGAGCCGCCTCGAATCGCTTGGCGAGTTGCGCCGCATCTCGCAAAAGGTGTCGCCTATCCTGGAAATGACGGAGCTGTGCGATCGCGTGCTGCGCGCAGGCGGCCCCGCGCTGCTGTTCGAGTCGAAGGAGACGCATGCGTTCCCGGTGCTCGGCAATCTGTTCGGCACGCCGCGGCGCGTCGCGCTCGGCATGGGTATCGATTCGGCCACGCCGAGCGACGCCAGCGGCGATCAGGCGGCGCTCGAATCGCTGCGCGACGTCGGGCGTCTGCTGTCTGCACTGAAGGAGCCGGAGCCGCCCAAGGGCCTCAAGGACGCCGGCAAGCTGCTATCGCTGGCGAAGGCGGTCTGGGACATGGCGCCGAAGACGGTGAGCGGCCCGCCCTGCCAGGAAATCGTCTGGGAGGGCAACGATGTCGATCTCGCGAAATTGCCCATTCAGACCTGCTGGCCGGGCGACGCGGGTCCGCTGATCACCTGGGGCCTCACGGTCACGCGCGGGCCGAACAAGACGCGGCAAAACCTGGGGATCTACCGGCAGCAGGTGATCGGGCGCAACAAGGTCATCATGCGCTGGCTCGCGCATCGCGGCGGCGCGCTCGACTTCCGCGAGTTCGCGTTGAAGAATCCCGGCAAGCCGTATCCCGTTGCGGTCGTGCTGGGCGCCGATCCGGCGACGATCCTCGGCGCGGTGACGCCCGTGCCCGACACGCTGTCCGAATACCAGTTCGCGGGGCTGCTGCGCGGCGGCCGCACGGAGCTCGCGAAGTGCATCACGCCGGGCGTCGATACGCTGCAGGTGCCCGCGCGCGCGGAGATCGTGCTCGAAGGCTTCATCTATCCGCAGGAAGGTCAGCCGGCGGCCACGCCCGACGGTGCGCCGCCGCGTCCGTCGAAAGGCGCAAGCGCATCCTATGAGCATGCGCTCGAAGGCCCGTATGGCGATCACACGGGCTACTACAACGAGCAGGAATGGTTTCCCGTTTTCACGATCGAGCGCATCACGATGCGCCGCGACGCGATCTATCACTCCACCTACACGGGCAAACCGCCCGACGAGCCGGCCGTGCTGGGCGTCGCGCTGAACGAGGTGTTCGTGCCGCTGCTGCAAAAGCAGTTCACCGAAATCACCGACTTCTATCTGCCGCCCGAAGGCTGCAGCTACCGGATGGCGATCGTGCAGATGAAGAAGAGCTATCCGGGCCACGCAAAGCGCGTGATGTTCGGCGTGTGGAGCTTCCTGCGGCAGTTCATGTATACGAAGTTCATCGTCGTGGTTGACGAAGACGTGAACATCCGCGACTGGAAGGAGGTCATCTGGGCGATTACGACGCGTATCGATCCGACGCGCGATACCGTGCTGGTCGATCGCACGCCGATCGACTATCTGGATTTCGCCTCGCCCGTGGCTGGCCTCGGCTCGAAGATGGGACTCGACGCAACCAGCAAATGGCCCGGCGAAACCGACCGCGAATGGGGCCGTCCGATCGTGATGGACGACGCCGTGAAAGCACGCATCGACGGTCTGTGGAACGAGCTCGGTCTGTGAGCCGCAGCGGTTGCGGCTCGACGCCCGCAACCGCCTCCTCCTGAACAACAAAATCATCAAAGCGGTTGAACGGATGCATAGCTTGTCGATGTTGTCGGACGGTTTTTTCCTCTCGCTGTCGTTGTGCCTCGATATCGGTCTCGTCAACGTCGCGATCATTTCGCTGACGTTGTCGCACGGCTTCAGGCCGGGCTTCTGGCTCGGCCTCGGTTCCTGTTTCGGCGATCTCGTCTACGCGGCGCTCGCGCTCGTGGGCATGGCCGCGCTGCTGCAATTCGAGTCGGTGCGCTGGGTCGTGTGGATCGGCGGCGCGGCGATCCTGCTCTTTCTGACCTGGAAAATGGCGCGCGAGGCGCTGTTTCCGGCGTCGGCGCCGCCCGTCGAAGGTGAAGCCGACGCGTCGACACCGCATCTCGATCCGAAGCGCGGCTTCCTGCGCGGCGCGTTGCTCGCCATCTCTTCGCCGAGCGCGATTCTGTGGTTCGCGGCTGTCGGCGGCGCGCTAATCGCCAAAGCGGGCGCTACAACGGTCACGACGGCGCCCGTCTTTCTCGGCGGCTTTTTCCTCGGCGGGCTGTGCTGGACGCTCTTTATCTGCGGACTGGCGAGCCACGGACGCAAACGCGCGGGCACAAGGCTGCTGCGCATCTGTCACGTACTGTCGGCGCTGTTGTTTGCTTATTTCTCGTACAGCGTGATCGTCAATGGCTACCACGACCTGATCATGCCGATGGCGCACGTCGCAAGCTGATCGTGCCTGCGGTTTTACGCGTCCAGATGCAAACGGCGCAACGCGGCGCTGAGCCGGCGTTGCGCCGTTGTGTCGTCCGGCACGCGTAGCGTCAACGCACTACGCAGCCCCAACATCAATACCGGTAATACGGACGGCCGTAATAGCCGTGGCGATAGTAAGGCCGGTGATAGCCGTAGTACCCACCCACTACCACGGGCGGCGGCGGTGCATAGACCACGGGCGGCGGCGCATACACCACGGGCGGAGGCGGCGGCGCGTAATACACGGGAGGCGGCGCCGCGTAGACGGGATAAGCCGGCGCAACAGGGATACCAATACCGATGCCAACGGACACATGAGCCTGCGCTGCAGTGGTCAGTCCAACCCCGAGTGCGGCAGCAGCGATAAACGGAACGATCTTCTTCACTTGTATTTCTCCTGGCGGCTCGGCCGTTCTGACCGGGTCGCATGACGGTCATGCTCTGAACTCAATGTATCCAAAAAGCCTGCATGCCGTTGTCTGCATTTGTTGCAAATTGCAATTGCGGGAACGCGCTTCGCCAGCCGGGGCCTTCCTTTCATTCATCAGAGGATGCTCACGGCGTCGAAAATCAAGGGTTTGGCCATTCGTACGATGCAGATCGGGCATCCTGACTGGCCTCGCCTGCCGCGTCTTCGGCGTGTCGGTAATCTTTGATTACAAATTCGCTGAATAGCCGTTGCGGACGCGCATCATACCGCCGCAAACCATGCGCCCGTAAACGAAAAACGCCCGGCCAACGGGCCGGGCGTTTTGCATGTTCCACTTCAAATGAGCATCAACCGACTTTCACGTACGTGAACTCGCGCGTGACATTAGGCGGCACATAGGCGCCGCTGATCTTCACCCGAGGGCTGAGCCGCTTCTTCTGATCCCACCAGCGACGGCGTTGAGAATGCGTGAGGAACCGCAAGTGCTTTCGGTAAGCAAAGATGCTCATCGTAACCTCCCGAATCTGACTGCGAGACATAGAAAACCACGGTGACTGCCTATCCACTCCTACGGAAAAGCCTGAAAGCAGTTTTCGCGCCTGCACGCACGACGATCGGCTGCCGTGCCCGCGCGAGCGGCCCTGAAAGCATCAGTTGACCGCGAAACGCACGCTTGCGTGCGCCCAAACCACCTGCCAAAGCCGCCAGTTCGCGCCCCGGATTTATTGGAGCGCGATACTCCAGCTTTCTTTTTCAGTCCCGTCGGGAGCAGGAACCATGTCCCAGCCCTCCCTGCCGCGCCTGGGTTTCATCGGCGCGGGCCGGATTGCGCGCTGCCTTGCGCACGGCTTCGCACGCGCCGGATATCCCGTCACGGCCATCGCGAGCCGCACAGCCGAATCGGCGCGGCAGCTCGCCAGTCAGATCGAATCCTGCGCCGCGTATGACGACCCTCAGCGGGCCGTCGAGTCGGCGGACATACTCTTTTTAACCGTCCCCGATGACAGCATCGGTACGACAGCGAACACACTCGCCTTTCCCGCGCGCGCGGCGCCCGGCAAGCACGCCTGGGCCGTCGTGCATTGCAGCGGCGCATCGCCCGTCGAGCTGCTTGCCCCGGCTCGGGACCAGGGCGCGTCGATCGGCGGTTTTCATCCACTTTACCTGTTCAGCGGCGATTTGACAGATGTCGACCGGATCGCCGGCTGCTCGGTGACGATCGAGGCCGATGGCGCGCTCAAGGAGGCGCTGGTGGCGCTCGCCGCCGCGCTGCGCTGCCATCCGCTGTCAATTCCCGCCGACGGCCGCCTGCTGTACCACGCGGCGGCGCACTACGCGGCGGGATTCGCCCTGTGCAGTCTGGCCGAGAACGTGAGCCTGTGGCGCAAGCTCGGGTTCGACGAACACGACGCGCTGCGCGCGCTGCTCCCGATGATGGCGCGCACGCTCGAAACCGCCCGCGACCGCGGGCTCGCCAATGCGCTGGCGGGACCGGTTTCACGCGGCGACGTCGGCGTGGTGGAAGAGCAACTGTCGCTGCTGGAAGGGCTGGGCGGCGATCACGGCGCGCTGTTCGGTCTGATGTCGCGACGGGCCATCGCACTCGCGCGCCAGCGTACGACGCCGCCCGCCGCCATCGACGCGATCGCCGCCGCCGTCGAGCAATCGCTCACCCGCACGCTCCAAGGCGCAGCGAAAGGTGCAAGCGCGGAGTAAGCCGTGATAATGTGACGTCCGGCATGAACGGGGCCATCATGACCACTGCCCACGACGGGATCGGCGGCACGAACGGTCCCATCGACAATGCCGGGCCACCACGCGGGCAACGACACGCAGCAGGCGCACGACGCCCGCCTGCGCTTCGTGACCAACCGACGAGAACGCACAATGATCAAGGTCAGCATCCTCTATCCATATCGAGAAGGCGGACGTTTCGACGTCGACTATTACTGCGGCACGCACATGCCGCTCGCCGCGAAACTGTTCGGCGCGGCGCTGAAAGGCTGGTCGGTCGACATCGGCATCAACGCCGGGCCGCCAGGCTCGCCGCCGCCGTTCGTCGCTGCGGGACACTTTCTGTTCGACACCGTCGACGCGTTTTACGAAGTCTTCAAACCCGCCAGCGACACATTGCACGCCGACATTCCCAACTACACGGACGGCGGCAACGGCAAGATTCTGATCAGCGAAATCAAGGTCGCCGTCTAATCCGGCGATCTGCGCGCGGGCGTCCTGGCGAATCACCCAGTGTCCGTCGCGCCCGATGTTGTCTAGCCGTCCGCCGGCCTGCCGGTGCCACGCGTCCCGCCCGCCGGGACGTTTTCTGAAGGAAAGGACCCACGATGTTCGGCGATATCGCCCGTTTTCTGCTCAATACCATCTTCACGCTGTTCGGCGCGGCTCTGCTGCTGCGCGCCTGGCTCCAGTTCATCCGCATGCAGCCGTACAACCCGGTGTCGAGTGCCGTGATGCAGGCGACCAACTGGCTCGTGCTGCCGCTGCGCAAGATTATTCCGAGCACGCGCAGCATCGACTGGGCGAGCCTCGTCGCCGCGCTGATCACGTCGATCGTCTATGTCGTGCTGATGGTCGCGATCGTCGGCGTCGATCCCCTCGCGCTGATGCCGTCGCTGCTGATCGTCGCGCTGCTGACGGTCGTCAAATGGGCGCTGAACCTGCTGATCTGGCTGACGATCCTGATGGCGCTGCTGTCGTGGCTCAATCCGCGTTCGCCCGCCATGCCGATTTTGTATCAGCTGACGGCGCCGTTTCTGGATCCGCTGCGCAAGGTCATGCCGCGACTCGGCGGTATCGATCTGTCGCCGATCCTGCTGTTCGTGATCGTCCAGGTGCTGCTGATGGTCGTGACGCGCGCGGCCGTGTCGCTGACGCTGTTCGGCATCTGATACGCGCCTGATTCGGCGCAATGCCGGGTGCTTCGTACAACCGGCGATTTGCCCAAAGCCGCCGAATCCGCGTAAAATAGCGCCCTCTGCGGGCGTCGTATAATGGTAATACCCTAGCTTCCCAAGCTAGAGCCGTGGGTTCGATTCCCATCGCCCGCTCCACTTTCAGCCGCTCCCTCCGCCGCAACGCGCGCGTTGGGAGACCAGGCGGAAAATCCAGCGTGAGAGCCGCCTCCCTGAAGGCGGCTTTTTTATAGCGTGCGTCCTGCCGCGAGCATCGAAAGACGCATCTCACGCCAGTCGGTTCAGTGATTTCCGCCGCCACTCATGCCTTCATCACGATGATTCACGATCCGAACGAAGCCGGTCTGCCGCGCGATCCTTCCCAGCTTATGGGTGACGAACAGCCCGACTCCAATGGCAACGCCGACACCGCCGCGCCGGAAAACGCGCTGCACCTGCGCCGCATCCGCAGCTTCGTCACGCGTGCCGGCCGCGTGTCGACGGGACAGCGCCGCGCGATGGACGAACTCGGCCCGCGCTTCGTCGTGCCCTACACGCCAGTGCAGCCGGACTGGGACACCGTCTTTGGACGCCGCGCACCGCGCATTCTGGAAATCGGCTTCGGCATGGGCGCGACGACGGCCGAGATCGCGTCGCATCGTCCCGACGACGATTTTCTCGGCGTCGAAGTGCACGAGCCGGGCGTCGGCGCGCTGCTCAAGCTGATGGGCGAGCAGAACCTGTCGAACATCCGCATCATCCAGCACGACGCCGTCGAAGTGCTCGAGAACATGATTGCACCCGCGAGTCTGGACGGCGTGCACATCTTCTTTCCCGATCCGTGGCACAAGGCGCGTCACCACAAGCGCCGCCTGATCCAGCCAAAGTTCGTCGCGCTGCTGGTGTCGCGGCTGAAGCCGGGCGCGTACATCCATTGCGCGACCGACTGGCAGAACTACGCGGAACAGATGCTCGAAGTGCTGGGCGCAGAACCCGCGCTCGAAAACACCGCCGACGACTACGCACCGCGTCCCGACTATCGCCCCGTGACGAAGTTCGAGAAGCGCGGCCTGCGCCTCGGGCACGGCGTGTGGGATCTGATCTACAAGCGTCGTCCGAACAGCTGAAGTGCCTGAGCTTCAACGGAAACGTCAACGCAAACAAAAAAGGCCTGCGGTTTGCATACCGCAGGCCTTTTTCACATCCGGTCTTCGAAAGACCGAGCGAAAAACCGGGCGAAAGACCGAGAAGCGTCAGTCCGCCCAGCTCAGCCCGCCGCTATAGCCGATCAGCAGGATCAGCAAGCCGAAGCCGATTCGATACCACGCAAACGCGCTGAAATCGTGCGCGGCGATGTAGCGCAGCAGCCAGCGCACGCAAGCGAACGCGCTGACGAACGCCGCGAGAAGACCGATCGAAAAGAGCCCCAGCGCATCGGTCGACAGTTCGTGCCAGCCCTTGTGCAGCTCGTAGACCGTCGCGCCGAAGATGATGGGGATCGCGAGGAAGAACGAGAACTCGGTCGCGACGCGCCGGTCGAGGCCGAACAGCATGCCGCCGATGATCGTCGAGCCGGAGCGGGACATGCCCGGAATCAGCGCGAAGCATTGCGCGAGACCGACCTTGAGTGCGTCGAGTGGCGTCATGTCGTCGACCGAATGAATGCGCGCCCGAACATCCGGCCGGTTGCGCTGCCGCGCCTCGACCCAGAGGATCAGCACGCCGCCCACCACCAGCGCGAACGCGACGGGCACGGGCGAAAACAGCACGGTCTTGATCGCTTTTTCGAACAGCAGACCCAGCACGATGGCCGGAATCGTCGCGATGATCACGTTGAGCGTAAAACGCCGCGCTTCGGTGCGTGTCGCGAGCCCCGCCACGACGTCGACGATGCGCTGCCGGAATTCCCAGCACACGGCGAGAATCGCGCCGAGCTGGATCACGACATCGAAAGTTTTTTCCTGCGGGACGTCGAAATTCAGCAGACTGCCGGCCACGATCAGGTGACCCGTGCTCGATACCGGCAAAAATTCGGTCAAGCCTTCCACGACGCCGAGAATCAGCGCCTTCAACGTGATGATCCAGTCCATCCGTGGCCTTTCGCTTGAAGTTGGTAGGCAAAACGGCCGCGTCCGAAAGAATGGCGCAGCCGCCCGGCCGCGCGTGCGTCACTTTTCGACGATCTGCACGCGTATGCCGTTTGTAAGGACCGTGATTGTACCGGGTTCGTAATTCACTCCGGCAAATTGCAGCTGCTCGGGCTTGAAGGTGTAGACGGGATAGTTGGTCAGCAGTTGAGTGGCGAGCACGGCCGCGGCCGCGTCGATCTGCTGCGTATAGGCCTGCGCGTTGCCGTCGACGCTCACGTTGTCGACGTTCGGCTGTCGCAGCACGACGGAGCGGCTTTGCGGATCGTATTCGAGCTGACTCGACAGCGTGAAAACGCCGTTCACCGGCTGCTGCAGGAATGGACTCGCGAGCCGCGCATCGAGCCGCACCGAGACACGGTTCGTATCGGGCAGCAAGCCGACGACGGGATTGCTCAGCGCGACATCGAACACCTGCGATACCGTGCGCTGATACGGAAACTTGCGCTGGACAGCGTCTTGAACCTGCCTTTGCGAAAACGTGTAGTGATCCGGAATAAACGGAAACGTCGACGTTGCGCATGCGACGAGCGGCGCCGTGATGCCTGCGGCCACGCAGGCGGACAGCGCGGAAATCAGAAAGCGGCGCCGTGCGGGCGCGGCGGATTGGGTCATGCAGATTCTCCTGTGGCACGGTCAGCGCCGAGCCGCTATTGCCTTCGATGGATTGTCTTCAGTCTTTCGAGCCGCGACGTCGACGATCACGGCCGCGTGTCGGTTTCCAGACGCGTGAGCCAGGCGAGCGCTTTGTCGCGCGAGCTGCCGCACATGTCCGGCTGTGGCTGTAGACCCGAACAGCACGCCGGACGTTCCGGCTTGCCGAAGATTGCGCAGCGCAGATCGTCGCCGAGCTGCACGCAGCGTATGCCCGCGGGCTTGCCGTGCGGCATGCCGGGAATCGGGCTCGATATCGACGGGGCGATGCAGCACGCGCCGCAATTCGGGCGGCACGCATGATCCGCCGCAGCGGACGGCGTTTGAGGCAGATGAAGAGACACGACACACTTCCTGATACACGAGTACGCGAAACGGCGGACAAACCATCAAAACCTTGACGCCGATCAACCGATATTGTGCCATCTGACGCGTTGCGACCTTTTTACTCAAGTTCTCGCGCACGCGCGCCCTTACACTCGTTCGAGCTCAACCCACGCTCGCACGGCGCCTTCTGCTTCATCCGGGCATCAGAACGAGCCGCATTCTAAGCGGCTTGGCGCAATCAGGCGGGCGTCTGGAGACCGATCCGATGAACACCGCGCCTTCTTTCCCTTCGGCGGATTCGCTGTTCCGCCCCGACCTGCTCGCCAAGTACAGCGCGAACGGCCCGCGCTACACGTCGTACCCGACAGCGCTCCAGTTCCGTGACGACTTCTCCGCCGACGACTACCGCCGCGCAGCCGCCGACAAAGGCGCATCGGAAACCGGTCTCTCGTTGTACTTCCACATTCCGTTTTGCGACACCGTCTGTTTCTATTGCGGCTGCAACAAGGTGGTGACGAAGAACCGCGCGCGCTCCGCGCCGTATCTCGAACGGCTCAAGCGCGAGATCGCGCTGCAGGGGGCACTGTTCGACACCGCCCGGCCCGTGTCGCAATTGCACTGGGGCGGCGGCACGCCCACTTTTCTGTCGCACGACGAAATGTCGGAACTGATGGCGACGACGCGCGAGCACTTCCTGCTGCGCAGCGACGCCGAAGGCGAGTTTTCGATCGAAGTCGATCCGCGCGAGGCGCCGCCGAAAACCATCGTGCATCTGCGCAATCTCGGCTTCAATCGCCTGAGTCTCGGCGTGCAGGACTTCGATCCCGTCGTGCAGCGCTCAATCAACCGCATCCAGCCGCTCGAGATGACGGCGAGCGTGATCCGCGCCGCGCGCGCAACGGGTTTTCATTCGATCGGCGTCGATCTGATCTACGGTTTGCCGTATCAGACGGTGAGCAGCTTCAGCCGGACGCTCGATACGATGCTCGAACTCGCGCCCGACCGGCTCTCCGTCTTCGGCTACGCGCACATGCCGCAACTCTTCAAGATGCAGCGGCAGATGGACCCGTCCACGCTGCCGCCGCCCGCCGAGCGGCTCGCGATCCTGCAACGGGTCGTCGAGCGGCTCACGGAAGCGGGCTATGTGTATATCGGCATGGATCATTTCGCGCTGCCGACCGACGAACTCGCACGCGCGCAGGCGCAACGCACGCTGCATCGCAACTTCCAGGGCTACAGCACGCGCGCCGAATGCGATCTGATCGGCTTCGGGGCGTCGTCGATCGGCAAGGTCGGGGATGTGTACGCGCAGAACGCGAAAGACCTGACGGGATATGCGTCAGCTATCGACACGGGTGAACTGGCGATCACGCGCGGCGTTCGCCTGTCCGCCGACGACCGGCTGCGGCGCGACGTCATCACCCAGCTGATGTGCAACCTGGAGTTGCGTTTCGACGAATTCGAGGCCGCGTACGGCATCCGCTTTCAGGACACGTTCGCGCCGGAACTGGAGCGGCTGCGCACCTTCGAGGACGACGGGCTGGTGAAGATCGACGCACGACGGCTCGACGTGCAGGTGGCCGGGCGGATGCTCGTGCGCAACATCGCGATGGTGTTCGACCGTTATCTGGGCCAACAGGCGATGCAGCGGTTTTCGCGAACCGTCTAGCCGCGTCGGCTTGCCCGCGAACGGGTTTTCCGCCATAATCTGCGTCTTCGCGCGGCGTGAAGTCAGCCGCAAGCGTTTGTAGCAAGAAGTTTTGTAGCAAGAAGTGCCCAGGTGGTGAAACAGGTAGACGCAGGGGACTCAAAATCCCCCGCCGCAAGGCGTGCCGGTTCGAGTCCGGCCCTGGGCACCAGAATTCAGCTTCACCTTACCGAACCCGCGTTCATCCATCGGATGCCGCGGGTTTTGTATTTCCTGGCCGCGTCCGCTCGTCATCCGTGATCGTGGTGCGAAAAAGCAGAAAGCCGGATTGCCTTTCGGCCAATCCGGCTTTTGCTTCCACACACGTGCTCAGGTCAAACGTGCAACCGGGCAGATTCAGCGCCCGCCCACCGCACCCGCCAGCCGATGTGCAGCGGCGCGCCGGCGCTTCACCACATAGCCGATCCACATCACGAAGAGCCAGACGGGCACCAGCAGCACCGACACATTGAGTCCCGGCGTCAGCGCGAGAATCACGAGAATCATCGCCATGAACGCCAGACAAATCCAGTTGGCCGCCGGGAACCACAGCGACTTGAAGACAAGCTTCTCGCCCTGCGCCAGCATCGCGCGACGCGACTTCAGATGCGTCAGGCTGATCAGCGACCAGTTCAGCACCAGCGCGGCGACGACGAGCGCCATCAGCACGTCGAGCGCCCTGGCGGGAATCAGGTAATTGACGATCACGCACGCGAACGTCGCGAGCGCCGACAGACCGATCGCCATATACGGCACGCCGCGTTTGTCCACCTTCAGCAGCGCGCGCGGCGCGTTGCCCTGCTCCGCCAGACCGTACAGCATGCGGCTATTCGCATAGACGCCGCTGTTGTACACCGACAGCGCCGCCGTCAGCACCACGACGTTAAGCACATTCGCCGTCAATCCCGCGCCGATCTGCGAAAAGATCATCACGAACGGGCTGCCGCCTTCCGCGACCTGATTCCACGGATACAACGACAGCAGCACGACCAGCGAGCAGATGTAGAAAATCAGAATCCGGTAGATCACCTGGTTCACGGCTTTCGGAATGCTCTTCTGCGGATTGTCGGCTTCGGCGGCCGTGATGCCGATCAGTTCCAGCCCGCCGAACGAGAACATGATCACGGCGAGCATCATGAAGAGACCGTGAACGCCATGCGGGAAAAAGCCGCCGTGACTCCACAGGTTCGAGATCGATGCCTGCGGACCGCCGTTGCCGCTCAGCAGCAGATAGCCGCCGAACAGGATCATGCCGATCACGGCCACGACCTTGATGATCGCGAACCAGAACTCGGTCTCGCCGTACGCCTTCACGTTCGTGAGGTTGATCGCGTTGATCACGACGAAGCACACGAGCGCCGATACCCACGCGGGCACCTCCGGCCACCAGAAATGCACGTAGGTGCCGACGGCCGTCAGTTCGGCCATACTCACGAGTACGTACAGCACCCAGTAGTTCCAACCCGACAGGAAGCCCGGGAAATCGCCCCAGTATTTGTACGCGAAGTGGCTGAACGAACCCGCGACGGGTTCCTGCGCAACCATTTCGCCGAGCTGCCGCATGATCAGAAACGCGATGAAACCGCCGATCGCGTAGCCGAGAATCATCGACGGTCCCGCCGATTTCAGTACTCCCGCCGATCCCAGAAAAAGTCCTGTGCCGATCGCGCCGCCTAGCGCGATCAGCTGGATATGGCGGTTCTTCAGCCCGCGCTTCAGGCCGTCATGCTGCTGTTCATTACGTCCGGTATGTCCGTTACTCAAGATGTCTCACTCCACTGCATTGCACTCGACTGAACCCGCGCCGCGCCGATCCTGCCCGCGCGGAGAAAAACCGCAAATTGTACCCTTCGGCGCCGCGCTCACCCGCCGTGCCTGTCCGCGAGCGGCCAGAACGCCGTCCGTGCAAAGCACCCGGGCACATACGTCGATGCCGACGCGACGGATTTCCACGCTCCCGCCAAACCGATGCGCAACGTGTCCGAAAACTCCGTGTGATTGCGGTTGTCACCCTCGCTCGCGTTCGGTATGTTCGCAGAATCCCGTCCAGCCGATGGAGTCGCCATGTCGCCGAAACGTCTGCTCTATGCAGTTCTCCTTGGCGCGTGTGTCGCCACAACGGGCGTCAATGCGCAGACGGGACAGCCCGCGGCGCAGCCCGCGCCTTCGGCGGCACCCGCGCCCGACGAACAGCCTGCCGCGCCTGCGCCTTCTGCCGCCGAACCCGCTCCGCCGCCCGCTGCCGTACCGGCTCCTGCTCCTGCTCCTGCTCCTGCTCCTGCTCCTGCTCCTGCTCCTGCTCCTGCTCCTGCTCCCGCGCCCGCCCCGCCGCCGCTTCCGCGCCGCCGAGCGGTCCCGTGCAGAACATCGTGCTGGTGCACGGCGCGTTCGTCGACGGATCGAGCTGGAACGGCGTGATCGCCCGCTTGCAGAAGAAGGGATATCGCGTCGCGTCGGTGCAGATCCCCCTGACGTCGCTCGCCGACGACATCGCGGCCACCAAACGCGTGCTCGCCCAGCTCTCAGGGCCCACGGTGCTGGTCGGGCATTCGTGGGGCGGCTTCGTGATCACGGAGGCCGGCTCGGGCGCGGACGCGTCGAAGGTCGTCGGGCTCGTGTATGTGGCCGCGATCGCGCCGGACATCGGCGAATCGTCCGTCGAAATTCTCAAGCGCGGTCCGCAGATGCCCGCCGGCTCGGGGATGACGAAAGACAGCAGCGGCTTCATCTGGTTCGATCCCGCCCGCTACCACAACGATATCGCCGCTGACGTGCCCGAGAACCTGACCCGCGTGCTCGTCGCCGCGCAGCAGCCCATCGCGGCGAAATCCTTCGAAGAGCACGCGACTCAGGCTGCCTGGCGTTACAAACCGTCGTGGTACATCGTGACGACGCGCGACCGGGCCGTGTCGCCGGAAATCCAGCGCTGGATGGCGCACCGGATCGGCGCGACCATCGTCGAGACGCCGTCGAGCCATCTGGTGCCCGTTGCCCATGCGGGCGCAACGGCGGATGCAATCGACCGCGCAGCGAAGGAATTCGGCAAGGAGTAATCGCCTGCGGCGCGCTATGGCACGCAAGACATCACGATGAAGCCACGGCGCCGCCATCCGGAATCCGCGCGAGCCGCGCCGCGGGCGACATCGCGATGATCCACGCCTGCACGGCAAAGCCGAGCGCGGCCGCGACCAGACAGGCGTCCATGCCGAACCGTGCGCTGATCGCCGCTCCCAGCAGCGCGCCCAAAGGCCGCGCGCCGTAGGTCGCCGTGCTGTTGAGCGCCGACACGCGGCCCATCATGCCCGCGGGCGTGATCGCCTGACGCAGCGTCGTCGAGCCGACCGTCCACAGAATCGGACCCGCGCCGAGCAGGAAAAAGCTCGCCGCCGCGAGCCAGAACGACGGCACGGCGAGCGTCGCGACCATTGCGAGCGAAGCGGCGAGTCCGCAAAACGGCCCGACGATCAACGTGCGCCCGAACGTCACCCGCCGCGCGACGGACGGCGCGGCCAGTGCGCCGCACACCATGCCGATGCCGTACGCGCCGAGCGTCGCGCCCACGGCCGATGCGCTCAGTCCCAGCCGATGCACGGCATACGGCACATACACCGCCTGCAGCGTGAAGAAGCCGACGTTGAAGAACACGGCCGTCGCGAGCATCGGACGCAGCAACTGATCGCCGAACACGAAGCGCGCGCCGTCGCGCAGTTCGAGCATGAAGTGGCGTGTGGCCGTGGCCGCGCGCGGCGGCTCGCGCAAGCCCGCCAGCAGCGCCGCCGCCAACGCGGACAAGGCCGCCGCGCAGCCATACGCCCAACCCGCACCGATCCACCCGACCAGCAGCCCGCCGAGCGCCGGTCCCGCCGAATACGCGACGCTGCGCGCGAGCTCAATGCGCCCGTTGGCGGCGGCAAGCGCCTCGCGCGCGACGAGCGCGGGCACCAGCGCAGGCGCGGCGACGCTATACGCCACCGTGCCCGTTGCGCCGAGAAAGCCGAGCACGGCGAGCAGCGGCAACGTCAATGCATGCGATAGCACGAGCAGCAGCACGCTCGCCATCGCCAGCGCGCGCACGCCTTCCGACACGGCCATCAGCGCGCGGCGCGAGCGTCGGTCGGCGTACACACCCAAGGGGAGGGAGAGCAGCAGGAACGGCAAGGTCTGCGCCGCCTGCAGGAGCCCCGTGTCGCGTGCGCTCGCGCCTAGCGTGAACACGGCGACGAGCGGCGCGGCAGCCAGACTGATCTGCTCCGCCGACTGCGCGATCAGGTTCGACCACGCAAGCTGCTGAAACGGCGCGGGCAATGCGGTGCGAGAGCGAAGAAAGGGAAAACGCATCGGCGGCCTCCGTGACGCGATGACGAAAAACTCATCGTCACGGTTTCGCTCCGCCGTTGCGCTCCGCTTCTTGCTCTGTGATTCCGTCAGACCAGAGCGGGAAAGCCGCGCGCTTCAAGGCGCATACGACGCCGCCATGCCGCTTTCGAGCCCGTGTTCGAGCGTCGTGTGAATCAGAGAAAGACCGCGCGCGAGCGCATCGAGCGATGCCGCGCCGCTCATGCAGATGCGGATCGCGTGCGGCGCGGCATTGCGGCCGATCACGAAGCTGTCCGCCGTCTTCACGAGCACGCCTTCCTGCCGCAGTGCCGCCGCGAATTCCGCCGCGCGCCAAGGCTCGGGCAGCGGCAGCCACAGATGCGAACTGGTCGGCGCCTCGCGGTACGCGACGTCCGCGAGCGCATCGTTCGCAACCGCGTGCTCGGCGTCGATGCGCGCGCGCTGCAACGCATTGAGACGGTCCATCTCGCCGCTTTCGATCCAGCGCGACACGATCTCCGCCATCAGCGGCGCCGTCATCCAGCAGTCGCTGCGGATCACGGCGGCGATCTTCGAGCACCACGCGCTCGGCGCCTGCAGATAGCCGACCCGCAGCCCCGGCGCGACCGACTTCGAGAGCCCCGCGATCAGAAACGCCTGCTCCGGCATGCGCACCGCGAGCGGCTCGGGCGGCGTTTCCAGCAGCATTGCCGGGACGATGTCCTCGATCAGCAGCACGCCGTGCCGCTGCAGGATTTCCGCAACGGCATCGCGCCGCTCCGCCGACATCGTCGCCGTGGTCGGATTGTGGATGGTCGGCACACAGAAGATCGCGCGCGGATGCAGCGACTTGCACGCGAGTTCCAGCGCGGCCGGCACGAGCCCTTCCTGGTCGATTTCGACGCCGACGAGATGCAGCCGCAACTGACGCGCAAGCGCAATGATGCCGGGATAGCTGACCACTTCGGCGAGCACTGTGTCGCCTGGCCGCGTGACGGCGCGCAGCACCGACGCGAGCGCATGCTGTGCGCCCTGCGTGACGAGCACGCGCGACGCGCTCGCCGGGCTGCCCGCGCGGCCGAGCCATGCGGCGCCCGCGAGGCGATGGCGCATCGAGCCCGCTTCGGGCGCGTATTGCAGCAATTCGGCCGCCAGGCGCTGGTCGGTGGCGATGTCGGCGAGCGTCGCGCACAAGGCAGCCGCTTCTTCCGTCGATTGCGGGATGTTCTGGCCGAGGTCGATCAGCGGCGGCGCGCTGAGCGCACCGGGGCGCAGCGCCGCGTAGCCGTTGGCCACGGGCGGCAGTTCGCGCGAGCGCGCCTGCGCGACATACGTGCCGTCGCCGACGCGCGCATTCGCGAGCCCCTGCCGCTCGAGTTCGGCATAGGCGCGGCTGATCGTGCCCGTCGTCACGTGCAGTTCGCTCGCGAGCGAACGATGCGGCGGCAGCTTCTCGCCCGCGGGAAGCTGCCCGTTGAGGATGGCCTGCGCGAACGCGCGCGCAATGACCTGGTATTTCGGTTCGCTGCCCGCCTCGATTCTCGGCAGCCAGGCATTCATCGCCATGATGCGACGGTCTCCGGAAGTTCGTTGAGTTGTGTCATTCGGATGATACGCACTGCATATCCCCGAATTGGATGCAGTCATTTACTTTTATTGAAGCGATTGAGTTGCCTGCGAGGGCTTCATAGCATTGCGTCATTCTTATCCCATCTGAAACGCATTTCCGATGAATTGCATGCGGCACCGCATCATTCAATCGGGCAGCGCGGCATGGGATCCAGGCGAGGCGCCGAGGCGCCGACGCCGTTCAACAGGAGGAGACGCCTGATGGATCGTGAAGCAAGCCGGGCCGTGAGTCAGACTGCACACCGTGCACAGACGGCCCGGATCACCCGGATCGAGATTACGCATCACCAGCTGGTGCTCGATCCGCCCTTCCCCGCCTCCTGGGATAGCCAGCCGCGCCGCAAATTTCCCGCGACGATCGTGCGGGTGCACGACGACGCCGGCCGCGTCGGCTTCGGCTCCGGCGACGCGATGTACGGCTTCGCCGACTATCAGCATCTGTTCATCGGCGCCGATCCCCTCGATCTCGCGCGCCACAGCGCGGTGCTCGACAACATCGGCTTTCATGCGGGCCGTCCGTGGCCGCTCGATATCGCGCTGTGGGATCTCGCCGGAAAAATCCACGGCGAGCCGTGCTGGCGGATGGCGGGCGGGCGCGGCAAGCAGATTCGCGCGTATGCGTCGAGCGGCGTGCATCGCAAACCCGACGAGATGGCGCGCATGGCGCTGCATGTCGCGGAACGCGGCTTTCCCGCGCTCAAGATCCGCTTCGGGCGTCCGCAGCTGAAGGACGATTTCGCCGTGCTCGCCGCCGTTCGCGAAGCCGTCGGCGACGGGCTCGAACTGATGGTCGACTGCAATCAGGGCTGGCGCATGCCGTGGGACACGGCCGCGCCCTGGACCTTCGACGAAGCGCTCGGCGTCGCGCGCGAACTCGAAAAGCAGCGCGTCTACTGGATGGAAGAGCCGCTGCATCGCGGCGATTACGACGGCATGGCGCGGCTGCGCCAGGCGGTCGCGCCGGCACTGCGCATTGCAGGCGGCGAGATGACGCGCGAGCGCTACGAGTTCGACCAGCTGCTCGCGCGCGATTGCCTCGACGTGTATCAGCCGGACGTCGCGTGCTCGCTCGGCATGGAAGGGTTGCGCAAGCTCGCGCAAGCCGTCGAGGCGCGCGGCAAGGTCTTCACGCCGCACACGTGGGGCAACGGCATCGGCCTCGCCGCGAATCTGCATCTGACGGCGGGCGCCGCGAGCGCGCCGTTCATCGAATTTCCGTACGACCCGCCCGAATGGTCGATCGAGCGCCGCGACTTCATGCTGAAGAACCCGCTCGATATCGACAGCGAAGGCTGGATCACGTTGCCGGACGCGCCCGGCCTCGGCTTCGCGATCGACGAAGACATTCTCGCCGCGACGCTCAGTTCCAGCAGCACGTACGGCTGAAGCAAGACCTGAAAAGCGCCCGACGTCGGCGCCATGCATCCAATCACAATCGGAGACAAACCATGCAGATCAGATCCCTGATGCGCGCCGCCACGCTCGCGCTCGCAGCAAGCGCCTTATGGCCCGCCGCCGCTCACGCCGGCAGCTGGTGTTCGGCGGGCAAGCCCGTGCGTTTCGCGGGCGTCACGTGGGAAAGCGGCGCGTTCACGTCGGAAGTCTTGCGCTTCATCACCGAGAAAGGCTACGGCTGCAAGACGGACACGGTGCCCGGCAACACGGCGGCAACGGAAACGGCGCTGTCGCGCGACGATCTGCAGGTCTGGTCCGAACAGTGGACGGGCCGCTCGGAAATCATCGCGAAGGCGGTCGCGGATGGCCACGTGAAGCTGCTCGGCGACACGCTGCCGGGCGGCACCAACGAAGGCTGGTTCGTGCCCGAGTACGTCGTGAAGGGTGACGCGAAGCGCAACATCAAGCCCGTCGCGCCGAACCTCGTCTCCGTGAACGATCTGCCCAGGTACAAAGGCGTCTTCGAAGACGACGAAGAGCCGGGCAAGGGCCGCTTCCTGAACTGCCCCTCGGGTTGGGATTGCGAGCGCGTGAACCGGCGCCTGCTGAAGACGTTGAATCTCGACGATTCCTACACGGACTTCCGCCCCGGCACGGGTGCCGCGCTCGATGCCGCGATCGAATCGGCGTATGCGCGCGGCAAGCCGATCCTCTTCTATTACTGGGAACCGGCAGCGCTGATGGCGAAGTACAAGTTCGTCCAGCTGAAGATGCCGGCCTTCAGCCAGAAGTGCTGGGACACGCTGCGCGCGGACAACAGCGCGTCGCAGTGCGCGTCGTCGTATCTCGTTTCGCATCTCAAGGTTGGCGTGTCGACGCCGTTCTATCAGGCCGAGCCGCAGCTGATGGACACGTACTCGAAGGTCAGCTTCCCGATGGACTTCCTGAACAGGACCATCCTCGACATGACGAGCAAGAAGATCGACGGCCAGACGATGGCCAAGCAGTTCCTTCGCGAGCATCCGGAAATGTGGAAGGCATGGGTGCCGACTGACGTCGCACAGAAGGTTCAGGCTGCGCTCGCAGGCTGATCGACAGCGACGCGTCAATGACGCACCGGAGAGTTTCATGATGAATTCGATCTTCCTGCATCTGTCGATCGCCGACTGGGTGAACGACCATGTGCAATCGTTCGTCGCCGCGTACGGCGACAGCTTTCACGACTTCAGCACGGCGCTGCTGCGCTACGTGCTGGTGCCGCTCGAAGGCGCGCTGCGCGCGACGCCGCCGTGGGCGATCCTGATCGCCGTCGGGCTGCTCACGCTGAACGCGACGCGGCGTATCGGCATCGCGGGCTTCTTCGTGCTGCTGCTGTATGTGATCGGCTGCTTCGGGCTGTGGGACAAGCTGATGCAGACGCTCGCGCTGATGCTCGTCGCGACTGTGCTGTCCGTCGTGCTCGGCGTGCCGCTCGGCATCTGGGCGTCGCGCAGTCCGTGGATGCGGCGCGTGCTGCTGCCCGTACTCGACATCATGCAGACGCTGCCGAGCTTCGTGTACCTGATCCCCGTGCTGATGCTGTTCGGCCTCGGCAAGGTGCCCGCGATTCTCGCGACCATCATCTACGCGCTGCCGCCGCTGATCCGCCTGACCGATCTCGGCATTCGCCACGTCGATGCCGATGTGGTCGAAGCGGCGCGCGCGTTCGGCACGACGCGCTGGCAATTGCTCGTCAACGTGCAGTTGCCGCTCGCGCGGCCGAGCATCATGGCGGGCATCAACCAGACGACGATGATGGCGCTGTCGATGGTCGTGATCGCGTCGATGATCGGCTCGCGCGGACTCGGCGAAGACGTGCTTGCCGGCATCCAGACGCTCGATATCGGCAAGGGCATGCAGGCGGGTATCGCGATCGTGATTCTCGCGATCGTCATCGACCGGATCAGCCAGGGCTACGGGCAGGATCGACGCACGCGACGCCTCGTCGCGCAACGCCGCAAGGCGAAAGCGGCATCGCGCATTCCCTATCGCACTGCAGGCGCACGCGACGAAGAAGCGGCCTCGGCGGCAGGCACCGGAAACGCAACGCAGAGCGGCCTTGAAACCCGCACCGCGGATTGACTGAGGGCATGGACATGTCATCGATCGAAGTCAGGAACGTGTACAAGCTCTTCGGCCCGGAGGCCGGTCATCGCCGCGTGCTCGACCTGCTGAAGAGCGGCAGGAGCAAGGCCGAAGTGCTCGCGCAGACGGGCTGCAATGTCGGTCTCAACAACGTGAGCCTGCACATCGGCTCGGGCGAGATCTATGTGATCATGGGCCTGTCGGGCTCGGGCAAGTCGACGCTCGTGCGTCACTTCAACCGGCTGATCGAGCCGACCGCGGGCGAGATCGTCATCGACGGTTCCGACGTCATCAAGCTCGATGCGCACGGCCTGCGCGAGCTGCGCCGCTACAAGGTCAGCATGGTGTTCCAGAACTTCGGCTTGCTGCCGCATCAGACCGTGCTCGACAACACGGCGTACGCGCTGCGCACGCGCGGCGAAGGCAAGGCCGAGGCGAACGAGAAGGCGCGCACATGGCTCGGCAAGGTCGGGCTCGACGGTTATGGCGATCACTATCCGGACGAGCTCTCGGGCGGCATGCGTCAGCGCGTCGGCCTCGCCCGCGCGCTCGCCGCCGACACCGACGTGCTGCTGATGGACGAAGCATTCTCCGCGCTCGACCCGCTGATTCGCACGGAAATGCAGGATCAGCTGCTGCAGCTGCAGGCGACGCTCAACAAGACGATCGTATTCATCACGCACGATCTTGACGAAGCGCTGCGCATCGGCAACCGCATCGCGATCCTGCGCGACGGCACGCTGGTGCAGGAAGGCACGCCCGACGAAATCCTCACGAAGCCCGCCGACGATTACGTCGCGCGTTTCGTCGAGCGGAGGTCAGGCGCGCATTGAGTGCGCACCGGGCGCGAGCGGCGCAGTCCGTGCGGCAGGTAAAATGCTGGCAATGAAGGCGTTCTCCGGTGGTTCGGAGAACGCCTTTGACGTTTTGATGCCGCTTCTCTGCCTGGCCTTCCGCTCCCATGAATCTCGAAAGCGTTCTCTTCTCTCAAGGCTTCGGCTCGCGCCGCCAATGCCGCGCGATGATCGCCGACGGCCGCGTGTCGATCGGCGGCACGGTACTCACCGATGCCGATGCCGATGTCGACACGAAGGCGCTGGTGTTCGAAGTCGACGGCACCGCGTGGCCTTTTCATGAGCGCGCTTATATCCTGCTCAACAAGCCTGCCGGCTATGAATGCTCGCGCGATCCGCAGCATCATCTGAGCGTGTTCAATCTGCTGCCCGCGCAGTTCGCGACGCGCGGCATCCAGTGCGTCGGACGGCTCGATCAGGACACGACAGGCCTGCTGCTGCTCTCCGACGACGGCCAGTTCGTCCACGCGTACACGTCGCCGAAGCGCAAGGTGCCCAAGCTCTATCTCGCGACGACCCGCCATCCGCTCGACGACGCGCAACTGGCCGCGTTGCGTGAAGGCGTGCTGCTGCATGGCGAAGCGAAGCCGATCGCCGCCGTCGCCGCTCAGGCGCGCAGCGAGCGAGAACTCGAACTGACCGTGCTGGAAGGCAAATATCATCAAGTGAAGCGGATGGTCGCGGCGGCGGGCAACCGCGTCGAAGCGCTGCACCGCGAGCGGATCGGCGGCCTCGCGCTGCCGGCGGCGCTCGCCGAAGGCGCGTGGCAGTGGCTCGACGATGCGGACCTGGGTGCACTACGGAACGGGTAAACGACGAGCGCACCGCCCGCCTTGTCTCAAGTGCTTGAGACTACGTTGGATTCCGAACAAAACCGCGACAAAAACTTTCCGAAACGCTGCGACGCAGCATGCTTGCGTCGAACGCCCGTCCTATACTCGGATTAACAAAGATTACAAAGCAGGCAAGGAGGCGCCATGTTCACCTACGGCAACCTGGCGATGTCATACGGGATGATCGCGTTCATCGGTCTCGCGCTCCTGATGATGGGTGGCGTGCTGGCCATCATGCATCTCCGCCACCGGTACGAGCCGAACCTGATCGCTGCATTGATCGGCGCATTCTGTTGCTTCCTGCTGCTGGAAGCGCTACCTGCCCTCACCTGACCATCTGATCGCTCTGCTTTCCATCACGGCTTGCCTGCGCCCGGTTGCGTCCGCGCCGGGCTCGTGACCGTGCGCAGAAAATCGTCGACCTCCGGATAGCGCAAGCGCATGCGCAATTCGCGCTTCAGACGCGTGTTGAGCAGGCGTCGCGATTCGCGCATGAACGACAGCATCATCTCGCCGAGCTGCTGTTCGGCTGCATCGCGCGAAATGCGCGGCGCGCGTTCGACATCGAATGCATCCGCCACCCGGTCGAAGTAATCGCCCATTTTCAGCGTCGTGTCGTCGGATGCGTGAATCACGCGCGACGGACTGCCATGCGTCGACATGCGCAGCAGGATCGCGGCGAGATCGTCGGCATGGATGTGGTTCGTGTAGACGTCGTCTGCATCGACGAGCGCGGGCGTGCGCTTCTCCAGCCGCGCGAGCGGCAGCCGGTTGCTTGCGTAGATGCCCGGAATGCGCGCGATGCTCGCGGTGAGCATCCTCCGCGCGGCCGCACGGCGCAATTGTGTTTCCGCCGACACACGGCGTTTCGCGCGCTCGTTGGCGGGCGCGACGGGACGCGTTTCGTCGAGCCATGCGCCGCCGCAATCGCCGTAGACACCCGTCGTGCTCGCATAGACGACGCGCAAACGCCTTGCCGCATCATGGCTAGCCCGAACAGCCGGACTACCCCCGTCGGGTACAATACCGGATGCTTTGCGCGCACGAATGCCGTGCTGCGCGCGTCGCAGCCGCGCTGTCGCGACATGACGGGCACGGCGGATGCGCGGCGCCGTCAACGTAGCGATCAGCGCGCGCGTGCGCGTGTCCTCATCGCCGGTTTTTTGCGGAGGCGCGAGATGCAGCACGGTCGGTGCGAGACGGGCAATGCGCGAGAGGCTCGCGCGCACGTCGAGATCGCCGACAATCGGCGTGACGCCCGCCGCGCGCAGTTCGTCGCGGCGCGCGGCGTGACTCGTGAGCGCATAGAGGCGTGCGCGTCGTTGCAGTTGCCGCACACAGCGCATGCCGACATCGCCGCAACCGACGATCAGCACGCGCGGCCTGCGCATATTTCGTGTCGCTTTCATCGTGGACGCATTGTAGCTGCGATCCACGATACGCATTGGTTACCGACTCCCTGTCTCCGAAGATTGAACGCATATGGCATTTAACGTAACGCTCCGGCAAAGCGGCCGGCAGTTTCAGGTAGAACCCGACGAACCCGTGCTGACGGCCGCCCTTCGCCAGGGCATTGGCTTGCCGTACGGCTGCAAGAACGGCGCATGCGGCTCATGCAAGGGCGCCGTCGTCGCGGGAGAAGTAGAACAGCGTGCGCATTCGTCGTCGGCGCTGTCGAACGACGAAAAAACGCGCGGCATGGCGCTGCTGTGCTGTGCGACGGCCTGCACCGACCTCGAAATCGAGATCCGCGAAGTGACGGGCATCGGCGACGTGCCGATCAAGAAGCTGCCGTGCCGCGTGAACGCGCTCGAGCGCATGGCCGACGACGTCGTCGTGCTGAAGCTGCAGTTGCCCGCGAACGAACGCCTGCAGTACATGGCCGGTCAGTACCTCGAGTTCATCCTGAAGGACGGCAAGCGCCGCAGCTATTCGATGGCGAATGCGCCGCACGCGGAAGGCCCGATCGAACTGCACATCCGTCATATGCCGGGCGGCGCGTTCACGGACCACGTCTTCAACACGATGAAAGAGCGCGACATCCTGCGCTTTGAAGCGCCCCTCGGCACTTTCTTCCTGCGTGAAGAATCGGACAAGCCGATCGTGCTGCTCGCATCGGGTACGGGCTTCGCGCCGCTGAAGGCGATCGTCGAGCATGCCGCGTTCAAGAACATCACGCGCCCGATGACGCTGTACTGGGGCGCGCGCCGCAAGAAGGATCTGTACATGATGGAACTCGCCGAGCAATGGGCGCGCGAGATTCCGAACTTCAAGTTCGTGCCCGTCCTGTCCGAGCCGGACGCGGACGACGCATGGACGGGCCGCACGGGCTTCGTTCATCGCGCCGTCATCGAAGATCTGCCAGACTTGTCGGCGTATCAGGTGTACGCGTGCGGCGCACCTGTCATGGTCGAGTCGGCGCAGCGCGATTTCACGCAGCATCATCGCCTGCCGGAAGACGAGTTCTATGCGGATTCGTTCACGAGCGCGGCCGATCTCGCGAACCCCGTCTGATCGTTGCGCAGTCATCCGCATCGACTGCTTTACGGACACGGAAACCGGCCGGCGAGTGTGAAGACATGCAAATTGCAGGTTTACACGGGCGCCGGCATTGTCGTATTCTTTCGCGCATGAACCGCATCCTGTCCGAACTTCGACGTCGCCGCTCGCCGCTCCCCTAGGGGCGCCGCTGGCTTCGTCACGGATTCGCGCGAACAACGCGCAAGCAGTTCGAATCATGAAAGCCACGGCATGCCGTGGCTTTTTGTTTTTCTGCCGTTCTCTTTCTTTCCGTTGCTGGGCCATTTTGTCCGAGGCGGTTTCTTATCCCTGTTTGCCTGGAGCCTGTAGCCATGAATTTCAATGAGTATCCGATCGATTCGCTGATGTACATCACGAACCGGCCCGAAATCGTTTTCACGCACGGCAAGGGCTCGTGGCTCTATGACAACACCGGCAAGCGATATCTGGATTTCATTCAGGGCTGGGCGGTAAACAGCCTCGGCCATTGCAACGACGGCGTGATCGAAGCGCTCACGCAACAGGCGCGCACGCTGATCAATCCGTCGCCGGCGTTCTACAACGAGCCGATGGCGAAGCTCGCGGGCCTGCTCACGCAGCACAGCTGCTTCGACAAGGTGTTCTTCACGAACAGCGGCGCCGAAGCGAACGAAGGCGCGATCAAACTCGCGCGCAAGTACGGCAAGAAGTTCAAGAACGGCGCGTACGAGATCATCACGTTCGATCACAGCTTCCACGGCCGCACGCTCGCGACGATGTCGGCGAGCGGCAAGCCGGGCTGGGACACGATCTATGCGCCGCAGGTGCCGGGCTTCCCGAAAGCCGACCTGAACGACATCGCGTCCGTTGAGAAGCTGATCACCGACAAGACGATCGCCGTGATGCTCGAGCCGATCCAGGGCGAAGGCGGCGTGATCCCTGCCACACGTGAGTTCATGCAGCAGTTGCGCGAGCTGACCACGAAGCACAACCTGCTGCTGATCGTCGATGAAGTGCAAAGCGGCTGCGGCCGTGCGGGCACGTTGTTCGCCTACGAGCTGTCGGGTATCGAGCCGGATGTGATGACGCTGGCGAAGGGCATCGGCAGCGGCGTGCCGCTAGGCGCGCTGTTGTGCAAGAAGCATGTCGAAGTGTTTGAAGCGGGCGATCAGGGCGGCACGTACAACGGCAATCCGCTGATGACGGCAGCCGGCTATTCGGTGATCTCGCAGTTGACGGCGCCCGGCTTCCTGGAAGGCGTGCGGGCGCGCGGCGAGTATCTGCGCGCGAAGCTGCTGGAACTGTCGGCAGAGCGCGGCTTCGAGGGCGAGCGCGGCGAAGGTCTGCTGCGCGCGCTGCTGCTCGGCAAGGATATCGGCAACCAGATCGTCGAGAAGGCGCGACTCATGCAGCCTGACGGCCTGCTGCTCAACGCGGCGCGTCCGAATCTGCTTCGCTTCATGCCTGCGCTCAACGTGACGACGGAAGAGATCGATCAGATGATGTCGATGCTGCGGTCGATTCTGGACACACTGTGATAGACGCGCCACTGTCGATCCGCGCGTTCGATGCGGCCGACACCGATGCTGTGATTGCGTTGTGGCTCGAAGCGTTCCCGGAGTATCGGGATCCGGACAGGCCGCAGCGTAATCCGCATCTGTCGATCGTGAATAAGCTCGGGACGCAGCCCGAGTTGTTCTTCGTTGCGGTTAAGGATGCTTTTGTCGTCGGCACGGTGATGGCTGGGTACGATGGGCATCGTGGATGGCTTTATTCGCTTGCCGTGCTGGCTGCTGAGCGGCGTCAGGGAATTGGTACGCGGCTCGTGCAGCATGCCGAAGCTGCTCTTGCTGCTCGCGGTTGTCCTAAAGTGAATCTGCAAGTGCTCAGCGCGAAGGCCGATGTGCGCGGGTTTTATGAGGCGCTCGGGTATCGGATGGATGATGTTGTTAGTCTTGGGAAGCGGCTCGATTTTGTCTGCGACGCTGGGTAGGTTTTTGGTTTTTGGTTTTCGTTTTCGGTTTCGCTTTCGCTTTCGCTTTCGCTTTCGCCGGCATCCGCGTTTTCGTAGCGGTTTGCTAGCGTCGCCCCTGTGCGGGGCGGCACCTACTTTTCTTTGCAGCGGCAAAGAAAAGTAGGCAAAAGAAAGCCGCTCACCCCGCTAATTCTTGTGTTTGCCTGCGGGCCCCCCACGGGTCCCGCACTCCAGACGGCAACGCAGTTTTCCACGCGTGTTGCCAGCGCCTCTAACAGGCGCCTCACCCACTCCAGTCACCCGTAGCGCAGCCAGCGGCAGCGCATCGTCTGCGCCGCCCAGGTGGCAAACTGTGTGTAGCTTGTCGCACCTCACGCGTTGGCGCTCCTACGACACCGATCCCGCTTTTCAGTCCGGAGTGGTGTACTTACATCGCGACGGCCTACACACCGTTTGCCACCTGGGCGGCTGTGGATTTATCAGTAGCGCGGTCCGTGACGCGGGATTGTGAAGCGGGTGAGGCGTGAGTTAGTACGCGGGCAACGGGCGTGAGACGGTGCGATGCCGTGTGGAGTGCGGGACCCGTGGGGGGCCCGCAGGCAACGACTAGGACTGGCGGTGTGAGCCCGCTTTCTTTGCTTACTTTCTTTGCGGCGGCAAAGAAAGTAAGTGCCGCCCCGCACAGGGGCAACGCCTGAAGCACCGATACGAATTCGCAGATGCGAGCGACGAAATCGCGGATGCCAGCGACGAAATCGCGGATACGAGCAAACCGCGGCTGCCAGCGCAGAAAAAAAAGGCCACATGTTCATCACATGCAGCCTTTCCATCAAAGGTCAGGAGGACCAAAAAGCCCGCCCTGCAAGGGCAAAATCACTCACCCAGATATGCCGCCCGCACCTTAGGATCATCGAGCATCTGCTTGGCGTCGCCGGACATGGTAACCGTCCCGGAATCCATCACATACCCGCGATCAGCGGCCTGAAGTGCAAGACGAGCATTCTGCTCAACCAGCATGACGGTAATGCCTTCCTTGGAAATTTCGCGCACCACTTCGAAGATCTTCTCGACCATGATCGGCGACAGACCCATCGACGGCTCGTCGAGCAGCAGCAGCTTCGGCTTCGAGATAACGGCACGCGCCATCGCCAGCATCTGCTGTTCACCACCCGACAACGTCCCAGCCAACTGCGTCGCACGTTCCTTCAGACGCGGGAAGAAGCCGAACATCCGCTCGACATCCTTCTTGATGCCTTCCGTATCGCTGCGCAGATAAGCACCCATCTGCATGTTCTCGACGATCGACATGCGCGCAAAGATCCCGCGGCCTTCCGGCACCATCGCCAGACCGCGCTTGAGCAGTTCATGCGGCGGCACGCCCTTGATCGACTGACCCATGTACTCGATATCGCCAGCCGAATAAGGCTTGAGGCCGGTGATGGCCTTCATGGTCGTCGTCTTGCCCGCGCCATTGGCGCCGATCAGCGTCACGAGTTCGCCCTGCGCGATCTCCAGGTCGACGCCCTTGACGGCCTGAATGCCGCCGTAGTTGACCTGGAGGCCCTTGATTTTCAACATTGCCGTAGCCATCAGTGAACCCCCGCGCCCAGATATGCCTCGATCACCTTCGGGTCCTTCTGCACGTCATGCGGCAGCCCTTCGGCGATCACCTTGCCATAGTCGAGCACCGTCATCCGGTTGCACAGACCCATCACCAGTTTCACGTCGTGCTCGATCAGCAGGATCGTCTTGCCGTCCGCACGGATCTTGTCGAGCAGCTTCGTCAGTTCGACCTTCTCCGTCGCGTTCATGCCCGCTGCCGGTTCGTCGAGTGCGAGCAGCTTCGGATCCGTCGCCAGGGCGCGTGCGATTTCCAGACGGCGCTGGTGACCGTACGACAGGTTGCGCGACGTGTAGTCCGCGTACTGCAGCACGCCGACGTATTCGAGCAGTTCCAGCGCGCGTTCCTTGATCTCGCGCTCTTCCTTGCGCTCAGCGGGCGTCTGGAACACGGCGCCCAGCAGACCGTGCTTCGTGCGCACGTGGCGGCCGACCATCACGTTTTCCAGCGCGGTCATGCCGCCGAACAGACGGATGTTCTGGAACGTACGCGCGATACCCGCCTTCGCCACCTGATAGACAGCGGTCGGCGTGTACGGCGTGCCGTCGAGCTTGAACTCGCCCGAATCCGGCGTGTAGAGACCAGTAATCACGTTGAAGAACGTTGTCTTGCCGGCGCCGTTCGGGCCGATCAGACCGTAAATCGTGCCTTCCTCGATCTGAAGGCCGACATCCGACAATGCCTGCAGACCGCCGAAGCGCTTGTTCACGCCCTTCACGGACAGACGGATTTGTTTGTCGCTCATGTTGTGTGCCTCTCTGTCCGTTTAAGCACGCACCGGCTTCTTGCCGTTGCGCTTCGCAATCTTCGCGATCTTGTCTTCGTGCTTCGGCGACGGCCACAGGCCTTCCGAGCGGTACAGCATGATCAGCACCATCGCGAGTGCGTAGACGAGCTGACGGATCACTTCCGTGTCGACGACTTCGTGACCGAAGATCAGGTGTTGCAGCGGACCCATCGTCGAGCGCAGGAATTCCGGCAGCACGGCGAGCAGCACCGCGCCGAGAATCACGCCCGGAATGTGGCCCATGCCGCCCAGCACCACGGCCGCTAGCACGACGATCGATTCCGGCAGCGTGAACGATTCCGGCGACACGAAGCCCTGGAACATGCCGAACATCGAGCCCGACAGGCCGCCAAACGACGCGCCCATCGCGAACGCGAGCAGCTTCACGTCACGGGTGTTGATGCCCATCGCCTTCGCGGCAATTTCGTCTTCGCGGATGGCGGCCCATGCGCGGCCGATGCGCGAGTGCTGCAGACGCGTACACACCCAGATCACGAACAGCGCGCACAGCACGAACACGTAGTAGTACGCGTACACCGACGGGAACTGGAAGCCGAACAGCGAGTGCGTCTGCGCGAGGCTGAAGTCGCCGACGTGGATCGGGTCGATGCCCGTGATGCCCTTCGGACCGTTGGTGATGTTGGCCGGACGATCGAGGTTGTTCAGGAAGATCCGGACGATTTCCCCGAAGCCCAACGTCACAATGGCAAGGTAGTCGCCACGCAGACGCAGCGTCGGCGCACCGAGAATCACACCGAAGAACGCAGCGACCGCCATTGCGCACGGCACGATGATCCAGAACGGCACGTGCAGCCCGCCCGGCGCGAGATGCGCGATCCATTCGAATTGCGAAGACAGGTGCGGCGAACTCAACAATGCGGCCGTGTACGCGCCCACCGCGTAGAACGCGATGTAGCCCAGATCAAGCAGGCCAGCGAAGCCGACCACTACGTTGAGACCTAGCGCGAGCATCACATACAGCATCGCGAAGTCGAGCACGCGGACCCAGTAGTTGCCGCCGGCGGTGCCGATGATGAAGGGCGCGGCGATCACGAACACGGCGGTGATGATGCCCACCACCAGCGTCTTCGTCATATTCCGTTCAGGGATGAGCGTCGTGGACGGCTCGATCGGTTGAATTGAGGTCATTGTGTTTGCTCCTTTCCCTTACGCACGATCCGCGACACGTTCGCCCAGCAGGCCCGACGGACGGAACACCAGCACGATGATCAGCACAATGAACGCGAACACGTCCTGATAGTTACTGCCGAACACGCCTCCCGTGAGGTTGCCGATGTAGCCGGCACCCAGCTGTTCGATCAGACCGAGAATCACGCCGCCGACCATTGCGCCCCCGAGGTTGCCGATACCGCCGAGCACCGCCGCCGTAAATGCCTTCAGGCCAGGGATGAAGCCCATGTAGAAGTGCGCGTTGCCGTATTCCGACGCGATCATCACGCCTGCGAGCGCGGCGAGCGCCGAGCCGATCATGAAGGTCGCCGAGATCACGAAGTTCGGGTTCACGCCCATCAGCGAGGCGACGCCCGGGTTCTCGGCGATCGCGCGCATCGCGCGGCCGAGCTTCGTCCTGTGCACGAGGAGCAGCAGGCCCGCCATCACGAGGAACGCGACGACGATGATCACGATTTCAGTCATCGAGATCACGGCGCCCGGCGTGGTGTCCGTAGCCTTGATCACGTTGAGGGGATCGGTGGGCAGCAGCTGCGGGAACGGCAGCGGGTTGCGCGACCAGATCATCATCGCGAGCGTCTGCAGCAGGATCGACACGCCGATCGCGGTGATCAGCGGGGCGAGACGGGGTGCCTTGCGCAACGGCCGGTAAGCGACGCGCTCGATCGTATAGCCGACCACCGCACACACGATGGCGGCGATCACCAGTGCGATGCACAGCGTCGGCACATTGCCGAGACCAGGGAAGTGGTTCTGCAACACACCGATGGCCGAGAGCGCGACCATCGCGCCCACCATCAGCACGTCGCCGTGCGCGAAGTTGATGATGCCGAGAATGCCGTACACCATCGTGTAGCCCAGTGCGATGATGGCGTAGACACTACCAAGCACCAGTCCGTTGATCACCTGCTGGATGAAAATATCCATTTAATGCTCCTTGGCCCGTGCGACTGGATTCACGCTCGTCATCTGCCGGTTGGCGCTGATGATTCACGCAAATCGCAACGGCACTGCGGGTACTGATATAAAAGACCGGTAAGGGTTATCTTCATCGACCGCTCGTGGCCGCTGGATTGCAGCGGCCCGCGCGCTCGACGCGGATGCAAAAACGGCACCGTCGGATGGTCCGGTGCCGTCAGGCTGTACGTCCCGTCATTACATCTTCACGACGTCGAGGACCGCTTTCTTGCCGTCCTTGAAGTCGTAAAGCGTAATAGCGCCTTCTTTCAGGTCGCCCTTGTCGTCGAATGCGATGTGGCCGATCACACCTGTGTAATCGGTCGAAGGCATCGCAGCGAGCACCTTGGGCGGCTCAATCGAATTGGCGCGCTTCATTGCATCGACGATCACGTATACAGCGTCATACGTGAACGGCGCGTAAATCTGCACCGGCGTGTGGAAGCGTGCGTCGTACTTCTTTTCGAAGTCCGCTCCCCTTTCCATCTTCGAAAGCGCAAGGCCTGCTTCCGAACACACGAGGTTCTGGACAGCACTGCCTGCCAGTTCCCCTACCTTGTCGGTGCACACGCCGTCGCCGCCAAGGATTTTTGCCCTGATTCCGAGCGCGGCTGCCTGTTTTGTGAACGGCCCGCCCGTTGCATCCATGCCGCCGAACATGATGGCGTCCGGCTGGGCACTTTTGATCTTTGTGAGGATGGCCCGGAAATCCGTGGCCCGGTCATTGGTCGCCTCGCGCGCAACGATCTTTGCGCCGCCCGCTTCCGCCGTCTTCGCGAATTCGTCTGCAAGACCCTTGCCATAGGCAGTCGCGTCATCGACGACGGCGATCCGTTTCGCGCCGAGTGCTTTCGTCGCGTAGTTCGCCAGTGCCGGGCCCTGCTGCGCATCGGTCGCGACGACCCGGTAGGTCGTCTTGAAGCCCTGCTGCGTGTAGGCCGGGTTCGTCGACGACGGCGAGATCTGCACAATGCCCGCGTCGCTATATATCTTCGAGGCCGGAATCGATACACCCGAATTCAAATGCCCGACGACAGCCACCACCCGATCGTCCACCAGCTTCTGCGCGACTTGCGTGCCCGTTTTCGGATCGCCCGCATCGTCCTGCGCGTCGAGTTGCAGCTGGATCTTGCGGCCGTCGATGGTCAACCCCTGCGCGTTGATCTCTTCAATAGCGAGACGCGCCCCGTTTTCATTATCCTTCCCCAGATGTGCAATGCCGCCCGTCAATGGGGCCGCATGACCGATCTTGACGACAGTCACTTCGCTTGCAGGCGCCGCCGACGCTGCCGTTGCAGCCGACGCGCTCTTGTCCGCTTCGCCATCGTTCTTTTTGCTGCACGCGGTCATCGCAACCGCGGCCGCGATGGTCACGGCACAAGCAAACTTGACTCGCATTAAATAGGTCTCCTGCGCCTTGCAAAATCTGGCGTTTCAAGGCGCTCAAGCCCTGAGAACGCGCGCATTGTAACTCCAATTCTGCGACGGGCAATATTGTTGAATGCGCAGGGTTTTCCTGCATTGCAACCGCTTTCCGAGCCCATTAGCGCGTCTATGTTGCAACCTGGTTGCGCCAGATTTTCGTGCATCAGTTGCACCATCAACGATATCGCGCAACACCAGTTGTTGCAGCAATTTCCGCCTCAGCCCGATGCTGCGGACTTCGGCACATTAGCCCGTCTCAATAATGCGCCGGACCGTGAACGCACCGATTTTGTGCGATGAAACGGCAAAGCCGGAGATCGTCTGATGAAAAACGGGGCTAGATCGCTCATTCGAAGCCAAATTACGCCCCGAAAATCAAAAAGAATGTTCGCCTCGACACGCTGACTTTCTAGTTTTTATGTGATGCGGCACCATTTTTCGGATGATTTTCGCCCTTTCGCGGCAATAAAAAAGCGCGCCCGCGGCGTAATGCCGTTCAGTTAAGCACTGAACGGCATTTTTGCTTTTGATGCGGGAAGGTGTTGTAAACGAAGCGCCGAGCTGTTAACTTTTCGGCGCGATGCTCTCCAGTCACCTGACCTTCCTGCTCGAAGCGCAACAGCCGGCCGACATGAGCCGGCTGGCTGAGCATCTGCCCTACGAGTGGATCGAGCGCGCGGTGCAGGCCACAGGCGCAGCGAGTATCCGGCGCCGGCGCCTGCCTGCTGAGCAGGTGGTCTGGCTGGTGATCGCACTGGCAATGTACCGTCACTGGTCGATCAGTGAGGTGCTCGACGGTCTCGATCTGGCCTTGCCCAACCAGGCCGCGCCGTTTGTCAGCAAGAGCGCGGCGGCGCAGGCACGCCAACGCATCGGCGAGGCACCGATGGCGTGGCTGTTTGAGCAGACAGCACGGGCCTGGACGACTCAGGACGCGGCTCATCATGCGTTCAAGGGGTTAAGTCTATGGGCGATGGACGGCACCACGCTACGCACGCCCGACAGCCCGGCCAACCGTGAGCACTTTGGTGCGCAGGGTTATGCCAGTGGCAAGGTGGCCAGTTATCCGCAGGTGCGCGCCGTGACGCTCACCGCGATTCCGACCCATCTGGTCGCGGGTATCAATTTCGGTCGCTACGACACCAACGAAATGGTGTACGCCAAAAGCCTGCTGCCGCAGATCCCGGAAGACTCGCTGACGGTGTTCGACAAGGGCTTTCTGGCTGCAGAAATCCTGTGTGGCCTGACGATGAACGCGCGCAATCGCCACTTCCTGATTCCAGCCAAAGCCAATACCTGTTGGGAAGTCATCTCCGGTACCGCTGACGATGCGACGGTGCGCATGCGCGTCTCGCCGCAGGCCCGCAAGAAGTGTCCGGCTTTGCCCGAATTCTGGAATGCGCGGGCGATCCGGACCATCGACGCGCGCGGACGTGAGCGCGTGCTGCTGACTTCGCTGGGGGATCGCCGACGCTTCAAACCTGCCGATATCGTTGCCTGCTACGAGCGCCGCTGGCAGATCGAAACCAGTTACGGAGAACTCAAGCAATCGATGCTGGGTTCGGAGTTGACCTTGCGCAGCCGCACCGTCGAAGGGGTGTATCAGGAGATCTGGGGCGCGTTGATCGCCTACAACCTGGTTCGCCGCGAGATCGCCTGCGCCGCATGGGAAGCGAAACTCGCGCCGACCGATATCAGCTTCGTGCGAGCCCTCCATACGATCCAGCACGAAATGATGTGGGCTGCCGTCACCCCGGCCTACGCAAAACTGCCCGCCTGTCTGCAGCGTCTACGCGAACGGCTCAAGTCCCTGCCCAATGAAAAACGACCCGGCCGCGCATGCGACCGGGTCGTCAAATCCCGCCCTTCACGTTACACCGTTCGGTACCTTAGAAAAGACCTTAACTGAACGGCATTAGCGCCCGCGGCGCGCTTTTTCGATGGGGACAGGTCGTCAGGCAGGCAAGCCGAGCCCGCGCGGCAGCGGAAACGCGATGTTTTCCTCGATGCCTTCGAGCGCGCGCACGTTGCGCACGCCCAGTTCGCGCAAACGGCCAATGACGGCCTGAGCCAGCGCCTCGGGCGCCGACGCGCCTGCCGTCACGCCGATGCGACGCTTGTCAGCGACCCATGCGGGATCGATCTGATCCGGCGAGTCCACCATGTAGGAAGGCACGCCGAGCTTTTCGGCCAGTTCGCGCAGACGGTTGGAGTTCGAGCTGTTCGGGCTGCCGACGACAATCACCACATCGCACTGCGGCGCCATGAACTTGACGGCGTCCTGGCGGTTTTGCGTCGCGTAGCAGATGTCCTGCTTCTTCGGTTCCTTGATGTTCGGAAACTTCGCCTTCAGCGCGGCGATGATCTGCGCGGCGTCGTCGACGGACAAGGTAGTCTGCGTGACGTAAGCGATACGGTCGGGATCGGCCAGCTGCAGCGCCTGCACGTCGTCGATATCTTCGACGAGATACATGCCCTCGCCCGTCTGCCCCATCGTGCCTTCCACTTCAGGATGCCCCTTGTGGCCGATCATCACGATGTCGAAGCCTTCCGCGCGCATCTTCGCGACTTCGATGTGCACCTTGGTGACGAGCGGACACGTCGCGTCGTACACGCGCAGGCCGCGCTCCTCGGCTTCGGCGCGCACGGCCTTCGACACGCCATGCGCACTGAAAATCACCGTGCTGCCCGCCGGCACTTCTTCCAGTTGCTCGATGAAGATCGCGCCCTTCTTGCGCAGGTCTTCGACGACATACGCGTTATGAACGATTTCGTGACGCACGTAGATCGGCGAACCGTACAGCTTGATGGCGCGTTCGACGATCTCGATCGCCCGATCGACGCCGGCGCAAAATCCGCGCGGCTGCGCAAGCAGGATTTCAGCTTCGGCGAGAGTCGTGTCCGTGATGCTCATGTTTACAGGATCCCGATGATTTTTACTTCGAACGTCAGCGCCTGGCCGGCGAGCGGATGGTTGAAATCGAAGAGAGCCGAGGTTTCGCCGACCTCTTTCAGCACGCCGGCGTAACGTCCACCGCCCGGTGCATTGAATTCGACGAGATCGCCGGGAGAAAAATCCTCACCGATCATGCTGTTTTCTCGCAGCGTGGCGAGCGACACGCGCTGGATCAGTTCCGGATTGCGCGGGCCGAATGCCTGACCCGGCTCTAGCTGAAAGGTGGAATGGTGACCCACCTTCAATCCCAGCAGAATGTCTTCCAGCGGCGGAGCCAACTGGCCCGCGCCCAGCAGCAGCGTGGCGGGTTTGTCGTTGAAGGTGCTGACGATCTCGGCGCCATCGGGAAGTGAAAGCCGGTAGTGAAGCGTGACGTGCGAACCGGGTTTCACTTCGGAGATGTCGATGATGCTCATGCGGTACTCGTTCGGTCGTGGCGCGCGGCGCTTGAACGCTGCGGCGCGGGTCGCGCGCATGGCGGGGGCCCGTGCGAGGCCGGGGGTGCCGTGCGCAAAGGCTCTATTGTAAGCCACATATCCCGAGCCGGCTGGAACGTTGCTGCGCGGCGCGTCGTCGCCGCTTCATCCGAATTTTGAAGGACGTTGCCATGAACGACACGATAGTCATCCCGCTCACCGAAGCGGAAAAATCCCCGATACGCCGCCCCCGCCTGCGTGGCCGACCCGCGACATGCCGCGCGAGCGCCTGCTCGACGCGGGTCCCGCCGCCCTGTCCGACACCGAACTCGTCGCGCTCGTGCTCGGCTCGGGGCTGCCCGGACACAATGTCTTCGATGTCGCGCGCTCGCTGCTGCAGCGCTTCGGCTCGCTGCGCGCGATGCTCGATGGAACGCCCGAAGATTTCGACGGCTTGCGCGGCGTCGGCCCGGCCAAACGCGCGCAATTCCTGGCCATCATGGAAATGGCCCGGCGCGCACTGGCCGAAAAGATGCGCGAGCGTCCGCTGATCGATTCGCCCGAAGCCGTCGAAGACTACTTGCGGCTGCTGATCGGCGCCCGGCCTTATGAGGTGTTCATCTGCCTGTTTCTGGATACGCGACACCGCCTGATTCGCTCGGAGGAAAACTCGCGCGGCTCACTCACGCGCATGGCTGTCTACCCACGCGAAATCGTAAGGCGCGCCCTGTCCGTCAATGCGGCGAGTTTGATCGTCGCGCATAATCACCCGTCCGGCGCCGTCAAGCCGAGCGCCAGCGACCGCCAGCTGACACGCGTGCTGCGCGACACCCTGGCACTGATCGACGTGCAGCTGATCGATCATCTGGTGATCGGCGCGAACGATACGTTTTCCTTCGCCCGCGCCGGATGGCCTTGAATCGCAGCCACTGCGACATGAAATGCGCTCAGCGCGAAGGGTGCCGCGTTGCTGGCCGCCCAACCGTCGCAAATAAGGTTTGATTTTTCGGCGCTTTTTCTGCTACTATTTCGGTTTGCCTCTTTCCAACCCCTGTTCCGAAGCCACAAGGCCTTCTCGGAAAGCACGCGATTCAAGTCGGCTACGGCTCGGTCCTCATGTTTTCCCGGGAAACTTCACGGCGTTCGAACTCAGAATTAGCGTATTAGGAGTGCTCTCATGGCACGCGTATGCCAAGTAACTGGGAAAGCGCCGATGAGCGGCAACAACGTTTCCCACGCGAACAACAAGACCAAGCGTCGTTTTCTCCCGAATCTGCAAAACCGCCGTTTCTGGGTTGAAAGCGAAAACCGTTGGGTGCGCCTGCGCGTTTCGAACGCCGGCCTGCGCCTGATCGACAAAAACGGTATCGACTCCGTGCTCGCTGATCTGCGCGCACGTGGCGAAGCCTAAGGAGTAAATCATGGCCAAGGGCGCACGCGACAAGATCAAGCTGGAATCGACCGCAGGTACGGGTCACTTCTACACCACGACGAAGAACAAGCGCAACATGCCGGAAAAGATGGAGATCATGAAGTTCGATCCCGTCGCTCGCAAGCATGTGGCGTACAAGGAAACGAAGATCAAGTAATCTCGTTTTCGGCCTGTTGACGACGAAAAGCCCCGCTTCTGCGGGGCTTTTTGTTTTTCGTCCCCGGCGTCGCATCACCAAGGCCTTATCGCCATTTCCTCCGACGTGCGCAACAGACTACACCGTTCGGTCTGCTTTTCCTCGCAGGCCGCAACGCGTATGCTCTTCGGTTTCCCAATCGAAAGGCTGAGACGGCGTTCGCTGCACCAGCCGCGCAAAACGACGGAGAGAGGAGATGAATTTCGATGTAGCGATTGTCGGCAGCGGCCTGGCCGGTTTGAGTGTCGCACTGAATCTCGCGCAGACGCGGCGCGTCGCCGTGATCGCCAAGCGGTCGCTGACCGAGGGCGCAAGCGACTGGGCGCAAGGCGGCATTGCGGCCGTGCTCGACTCGGCGGATAGCGTCGAGAACCACGTCGCAGACACGCTGATCGCGGGCGGCGGCTTGTGTGATGAAGCTGCGACGCGCTTCATCGTCGAACATGGCCGCGAGGCGATCCAGTGGCTGATCGATCAGGGCGTGCCGTTCACGAAAGACGATGCCGCCGAACTCGGCTTCCACCTGACACGCGAAGGCGGCCATAGCCATCGGCGCATCATTCACGCAGCAGACGCGACAGGCCATGCCGTCGTCGCGACACTGAGCGAGCGCGTGCGGCAGCATCCGAACATCACATTGCTCGAAGATCACTACGCGATCGACCTGATCACCTCCGACCGCCTCGGCTTGCCGGGCCGCCGTTGTCACGGGTTATACGCGCTCGATCTGGCAAGCGGACGCACTGTCACGATCGAAGCGCCGCATACCGTCCTTGCAACGGGCGGCGCGGGCAAGGTCTACCTCTACACGACGAACCCCGATACCGCGACGGGCGATGGCATCGCGATGGCCTGGCGGGCCGGCTGCCGCGTCTCGAACATGGAGTTCATCCAGTTTCATCCGACGTGTCTGTTCCATCCGTACGCCAAGTCCTTCCTGATCTCGGAAGCTGTGAGAGGCGAAGGCGGAATTCTTAAGCTGCCGGACGGCACGCGCTTTATGCCCTCGCACGACGAACGCGCCGAACTGGCGCCGCGCGATATCGTTGCCCGTGCGATCGACTTCGAGATCAAGAAGCGCGGTATCGACTGCGTGTATCTCGACATCAGCCATCAGTCGCCTGAGTTCCTGCGCGAGCATTTCCCAACCATTCTTGCGCGTTGCCTGGAGTTCGGCATCGATATTACGAAGGAGCCGATTCCTGTCGTGCCCGCCGCGCACTACACCTGCGGCGGCGTTGTGACGGACCTCGCGGGACGGACTGATCTGGCCGGACTCTACGCTGTCGGCGAAACATCGTGCACGGGTCTGCACGGCGCGAACCGGCTCGCCAGCAACTCGCTGCTGGAATGTCTGGTCATCGGCCGGTCGGCGGCGCAGGCGATCGAACAGGAAGGCTTCGGCGCTGCCGTGCATGCGCCGCTGCCCGATTGGGACGAGAGCCGCGTGTCCGATCCCGATGAGGAAGTGGTCGTCGCGCATAACTGGGACGAACTGCGTCGCCTGATGTGGAATTACGTGGGCATCGTGCGCACGGACAAGCGGCTGGCTCGTGCGAAGCATCGGCTCGCGCTGCTGCGCGACGAAATCCACGAGTACTACGCGAACTTCAAGGTCAATCGCGATCTGCTCGAACTGCGCAATCTCGTCGATGTGGCTTCGCTGATCGTGGATGGCGCGCGTTCGCGGCGTGAAAGTCGCGGCCTGCACTACAGCCGCGATTGGCCGAACGCGTTGCCGAAAGCGCTGCCAACCGTGCTTTCACCGGAACGCGTGCCCAACCGGAACGTGTAACGCGCGCTTGGCGCTGCACATTGAAAAAGGCCATCGTCAGTCAGACTGGCGATGGCCTTTTCCTTGAACGGTCACACGATCCGATCAGACAATGCGCATCGAGAAATCAGTCGCTCGCACATCCTTCGTCAGCGAGCCCACCGACACGCGGTCGACGCCCGTCTCCGCGATCTGCCGGATCGTATCGAAGTTCACCCCACCGGACACTTCGAGTACCGCTCGCCCCGCCGTAATGCGTACGGCGTCGCGCATCATGTCGAATGAGAAGTTGTCGAGCAGAATCGACTGCGCGCCGTGAGCGAGCGCCGATTCGAGCTGTTCGAGGGTTTCGACTTCGATCTGGATCGACACACCCGCGTTCAGCGCAAGCGCCGCCTGCATCGCCGCACCGACACCGCCTGCCGCCGCGATGTGATTTTCCTTGATCAGAATGCCGTCATAGAGTGCGAGGCGCTGATTCGCGCCACCACCCACGCGCACCGCGTACTTCTGGGCGAGTCGCAAACCGGGCAGCGTTTTGCGCGTATCGAGTACGCGGGCGCGGGTATGCGCGATTGCGTCAGCGAACTCGCGCGTCACGCTCGCAACGCCCGACAGCATCTGCAGGAAGTTGAGCCCGTTACGCTCGGCCGTCAGCAGCGAGCGCGCCGGACCACGCAATGTGCACACCACCGAATCCGGCGCCATGCGCTCGCCTTCGCGATAACGCCATTGCACTTCAATGCGCGGATCGACACGACGCATGACTTCATTGAACCACGGCACGCCGCAGAGCACCGCCTCTTCACGCACGATAATGCGCGCTTCGCGCATCTCGTCGGCGGGAACGAGCAGGCCCGTCAGATCTCCGCCGCCGACGTCTTCCGCAAGCGCATCGGCGACATTACGGGCGATCGCCGCCGCGAACGCTTCGCCATACTGCTGCTGTATTTCCGCAAAAAGCGGCGAGACGGCGTCCTTCAACTCCCGTTGTTCGCTCGCGCCCATCAAGCCGCTCCAATGTTCGAGAACAGCGCGGTATCGCGCGCGAGATCGCCGCTCGCCTGCACGCGCTTCTTGTGACGCGCAGCGAAATCGAGCATACGGTCGATCGGCAGACGCGCGCGCTCGCCAATCGCCGGATCGACGAAGATCTGGTTGTGGCCACGCTCGAGCACGTCAGCCAGATTGCGCAGCCCGTTCATCGCCATCCACGGGCAATGCGCACAACTCTTGCACGTCGCGCTGTTGCCGGCCGTGGGCGCTTCGATGAAGGTCTTGCCGGGCGCTGCGAGACGCATCTTGTGCAGAATGCCCAGATCGGTCGCGACAATGAAGTGCGTCGCGCTGCTGTTCTTCGCCGCGTCGATCAGTTGCGTTGTCGAGCCAACCACGTCGGCCTGCGCTACCACGCTCTCGGGCGACTCCGGATGCACGAGCACTTTCGCGTCCGGATACTCGGCGCGCACCAAATCGAGTTCGACGCCTTTGAACTCATCATGAACGAGACAGGAGCCTTGCCAGAGCAGCATGTCGGCACCCGTCTTTTTCTGGATATATCCACCAAGATGACGATCTGGCGCCCAGATGATTTTTTCGCCACGCGCGTGAAGATCGGCAACGATTTCCAGTCCGATCGACGACGTCACCATCCAGTCCGCTCGCGCCTTCACTGCCGCACTCGTATTCGCGTACACGACGACCGTGCGATCCGGATGCGCGTCGCAGAATGCGGAAAACTCATCGACGGGGCAGCCGAGATCGAGCGAACAGGTCGCGTCCAGATCGGGCATCAGAATGCGCTTGTTCGGACTAAGAATCTTCGCTGTCTCACCCATGAAGCGCACGCCGGCGACCACCAGCGTCTGTGCGTCGTGATCACGTCCGAAGCGTGCCATTTCAAGTGAATCGGCCACACAGCCGCCCGTCTCGTCCGCCAGCTCCTGCAACTCAGCGTCGACGTAGTAGTGCGCGACAAGCACCGCTTTCTCGCGCTTGAGCAAGCTACGAATACGCTCCTTCAACGCGAGCCGTTCCTGCGTTGACGGCGCATCGGGCACTTTCGCCCAAGCCTGGCCGATGCTGCAGGCCGCGCCTTGCGGACGGTCGTACTCGACGCTCCTGATCGCCTGATTCATGATCTCCTCTGCCCTGCTGATCGCCGCGCCGATTCAACGAACCGATTTCAGCGGCCCAAAAAGAAAAACCCCGCCAACGCGGGGTTTTGTGACGTAACGAAAGTTTAATAGATTTCGTCGCGAATCAGGCGTAGCGCCGCAGGCGCATCGCAAATTCCTGCAGAGCCTTGATGCCGCTTTGTTCTGCGCGGTGACACCAATCTTGCAATTGAACCAGCAGTTGTTCGCGCGATGCATTCGAACGTTCCCACATCGCCGCGAGTTCATTGCGCAACTCGATATAAGTGCGCAATTTCTGGCTGTTCGCGAAAATCTGCGGCAGCTGCAGGCGCTGCGGTTCGTCGAGACCGGCTTCTTCCTTGTGGAACCAGGTGCGCGCGCCACGCATCACCTGATATTTCTCGCGTGCGCCCACTTCCTTCAGATGCGCCAACTCCTGGCGGTATGCGCGCTTGATCGCCTTCGCGTAACGAGCCATCACCTCATAGCGGTTCGCCAGCACGGCCTGCAGCGTGTCCTGATCGAGCACGAGCTTGCCTGTGGTCAGACGCGGCGTCGGCGCGATCTTCTTTACCTTGGCGAGACGGAACGCCGACATGATGCGGATGTACATCCAGCCGATATCGAACTCGTACCACTTGTTCGACAGCTTCGCGGACGTCGCATACGTGTGGTGGTTGTTGTGCAGTTCTTCACCGCCAATGATGATGCCCCACGGGAACAGATTCGTGCTCGCATCCGACGAGTTGAAGTTGCGATAGCCCCAGAAGTGTCCGAGACCATTCACAACGCCCGCGGCCCAAAACGGAATCCAGATCATCTGCACGGCCCACACGCTCAGACCGACGATGCCGAACAGCGCGACGTCGACGACCATCATCAGACTCACACCGAGGATCGGGTACTTCGTGTACACGTTGCGCTCGACCCAGTCATTCGGCGTGCCGTGGCTGAACTTGCGCATCGTTTCTTCGTTCTTCGCTTCGGTGCGATAGAGTTCGGCGCCCTCGAGCAGCACCTTCCAGATTCCGCGCGTCTGCGGGCTGTGCGGATCTTCTTCCGTCTCGCACTTCGCGTGGTGCTTGCGGTGAATCGCGGCCCACTGGCCCGTCAGCATGCCCGTGCTCATCCACAGCCAGAAGCGGAAGAAGTGGCTGGCGATGGGATGCAGATCCAGCGCGCGGTGCGCCTGGCAGCGGTGCAGATAGACAGTGACGCCGATAATCGTCACGTGCGTGACGGCGAGCGTCCACAACACGATTTGCCACCACGAAAAACGCAATGCGCCGTGGGCAAGGAAATCAAGCAGGGAATTCAACAAGGCCATTTACCTAGGAACGGAAGACATTCGCGCAAGGATACAACGGCGGATGTCAAGAAAGTGAAAGCAATCAACGATTTTGGACGTTATTCTACGCGAACGGTTCCAAGTGTCTGTAACAAAAAAGGAAATTGTTGTGCTGCATCAACTGGATGCGCGCTATCTGAGGGTCGAAACGACGATTTTCGAGCCCGCGAAGGCCCGTTCAGGCTGCGCTGCCCGGTTCGTTCGCGGCGCGTCCAGTCACGCTTACCGCCTGCGACATGATGTCGCTATTGCCCGCGACGATGCGCACTTCGCGCTGCGCATAGGGAATCGCGATGCCGTTTTCCTTGAAAAGCCGCCAGATGTTGCGGTTGACGTTCGAGCGCACGCCCGACGTGCCCGTTGCCGCGTCCTGGATCCAGTAACCCAGTTCCAGATTGATGCCATCCGGGCCGAAGCCCGCCAGATACGGCGTCGGCGCCGGTTCCTGGAGCACGCGCTCGACGCCCGCCGTCGCTTCGACCAGCAAAGCCATCGCTTTCTCGACGTCCGTCGAATAGGCAATCTGGACCGTCGCCTTGGCGTTGCCGCGCGTCAGATACGACGACTGGTTCTGAACGACATCGGTGATCAGTTTTTCGTTCGGAATCAGCGTTTCGATTCCGTCGAGCCCGCGCACGACGGTATAGCGCGTGCGGATCTGCGTGACCATGCCTTGCAAACCGCTCACGTTGATCGTGTCGCCGATCCGCAGCGACCGGTCGATCAGGATGATGAAGCCCGACACGTAGTTGCTCGCGATCTTCTGCAAGCCGAAGCCGAGCCCCACGCCGAGCGCGCCGCCGAACACGCCGAGCACCGTGATGTCGATGCCGACCAGCGACAGACTGATCAGGATCGCAGCGAGAATCAGCAGCGCACGGCCGACGCGCGACAGGACCACTTTCAGGTTCGCGTCCAGCGCGTCCGAGCGCATCAGCCGGTCTTCGAGCGCCGCGCCGAGCCACATCGCGACGATCATCGTCACGCACACCCAAAGCAGCCCGGACAACAGCGACAGCAGCGTCACATGTGTATTGGCAAGGCGGAACTGCACGCTCGCCATCCACTTGAGCACGTCGTTCTGAATGCCCATCACGGTCAGCACCATGCCGACCCAGACGATCAGCGACACGACCTTCTCGACCAGCGACAGCCACGTATGCGTGCTGCCGTCGCGCCCGAACACGCGCCGCGCGAGATAGAACACGATGTAGATCAGCCCGATGCCGAACAGCGGCACCAGCGCGAGATCGAGCAGGGACGTGTGGATGAACTGCCCGGCGATCGCCCGCGCGATCCACACGAGCACGCCGCCGAGCAGCGGAAAGAGCGCGCGATTGAGCGCTTCCGCGCCGACACGCAGCGCGCCGTAACGGGTTTCGCGCTGCGCATCGAGCGCGCGCCGCGCAAGGCGTGCAAACAGCCACGCGAGCGCCAGCGTGCCGAGCAGCACGCCGACCTGCCACAGGATCACGGGCTGGCCGAAATCGCGCACGACGTCGCCCAGCGTGTGGAAGAAGAGATGGTTTTGCATGATGTTCCCAGCAGCCGGCACGTCTTCCGTTCATCACGAGGCGCGCGCCGACCCGGCCGCGCGAAGGCGGCCCATTGGCGTGACGCCCCTAGCCGCGGCGCTCCAGCACGGCCGCGAAGAAACCGTCCGTCGAATGACGGTGCGGCCACAGCGACAGGAAGTCGCCCATTTCAAGTTCGACGCGCTGCTCGGCGAGCACGTCGCGCGCGGGCACGAGTTCGAAATCGGGATGATCGGCGAGAAACTGCTTCACGACGCCTTCGTTCTCGGCGTCGAGAATGCTGCAGGTCGCGTACACGAGACGGCCGCCCTTCTTCACGAGGCGCGCGGCGCTCGTCAGGATGGACAGCTGCTTCGGCGTCAGTTCGGCGATCGACTCCGGCGACTGGCGCCATTTCAGATCGGGATTGCGGCGCAACGTGCCAAGGCCGCTGCACGGCGCGTCGACCAGCACGCGATCGATCTTGCCCGCAAGCCGCTTGATCTTCGCGTCGTGTTCACTGTCGATCAGCACCGGGTTCACGTTCGACAGGCCGCTGCGCGCAAGGCGCGGCTTGAGCTTGGCGAGTCGCCGGTCAGAGATGTCGAACGCGTAGAGACGGCCCGTCGAGCGCATCGCCGCGCCGAGCGCCAGCGTCTTGCCGCCCGCGCCCGCGCAGAAATCGACGATCATCTCGCCGCGCTTGGGCGCGACCAGCGTGCACAGCAGCTGGCTGCCTTCGTCCTGCACTTCGAGCCAGCCGTCCTGGAACGCGTCCAGCTTCGTGAGCGGCGGCTTGCCGACTACGCGGATGCCGAGCGGCGCGTACGGCGTCGCGCCAGCTTCAATGCCCGCCTTCGACAGTACGCCCAGCACGTCGTCGCGGCTTGCCTTGATCGGATTGGCGCGCAGATCGAGCGGCGCCGGATAGTTCAGCGCGGCGGCCAGATGGGCGATTTCCTCGGCCTCGAAGCGGTTGCTGAGCGCCTGGTAGATCCAGTCGGGCAGGTTCATGCGGATGCGCAGCGGCAGGCTCTCAGGATCGATCTTCGAGACATGCTCGAGCCAGGCGTTCTCCGCCTCGGACACAAACGGCTTCAGCGCCGTGCGGCCCGCCGTCTGCATCAGTCCGAGCAGCGCAAGGCGCCGGTTCGGATTACCCGAGCCGCTTTCTGCCAGATGCGAAAATTCCATCCGGCGACGCAGCACCGCGAAGACGGCTTCCGCAATCACACCGCGCTCGCCGTGCCCGAGCTTCGGATGCGCGCGGAAAAAGCGGCTGGTCGCGGCATCGGCAGGGCCGGTGAACTTAAGGACTTCCGCGAGCAGAGTCTCGGTTTGTCCAATCAGAAATCCATGCAGTCTCATGCGCCCTCCCCGGCGGTGTTCTGGCTTGTTGTGTCGATGAAGAGCCACTGCGGCTCGGGCGGCGTCACGGTGACGCGCAGGCCGTCGATGGCGAGGCGCCCTTCGACGAACCAGCGCACTGCGCGCGGGTAAATCAGATGTTCGGTTTCGAGCACGCGCGCCGCGAGCGTCGCGGCGTCGTCGCCGGCCAGCACGGGCACGGCAGATTGCAGCACGATGGGGCCGTGATCGAGCGTCGGCGTGACGAAATGCACGGACGCGCCATGCAGCCGCACGCCCGCGTCGAGCGCCGACTGGTGCGTCTTGAGGCCCGGGAAGCTCGGCAGCAACGACGGGTGCACGTTGATCATACGGCCCGCATATCGGTTGACGAAACCATCGGTCAGCACGCGCATGAAGCCGGCGAGCACGACGAGATCGGGCGAAAAGGCATCGATCTCGCGCGCGAGCGCGGCGTCGAAGCTTTCGCGGTCAGGAAACTGGCGGTGGTCGACGACGGCCACAGCAATGCCTTGCGACGCCGCAAACGCAAGCCCGGCGGCGTCGGGACGGTTGGCAATCACGGCGGCGACACGCGCCGGCCAGCCTTCGCTCGCGCACGCGCGCACGATGGCTTCCATGTTGCTGCCCCGTCCGGAAATCAGAATGACGAGATTTTTCATCCGCGGATTTTATCATTCGGCCATGCCACGATCCGCGCGGCGGCGCCGTCGGTGGCCCCGTGCGTTTATAATCGATTGTTTTGCGGCATCCGGCCCGCTCAAATCCATCGCCCGCTATCGTGAGAGTCTTCCGCGGTCTTCCCAATGCCGAGAGCCGTGCGCCGTGCGCACTGACCATCGGCAACTTCGACGGTGTCCACCGCGGACATCAGGCGTTGCTCGCCCGCGTCCGCGCCGCCGCCGATGCGCGCGGCCTGCCCGTCTGCGTGATGACCTTCGAGCCGCATCCGCGCGAGTTCTTCAATCCCGCCAGCGCGCCGCCGCGCATCGCCATGTTGCGCGACAAGCTCGAAGCGCTGCGCATGAACGGCGTCGACCGCGTGGTGGTCGAGCATTTCAATCACACGTTCGCGAGCCAGTCGCCGGACGCGTTCGTCGAACGGATCCTCGTCAACGGCCTGCACGCGCGCTGGGTGCTGATCGGCGACGACTTCCGCTACGGCGCGAAGCGAGCGGGCGATTTCAACTCGCTGAAAACGGCGGGCGAATCGTATGGTTTCGAAGTCGAGCAGATGGCGACCGTCGCCGACCCGTCGGGCGCACGCATTTCCAGTTCCGGCGTGCGCATGGCGCTGATCGCGGGCGACCTCGACTCGGCACGCGCCGCGCTCGGCCGCGACTATCTGATCAGCGGCCATGTCGTGCACGGCCTGAAGCTCGGCCGCGATCTCGGTTTTCCCACGCTGAATCTCCCCATCGCGCACAAGCGTCCCGCGCTGTCGGGCATTTTCATCGTGCAGGTGCACGGTATCGACGACAAGCCGCTGCCGGGCGTCGCGAGCCTCGGCTTGCGTCCCACCGTCGACGATTCCGGCCGCGTGCTGCTCGAAGTGCATCTGCTCGACTGGCACGGCGACGCGTATGGCAAGCTGGTGCGCGTCGAGTTTCTCAAGAAGCTGCGCGACGAGGAAAAGTTCGTCGATCTCGAAACGTTGACGGCCGCGATCGCGCGCGACGTCACGAATGCCCGCGCCTGGTTCGAAGCGATCGGCGACGCGCCGGGCAGCCGTTCCACCGGTTTCGCCACGTCGGCCACCGATCGAATTAGATGACCGCCGCGGTACGTGCAGGCGCCTGGCGCGAAACACGTACCGTCCGAAGCGCATTGACGGGCGCCGCCGCAGCATCTGCAACGGCCTCGCATCGTGCGCGACGCCGGGCGCATCGGCAGACGCGTCGCCCGGCGCCACTCAGGCCTTTGCGCATGCCGCGCCCCAACATCGTATTCACCGCTACCTCACCATGAGCAACAAGAAAGCCGATTCGAAACCGCAGGCCCGATATCCCGTCAACCTGCTGGACACGCCCTTCCCGATGCGTGGCGACCTGCCCAGGCGCGAGCCGCAATGGGTCAAGGACTGGCAGGAACGCAAGATCTACGAGAAGATCCGCGCCGCCTCGAAGGGCCGCAAGAAGTTCATCCTGCACGACGGCCCGCCGTATGCGAACGGCGACATCCACCTCGGCCACGCGGTGAACAAGATCCTGAAGGACATGATCGTCAAGGCGCGCAACCTGGCGGGCTTCGACGCCGTCTACGTGCCGGGCTGGGACTGCCATGGCATGCCGATCGAAATCCAGATCGAAAAACAGTTCGGCAAATCGCTGCCCGCCGCCGAAGTGATGCAGAAGGCGCGCGCCTACGCGACCGAGCAGATCGAGAAGCAGAAGGCCGGCTTCCGCCGTCTTGGCGTGCTCGGCGACTGGGACAATCCGTACAAGACGATGAACTTCGCGAACGAAGCCGGCGAAATCCGCGCGCTCGCGAAGATCATGGAAAAGGGCTATGTGTTCCGCGGCCTGAAGCCGGTGAACTGGTGTTTCGACTGCGGCTCGGCGCTGGCGGAAGCGGAAGTCGAGTACAAGGACAAGACCGATCCCACCATCGACGTGATGTTCACGTTCGCGGAAGCCGAGAAGACGGCGCAGGCCTTCGGCCTCGCCGCGCTGCCGCGCAACGAAGGCGGCGTCGTGATCTGGACGACCACGCCGTGGACGATCCCCGCTAACCAGGCGCTGAACCTGCATCCCGAGATCGTCTACGCGCTGGTCGATACCCCGCGCGGTCTGCTGATCCTCGCTGAAGAGCGTGTCGAGGCCTGCCTGAAGTCGTACGGCGTCGAAGGCAACGTGATCGCGACGGCGCCCGGCGCGAAGCTCGTCAATCTGCGCTTCAATCATCCGCTCGCGTCCGCGCATCCCGGCTACAAGCGCACGTCGCCCATCTATCTCGGCGACTACGTGACGACGGAAACGGGTACGGGCATCGTTCACTCGTCGCCCGCTTACGGCGTCGAAGACTTTATCTCGTGCAAGTCGCATGGCATGGCCGACTCGGACATCATCAGCCCCGTGATGGGCGATGGCCGCTACATCGAGTCGCTCGCGCTGTTCGGCGGCCTGTCCATCTGGGACGCGAATCCGAAGATCGTTGAAGCGCTCGACGAAGCGGGCACGCTGCTGCGCACCGAAAAGTATCTGCACAGCTACATGCACTGCTGGCGCCACAAGACGCCGATCATCTACCGCGCCACGTCGCAGTGGTTCGCCGGCATGGACATCAAGCCGAACGACAGCGACAAGACGCTGCGCGAAACAGCGCTCGAAGGCATCGAGGCGACGGCGTTCTATCCGTCCTGGGGAAAGCAGCGTCTTTTCGCGATGATTGCGAACCGTCCCGACTGGACGCTGTCGCGTCAGCGCCAATGGGGCGTGCCGATGGCATTCTTCGTGCACAAGGAAACGGGCAACCTCCATCCGCGCACGCCGGAACTGCTCGAAGAAGTCGCGAAGCGCGTTGAAGTGTCAGGCATCGAGGCATGGCAGACGCTCGATCCGCGCGAGCTGATCGGCGACGACGCGAACATGTACGAAAAGAACCGCGACACGCTCGACGTGTGGTTCGATTCGGGCACGACGCACTGGCACGTGCTGCGCGGCTCGCACAAGGACGAACTGCAGTTCCCGGCCGACCTCTATCTGGAAGGCTCGGACCAGCATCGCGGCTGGTTCCATTCGTCGCTGCTGACGGCGTCGATGCTCGACGGCCGTCCGCCGTACAACGCGCTGCTCACGCACGGCTTCACCGTCGACGGCGAAGGCCGCAAGATGTCGAAGTCGCTCGGCAACGGCGTCGATCCGCATGAGGTATCGAACCGTCTGGGCGCGGAGATCATCCGCTTGTGGATCGCGTCGACCGATTACTCAGGCGAACTGGCGATTTCCGAAGAAATTCTCAAGCGCGTGACGGAAAGCTATCGGCGCATCCGCAACACGCTGCGCTTCCTGCTCGCGAACCTCTCGGACTTCGACTTCGGGAAGCATGCACGCCCTGTCAGCGACTGGCTGGAAATCGACCGTTATGCCGTCGCGCTGACCGCGAATCTGCAGGCGGACATCCTGTCGCACTACGACCGCTACGAGTTCCACCCGGTCGTCGCGAAGCTGCAGACGTTCTGCTCTGAAGATCTGGGCGGCTTCTATCTCGACGTGCTGAAGGACCGTCTGTACACGACGGCGCCCGATTCGAACGCACGCCGTTCCGCGCAGACCGCGCTGTACCACATCGCGCACGGTTTGCTGCGTCTGATGGCGCCGTTCCTGTCGTTCACGGCCGAAGAAGCCTGGAAGGTGTTCCAGCCGCAAAGCGAAACCATCTACACCGAGACGTATCACGCGTATCCGGACGTGCCGGAAGCGGCGACGCTGCTCGACAAATGGACGCTGCTGCGCGCAGTGCGCAGCGACGTGACCAAGGCGCTGGAAGAAGCGCGCGTCGGGAACCAGATCGGCTCGTCGCTGCAGGCGGAAGTCGAAATCCGCGCGAGCGGCGCGCGTCACGATGCGCTCGCGAGCCTCGGCGCCGACCTCAAGTTCGTGCTGATCACGTCGGGCGCGACGGTCGTGAAGGTGGACAGCGTCGAAGAAGAAGGTGTCGATGTCATCACGTCGAAGTATCTGAAGTGCGAACGCTGCTGGCACTATCGCAAGGAAGTGGGCGAAAACGCCGAGCATCCGACACTCTGCGGCCGCTGCATCAGCAATCTGTTCGGCAACGGCGAAACGAGGAGCGCGGCATAATGTCCAGAACGCTGTCGAAATCGACGGGCGGCTCGCTCGCGCCGTGGCTGGGCGTCGCGGTCATTGTGATCCTGTTCGACCAGTTGACGAAGATTGCGGTGGCGAAGGTGTTCGCGTACGGCTCGTCGCATGCCATCGCGCCATTCTTCAACCTCGTGCTCGTCTACAACCGCGGCGCCGCGTTCAGCTTCCTCGCGATGGCGGGCGGCTGGCAGCGCTGGGCGTTCACGGCACTGGGCGTCGCGGCGGCCATTTTGATCTGCTATCTGCTCAAGCGTCACGGCAATCAGAAGATGTTCTGCACGGCGCTCGCGCTGATCATGGGCGGTGCGATCGGCAACGTGATCGACCGCCTGCTGTACGGCCACGTGATCGACTTCCTCGATTTCCACGTCGGCGCGTGGCATTGGCCGGCGTTCAATCTCGCTGACAGCGCGATCACCGTCGGCGCGGTATTGCTGGTGTTCGACGAGCTGCGCCGCGTGCGCGGCGCGCGTTGAAATAAGAACAAACGCGGCGCATTCATACGGCCGCGTAGTGAGCGCAGGCATCGCGGCGATGAGCCGCAGCGCCCGCGCCCTGGCAGTCTTGCAGTACGAAGCCGGCGCGCTTCACCGATGCGCCGGCCATCATGTCTTGTCGGAGGCATCAGTTGGCCACAGAACTCGCCGGAAAACACATCGTCCTCGGCATGACAGGCGGGATCGCCTGCTACAAGATCGCTGAACTCACGCGGCTTCTCGTGAAAGCGGGCGCCACTGTCCAGATCGCGATGACGGAAGCCGCGACGCAGTTCATCACACCCGTCACGATGCAGGCGCTCTCCGGCCGCCCTGTCTACACGAGCCAGTGGGACGCGCGCATCGCGAACAACATGCCGCATATCGATCTGTCGCGCGAAGCCGACGCGATCGTGATCGCCCCCGCCTCCACCGATTTCCTCGCCAGGCTTGCACATGGCCTGTGCGACGACCTGCTGTCCACGCTGTGCATCGCGCGCGACTGCCCGCTGCTCGTCGTGCCGGCGATGAACCGGCAGATGTGGATGAACCCGGCGACACAGCGCAACGTCGCGCAACTGCGCGCGGACGGCATCGAGTTGCTCGGCCCCGATTCGGGCGCGCAGGCGTGCGGCGAAACCGGCGACGGACGCATGCTCGAGCCGGAAGCCGTCTACGAAGCGATCGCAGCATTCTTCACGCCGAAGACGCTGGCCGGCCGCCGCGTGTTGCTGACGGCGGGCCCGACGTTCGAGCCGCTCGACCCCGTGCGCGGCATCACGAACCGTTCGAGCGGCAAGATGGGCTTCGCGCTCGCGCGCGCCGCGCAGCAGGCGGGCGCCGACGTGCATCTCGTCGCGGGCCCCGTCGGACTTGACACGCCATGGGGCGTCTATCGCGAAGACGTGCAGACGGCGCAGCAGATGCACGACGCCGTGATGCGCGCGGTGCCCGGCTACGACATTTTCATCGGCGTAGCGGCTGTCGCTGACTGGCGTGTCGATCACGTCGCCGAGCACAAGATCAAGAAGACGGCCGATCACGCGATTCCCTCGTTTTCGTTCGTCGAGAATCCGGACATTCTGGCTTCTGTCGCGAAGCTGCCGAAAGCGCCGTTCTGCGTCGGCTTCGCGGCGGAAAGCGGCGATCTCGACGTACACGGCGAAGAGAAGCGCAAGCGCAAGAATGTGCCGCTTCTGATCGGCAATCTGGGCCCGCAAACCTTCGGGCTCGACGACAACGAAGTCGTGCTGTTCGAAGCCGCCGGCACGACGCGGCTGCCGCGCGCGGACAAGCAGACGCTCGCGCGCGCGCTGATCGCCGAAATCGCCAAGCGCCTGCCGGATGCGAGCGTGACGGGTTGAGCGCATCGCGCTCGCTGTCAGCGTACCCGATCACGCTCGAATGCCATTCATCAGTTAACGTTCTGGTGCTGTCATGACTCTGCTTTCCGTGCTCGACCAGACGCCCGTGATCGACGGGCATACGGTAGCCGACGCGATCGCCGCGACGGTCGAACTCGCGCAACTCGCCGACGACCTCGGCTACACGCGCTACTGGTGCGCCGAACATCACGGGCTATACGGCGTGTCGAACCCGTGCCCCGAAGTGATGCTCGCGCACCTCGGGAGCGTGACGCGGCGCATCCGCATCGGCTCGGGCGGCATCATGCTGCCGTACTACAGCCCGTTCAAGGTCGCCGAGCAGTTCATGATGCTCGAGGCGCTGTTTCCGAACCGCGTCGATCTGGGCGTCGGACGCGCGCCGGGTGGCGACATGCGTACCGCGCAGGCCGTCGCGGCGGGCGCCTACAATCGCGGCGAACTGTTTCCGCAGCAGGTGACCGAACTCGTCGCGCTGATGAACGGCACGCTGCCGTCCGATCATCTCGCGCACGGTGTGTTGTTGCAGCCGCAGATCGAGACGCGCCCGCAACTATGGGTGCTAGGTTCCAGCGATTTCGGCGGCATGCTGGCCGCGCAATTGGGCATCCGCTTTTCATTCGCGCATTTCATCAATGCGCATTTCGGGCACGCCGTAGCGCATGCGTATCGCGATCGCTTCAAGCCTGGGCACGAGCAGACGCCGTATCTCGCGGCAGCCGTGTTCGTGATCTGCGCGGACACGGAGCAGGAAGCCGCCGACCTCGAAAAAGCCGTCGATCTGCGCCGCGTGCAGATGGCGTACGGACTGAACGCGCCGGTGCCATCTGTCGCGCAGGGGCTCGAGCAGGAGTACGGCGAGCGCGAGCGGCTGATCATCGACCGGGAAAAGCCCCGCAGCATCATCGGCACGCCGGAGTCCGTGACGGAGCGGCTGCACGCGCTGCAGGAACAGTTCGACGCGGACGAACTGATCGTGCTCACCGTTGCGGGTAGCTATCACGCGCGCCTGCGTTCGTACCAACTGCTGGCTGAGGCGTTCGATCTCGGCAAGTCATGAATCGATCCGGTGTCCTGCTGCCATGATGGGCGCCGCCATTCCTTCAACCTCTCACTGAACTGCATGAAACTCGACCTGAAGATTCTCGATCCGCGCATGCGTGAACAACTCCCCGCCTACGCTACGACGGGCAGCGCGGGCCTCGATCTGCGCGCGTGTCTCGACGCGCCGCTGACGCTGGAACCCGGCCAGACGGCGCTCGTGCCGACCGGCCTCGCGATCCATCTCGCCGATCCCGGTTACGCGGCGCTGATTCTGCCGCGCTCGGGCATGGGTCATAAGCACGGTATCGTGCTGGGTAACCTGGTCGGGTTGATCGACTCGGACTACCAGGGCCAGCTGATGATCTCGACGTGGAACCGCGGCACGACCACGTTCACGTTGAATCCGATGGAGCGTCTCGCGCAACTGGTGATCGTTCCCGTCGTACAGGCGACGTTCAACATCGTCGACGAGTTCGATTCGAGCGATCGCGGCGAAGGGGGCTTCGGCAGCACGGGGAAACACTGAGGCATCGCTCAGAATCCGCTCGGCGCATCCACCTGGCCGAATGGGCAAATAAAAACGGCGTGGGTTGCAAAACCCACGCCGTTTTTTATGCCTCGGATGCTTCGACGTTTAGTCGACTTCCACCGCTTCCGGATTCGGATTGCGCGGCGGCGCCGAGTTCTCGTCGAACGTCAGCTGAATCTTGTCTTCCGCGTCGACATCCACCGTCACGCGGCCGCCGCTCATCAGCTTGCCGAACAGCAGCTCGTCGGCCAGCGCACGACGGATCGTGTCCTGGATCAGACGCTGCATCGGACGTGCGCCCATCAGCGGATCGAAACCGTGCTTCGCGAGATGCTTGCGCAGCGCGTCGGTGAACAGCGCGTCGACCTTCTTCTCGTGCAACTGGTCTTCCAGCTGCATCAGGAACTTGTCGACCACACGCATGATGATTTCTTCATCGAGCGAGCGGAAGCTGATCGTCGCATCCAGACGGTTACGGAACTCAGGCGTGAACATGCGCTTGATGTCGGCCATTTCGTCGCCCGTTTCGCGGCGCGTCGTGAAACCGATCGTCGACTTCTGCATCGACTCGGCGCCCGCATTCGTCGTCATGATGATGATGACATTGCGGAAGTCCGCCTTACGGCCGTTGTTATCCGTCAGCGTGCCGTGATCCATCACCTGCAGCAGCACGTTGTAGATGTCCGGATGCGCTTTCTCGATTTCGTCGAGCAGCAGCACGCAATGCGGCTTCTTCGTCACGGCTTCCGTTAGCAGACCGCCCTGATCGAAACCGACATATCCCGGCGGCGCGCCGATCAGACGGCTCACCGCGTGACGCTCCATATACTCCGACATGTCGAAGCGGATCAGCTCGATGCCCAGCGTGAACGCCAGCTGCCGCGCCACTTCCGTCTTGCCGACGCCCGTCGGGCCGGAGAACAGGAACGCGCCGATCGGCTTGTCCGTCTTGCCGAGGCCCGCGCGCGCCATCTTGATCGAAGCCGACAGTGCGTCGATGGCGGGATCCTGGCCGAACACGACGGCCTTCAGATCGCGGTCGAGCGTCTGCAGCTTGCTGCGATCATCCTGCGACACGCTTTGCGCCGGCACGCGCGCGATCTTCGAGATGATCTCTTCGATCTCGCTCTTGCCGATGGTCTTCTTCTGCTTCGACTTCGGCAGGATGCGTTGCGCCGCGCCAGCTTCGTCGATCACGTCGATCGCCTTGTCGGGCAGATGACGATCCGTGATGAAGCGCGCCGACAGCTCAGCCGCCGCCGACAGTGCACCCGACGAATACTTCACGCCGTGATGCTCTTCGAAGCGCGACTTCAGGCCGCGCAGGATCGCCACCGTCTGCTCGACGGTCGGCTCGGTCACGTCGATCTTCTGGAAACGGCGCGACAACGCCGCGTCTTTTTCGAAGATACCGCGGAATTCGGTGAACGTCGTCGCGCCGATGCACTTGAGCGTGCCCGACGACAGCGCCGGCTTCAGCAGGTTCGACGCGTCCAGCGTGCCGCCCGATGCGGCGCCCGCGCCGATCAGCGTATGGATTTCGTCGATGAACAGGATCGCGTTCGGACGTTCCTTGAGTTCCTTCAGAACCGTCTTGAGCCGCTGCTCAAAGTCGCCGCGATACTTGGTGCCCGCGAGCAGCGCGCCCATATCCAGCGAATACACCTGCGCGTCGACGAGAATGTCGGGCACTTCGCCGCGCGTGATGCGCCATGCGAGACCTTCCGCGATCGCCGTCTTGCCAACGCCGGCCTCGCCGACCAGCAACGGATTGTTCTTGCGCCGGCGGCACAGCACCTGCACGACGCGTTCGACTTCCGCCTCGCGTCCGATCAACGGATCGATGCGGCCGTCCTTCGCCATCTGGTTCAGGTTCTGCGTAAATTGTGCAAGCGGCGTTTCCTTCTGCGCGGCGGCTTCGTCCGATTCCGCATTCGCGTCGGTCGACTTCGCGGCTTCCGAACTGTTCGTCTTCGCGATACCGTGCGAAATGAAATTGACGACGTCCAGACGCGTCACGCCCTGCTGCTGCAGGTAATACACCGCGTGCGAATCCTTCTCGCCGAAGATCGCCACGAGCACGTTCGCGCCCGTCACTTCCTTCTTGCCGTTCGACGTGGACTGGACGTGCATGATCGCGCGCTGGATCACACGCTGGAAACCCAGCGTGGGCTGCGTATCGACGTCGTCAGTGCCCGGAACGGTCGGCGTATTGTCGTGAATGAAGTTGCGCAGGTTCTGACGCAGGTCTTCGATGTTGGCCGCGCACGCGCGCAGCACTTCAGCCGCCGTCGGATTGTCCAACAGCGCCAGCAAAAGATGTTCGACCGTGATGAACTCATGCCGCGCCTGGCGCGCTTCCATGAACGCCATGTGCAGGCTGACTTCCAGTTCCTGGGCAATCATGCTTCCTCCATCACGCACTGCAGCGGATGCCCTGCCTGCCGCGCGTGGGTAACGACTTGCTCGACTTTGGTCGACGCGATGTCCCGCGTGTAGACCCCACAAACTCCCCTGCCTTCGCGATGGACCTTCAACATGATCTGTGTTGCGGTCTCTCGATCTTTATTGAAATACTCCTGCACGACCATCACGACGAATTCCATCGGCGTGAAATCGTCGTTCAACAGCACCACCTTGAACATGGCAGGCGGTTTCAGCTTTTGTTCCTGCCGCTCCAGTACGGTGTTGTCCTGCTTGTCCGGGATAATCGCCATACACCCATTCTAAACAACTCGGACAGGCCCGCAATCCTGTCAAAACCCGACCTGCTGGCCGGACATCGGTTCCCTCCGGCCCTGTGGAGCGGCCTCTCGCGGGTGCGCTCTGCGCCGGGCCGCGTGCGGTCGGCGGCCCTCCGGTCTATCTGTGTTGCAGCATGATGACTGCAGTCGGATCGAGTATCGCACAACCCGGGCCAGCAGGCTGATGACGCGCCATCGCGCGATCCCTTTCTCACCGCTGCACTGCATGTGAGTCGATTATGCGACTTTTCAAGACGCGCCGCTTGCGCCACCGCACATAAGAAAAGCGGGAAAAACCCTGGAAATTGGTTCTTTACAACGAAGAAATGAGCGTCTCAAAATTTTCTTGACACTCGAATAAAGAGACTCAACAATCAAGCTGGCACTTTTTTCAATAAGCGGTCTATACGAAAAAATGCCGTTGGTGAGCTTGTGAGGAGGGACGACTGCATCCCGCGGTCGTTGAGCTTTTCGAGGGCTCGTGGCAGCTTTTGAGTTACAGGGGAAGTTGGTATGGCAACTGGTACGGTCAAGTGGTTCAACGACGCAAAAGGTTTCGGATTCATTACGCCCGACGAAGGCGGTGAGGATCTGTTTGCACACTTTTCGGCTATCCAGATGAACGGTTTCAAGACCCTCAAGGAAGGCCAGAAGGTTAGCTTCGAGGTCGTTCAAGGCCCGAAGGGCAAACAGGCATCGAACATTCAGTCCGCAGCCTGATACGTTCGGTCCGCAGCCTTGAAAACCCGGCTTCATGCCGGGTTTTTTCGTTTCTGGCGCAGGCAATGCCTCTAACGATAACTACGGCAGAAATCAGACAACCTTGAGGGTCGCCATCATGCCGAGATCCTCGTGTTCCAGTATGTGGCAATGGAACATCCGCTCGCCCGCGTCGCGCTGCACCGTCGCGATGCGCACCGTTTCGCCCGGCTGCACGTTGACGGTATCCCGCCATGCGAGATACGGCTCGGCCGCCGCGACGCCGCCCCGCTCCCTTGCGATCACCTGAAACTGCGTACCGTGCAGATGAAACGGATGATCCATGTCGGTGCGGTTTTCGATCGACCAGATTTCGACTTCGCCGCGCCGGCTGGTCAGCGCGATGCGCGACGCATCGAAACTCGCGCCGTTGATCATGAACTGCATGCCGGGCGGCAACGCCGACATCGTAGCGCCGGGACGGTGCATTGCCGACATGTCCATCGCTTCCGAGAAAACGACCGATTTTCGCGGCGCTTTGTCCGCCGCGTTGTCAGTGGATGACAGCAGCGGGCCGATCGGCCGCAGCGCAGACGGCACGGCGCGCGATGCAGCCGTCGGTGACGGCGTGAAGCGCACGTCGGCGAGCGGCCTGGCCGGATCGGCGGGCAGGCTCTTTCCCTCCGTCATCGTCATCTTGCGGCGGTCGTAAGTGGCCGCCGTGAGGACCGCCGTCGACGCCTGCGTGCCGGCGCGCACGATGATCTCCGCCCGCTCGCCCGGCGCGAGCAACAGCTCCGTCAGGCCGTCGCGCGGCTTGTCGAGCAGGCCGCCATCCGTGCCGACCTGCGTGAAGGTCCGGTTCCCGCCCAGCGACAATCTCAGATAACGGGCATTGCAACCATTCCACAGACGCCAGCGCTCATCCTGCGCGACCTCGATGCGCGGCCGGCGTGCGCCGTTCACCAGCACGAACTGCCCTTCGCGGCCGTTCATCCAGTCCATCATGTCGTTCGGCGCGATGGACGCGTCGCTTGCCAGCTTCAGGTCCGTGAAGAACAGATGACGCTCGGGAAACGCGGCGAGGGGATCGTCGGCAGCGCGCACGACGATCGGGCCGGCCAGCCCGCGAAACACCTGCTCCGACGACATCATGTGCGGATGCGGGTGATACCAGTACGTGCCCGCGCTGCCGGGCGGCAAGGTGAAGCGGTAGACCTGCGTCGCGCCGGGCGCGACCGGGTTCATCGGATTGCCGTCCTGATCGGGCGGCACGGGCAGACCGTGCCAGTGAATCGTCGATGGCTGCGGCAAATGGTTGACGAAGCGGATTTCGACGGTGTCGCCTTCGCGCACGTCGATGAGCGGACCGACGATGGATCCGTGCGCGGCATCGCCATACAGCCACAGCGCGGTCGAACGCCCCGGCGTCAACTGGCGGCGCATGGATTGCGCGACAAGCGTCGTGCGGAACACACCCGGCTCGCGACTTTCGTTCGGCAGCGTGCGCAATGCGGCGAGCGGCGCGCCTGCGGGCATCGCTGTTTCGGGTGCGAGCGTCGGCGCCGCGTGCGCGGCACGATTGCCGGCGGCATGCATCGACGACATGCCGGGCATGTCATCCATATCAGTCATACCGTGCATGTCATGCATTGAATGCTGGGCGGAAACATTGCGTGCGAAAAGCGACGCGACGGCAACGCCCAAGGTACGGGCGAGAAAGTCCCTGCGAATCATGGATCGGTTTCCTTGCTGATGCGGCGCGGCAAACCGTTGCACGCGAACGCATGGAATCGTGTGACGACAGCATGACGCATGTCGCCGGCTTGCGCGCTGCCCATGGAAAAGCAGCGCTGACACGAACCCGTCAAATGATCGGCGGACGCACGGGCGGCGCACGCGTGACGCTCGCGCGCATCGCATCGCTATCGGCCGTAGGCATCCGGGACGACGCAACGCGCGCCGACCCGCCGGCATTCGACAGCAACGCACCGCAATGCACGCCGCACGCGCTCATGCAGCACAGCGAATGCGTGCGCTGACAACTCGGGTTCCGATCGCGCTCAGTCGTCGACGCAACGCAATGTGCCGCATCCGCATACATCGAGAAGGCTTGCGCGTGTACCGCACTCGACGAAACATCGTGATGATGTTCGCAGGCCGACGCGCCCTGCATGCCGAGCAGGGAAAAGGTCAACACGATGACAATGCGCCACAGCGATTTCATGCGAGCCGATACGAACAGGAGCAAAGAGAATGGACCAACGGATCATAACGCAGTCGCGTTGCCCCGTTGCCCCGTTGCCCTGTCCGGCGGACACGCAAAACGAAACCCCGGCGCTCGCCGGGGTTTCGTCACTGCAATTCAGAGCGTCGAACCGCGCTCACATGTTCTCGATCATCACCTGACCGAACCCCGAGCACGACACCTGCGTCGCGCCTTCCATCAGGCGCGCGAAGTCGTACGTGACACGCTTCGACAGAATCGACTTTTCCATCGACGACAGAATCGTATCCGCCGCTTCCGTCCAGCCGATATGCCGCAGCATCATTTCCGCCGACAGAATCTCCGAACCCGGATTCACGTAGTCCTTGCCTGCATACTTCGGCGCCGTGCCGTGCGTGGCTTCGAACATCGCGACGGAGTCGGACATGTTCGCGCCCGGCGCGATGCCGATGCCACCGACCTGCGCAGCGAGCGCGTCGGAGATGTAGTCGCCGTTCAGGTTCAGCGTCGCGATCACGTCGTATTCGGCGGGACGCAACAGGATCTGCTGCAGGAAAGCATCGGCGATCACGTCCTTCACGACCACGTCGTTGCCCGTCTTCGGATTCTTCACCTTCATCCACGGACCGCCGTCGATCAGCTCCGCGTTGAACTCCTTCTGCGCGAGCGCATAGCCGTAGTCACGGAATGCGCCTTCCGTGTACTTCATGATGTTGCCCTTGTGCACCAGTGTGACCGTGCGTCGATCGTTGTCGAGCGCATACTGGATCGCCTTGCGCACCAGACGCTCGGTGCCTTCGCGCGACACCGGCTTCACGCCGAGACCCGACGAGTCCGGGAAGCGGATCTTCTTCACGCCCATTTCTTCGCGCAGGAACTGAATGACCTTCTTCGCCTCGGGCGACCCGGCCGGCCATTCGATACCCGCGTAGATGTCTTCCGAGTTCTCGCGGAAGATCACCATGTTGACCTTCTCCGGCTCGCGCAGCGGCGACGGCACGCCCTTGAAATACTGCACGGGACGCAGGCACACATACAGATCGAGTTCCTGGCGCAGCGTGACGTTCAGCGAGCGGATGCCGCCGCCGACGGGCGTCGTGAGCGGCCCCTTGATCGACACGATGTAGTCCTTCACGACCTCCAGCGTTTCATCGGGCAGCCACACGTCGGGACCATAGACCCTGGTCGCCTTCTCGCCCGCGAAGATTTCCATCCAGTGGATCTTCCGCTTGCCGCCGTATGCCTTTTCGACGGCTGCATCGACGACCTTGATCATCACGGGCGTGATGTCGACACCCGTACCGTCGCCTTCGATGTACGGAATGATCGGCTGATCGGAAACGTTGAGCGAGAAATCCGGGTTGACGGTGATCTTGTCACCGTCAGCCGGAACCGTGATGTGCTGATACGCCATGATCGGACTCCAGTGATAGCTGTACTGTGAGAGCAGGTTGGAAATGCGAAACCGGGGCGCTTCTCTTGCGCGCGACGCAGCGCCACGCCGATGCGAGTGCTGATGCCAGATACCGATGCAACAAGCGGCCAGGCGGTTATTCTAGCCCACGTCGGCACCAGGCCGCGCTCGGGACGTGCACGTACCCGGGCGGCTGCGCGGCACCGCCGTGTTTGATGAACCATGTCTTATATAAGACATGGAAATTAGCCTGCCCGCTCATGCGTTAAGATTCCGCCATCCGTTATCGATGGCCCCGCTCTTCGCTCCTCCCACGCATGACTCTGCTCGCTCTCAACAAACCCTTCGGCACGATCTGCCAGTTTTCGGCGCATGAAACGCGCGCATCGCTGGCCGACTGGGTGAAGTTGCCCGGTGTCTATCCCGCCGGCCGGCTCGATTCCGATAGCGAAGGTCTGCTGCTGCTCACCGACGATGGCGCATTGCAGGCGCGTATCGCGGAACCCAGGCACAAACTGGTGAAGAGGTATTGGGCGCAAGTGGAAGGCGCGCCGACGGATCAACATCTGAAGGCGCTTGCGCGCGGCGTCGATCTGCGCGATTACGTCACGCGTCCTTGCCGCGCAGAATTCGTCGAACCGGGTGACGCACTATGGGATCGCACGCCGCCCATTCGATATCGCGCGGCCATTCCCACGACATGGATCGAACTGTCGATCACCGAAGGCAAGAACCGCCAGGTGCGCCGCATGACGGCGGCCGTCGGCTTTCCGACGCTGCGTCTCGTGCGTGTCGGTATCGGCGCGCTCGATATTTTTTCGCTCGGGCTGCAGCCCGGCGAGAGCCTCGCGCTATCTTCGCGCGCGCCGTGGGACGGCGTCGCGTAGCAACCCGCGCACCTGCGAATGCGAATGTCGATATATTGCTAAGCCGTTGTATCGACATGCGTTTTGCACGCAATTGCATCAAATTGAAAATACGCTTGCAAAGAACAAAATCGACGCTAAAGCAGCGCTAAATCGGCCACTCTGCGACGCGTTATCACACTTGGAAAAATTCCTGAAAATTTTCGTCAACCGCGTCGCGCGTTCATGCGTTAGTCCACGCAGATGCCGCTGACGCTGTCCGGCATTCAGCCTCAAGAGCCTTTGCACAAGTCGCTCCAACGACGTGTACGAAGGTGTCTGAACGCTAGCAGCCGCAAAGAAAATTTTCTTCGATGCGGATGTCAACCGAAAGGTGGATGGCACGTTTAACGACATGACTCAATCTAACCGGGTCATTTGGTTATTTATCTAAAGCTGAGGATTCGCAAAATGAACAAACTGATCGCCGCTCTGGTCGCTGGTCTCTTCGCAACGGCAGCATTCGCACAAGCTTCGGCACCGGAAGCAGCTTCGGCAGCTCCCGCAGCAGCAGCTTCGTCGCACAAGGCAACGAAGAAGGTTTCGCACAAGAAGTCGCACAAGAAGGCAGCTCCGGCAGCAGCAGCTTCGGCAGCGTCGGAATAAGTTTGTTGCAATAACGCAGTCAAGAACTAGCAGTTTGCCGTTCTTACGGCGTTGAAAGGCAGATGGCCGCAAGGCTCTCTGCCTTTTTGTTTTTGACGCGCTCGCGTAACATTCGCGATTCATATTCAGCAAGGAGCTACGCCGTGCGATTTTCATTGCGCTCGTTGATCGCGCGCTTCGCGATTGCAGTTGCATTGCCTGTTGCCGCGTTGTCGGCTGTGTCGTTCGCGGCGATGTCCGCGCAAGACGCTCATGCGCAGCAGATGCCGCAGGGCGCGAAACAACCCGGCGATTTCCCGCGCGCAAAACTCACGGCAGGCATGTTCGTGATCGATGCAGCCGTGGCCGCCAACGATGCCGATCGCGAGCAAGGCCTGATGTACCGCACGCAACTCGCGCCGAACGAAGGGATGCTCTTCGTGTTCGGCGAGAACGCCGTGCATTGCTTCTGGATGAAGAACACGCTGATTCCGCTGTCGATCGCCTTCATGCGAGCAGACGGCACGATCACCGACATCGACGAGATGCAGGCGGAAACGACCAACAACCATTGCCCGAAAAACAATGGTGTGTACGCGCTCGAAATGAGCAAGGGCTGGTTCACATCGAAGGGCATCAAGCCCGGCATGAAGATGCAGGGCCTGCCTGCGCCGCAATAAGCGGCCGCACCGCACGTCCAGGTCACGAGCTGGAGCGACAGCCGGCGCAGCCGCAAGGCGCGCCGGCTTTTTTGCGTCCGCTCCGCTACGCTACGAGGCCCGGCAAACCCGGCGCTTCGCGCTTCCTGGCAGGATTCCTGCAAAAGCGGGGACGACACGCTATTCTTATAGTCTCACCAGCAGCACCGAGATCGTCCGGGCCGCGCAGCAGATGACCGCGGACGGCCCGGCACCATTCACCGGCGCGCCAACTCATGGAGGTTCACGTGCCCCGCAAGACTCCTATCGAGCGATATCGGAACATCGGTATCAGTGCTCACATCGATGCCGGCAAGACCACCACCACCGAACGCATTCTTTTCTACACTGGCGTGACTCACAAGATCGGCGAGGTTCACGACGGCGCGGCGACGATGGACTGGATGGAACAGGAGCAGGAGCGCGGCATCACGATCACGTCGGCGGCCACGACGGCCTTCTGGAAAGGCATGGCCGGCAATTATCCGGAGCACCGGATCAACATCATCGACACGCCGGGACACGTCGACTTCACAATCGAAGTCGAACGCTCGATGCGCGTGCTCGACGGCGCGTGCATGGTCTACGACTCGGTCGGCGGCGTGCAGCCGCAGTCCGAAACCGTGTGGCGTCAGGCGAACAAGTACAAGGTGCCGCGCATCGCGTTCGTCAACAAGATGGACCGCGTGGGCGCGGACTTCTTCCGCGTGCAGAAGCAGATCGGCGAGCGCCTGAAGGGCGTGGCCGTGCCCATCCAGATTCCCATCGGCGCGGAAGAGCATTTCCAGGGCGTCGTCGATCTCGTGAAGATGAAGGCGATCGTGTGGGACGACGAAAGCCAGGGCATCAAGTTCACGTACGAAGAGATCCCCGACAACCTGAAGGAACTCGCGCACGAGTGGCGCGAGAAGATGGTCGAGGCGGCGGCGGAATCGAGTGAAGAAATGCTCGAAAAGTACCTGACCGATCACGAGAGCCTGACGGAAGACGAGATCAAGGCGGGCCTGCGCAAGCGCACGATCGGCAACGAGATCGTGCCGATGCTGTGCGGCAGCGCGTTCAAGAACAAGGGCGTGCAGGCGATGCTCGACGCCGTGATCGACTATCTGCCCTCGCCTGTCGACGTGCCCGCCATTCTGGGTCACACGGAAGACGACAAGGAAGCGGAGCGTCATCCGAGCGACGACGAGCCGTTCTCGGCGCTCGCGTTCAAGATCATGACGGACCCGTTCGTCGGCCAGCTGATTTTCTTCCGCGTGTACTCGGGCGTCGTCGAATCGGGCGACACCGTCTACAACCCGGTGAAGGAAAAGAAAGAGCGCCTCGGCCGTATTCTTCAGATGCACGCGAACGAGCGCAAGGAAATCAAGGAAGTGCGCGCGGGCGACATCGCGGCGGCTGTCGGCCTGAAGGAAGCGACGACGGGCGATACCTTGTGTGATCCGAACAACATCATCATCCTCGAGCGGATGATTTTCCCGGAGCCGGTGATCTCTCAGGCCGTCGAGCCGAAGACGAAGGTCGACCAGGAAAAGATGGGCATCGCGCTGAACCGTCTTGCGCAGGAAGACCCGTCTTTCCGCGTGCAAACGGATGAAGAATCCGGCCAGACGATCATCTCGGGCATGGGCGAGCTGCACCTGGAAATTCTCGTCGACCGGATGAAGCGCGAATTCGGCGTCGAGGCGACGGTGGGCAAGCCGCAGGTTGCGTATCGCGAGACGGTGCGCACGAAGGTCGAGGATGTCGAAGGCAAGTTCGTCAAGCAGTCGGGTGGCCGAGGCCAGTACGGTCACGCGGTGATCTCGCTCGAACCCGATCCGGGCAAGGGCTATGAGTTCATCGACGCGATCAAGGGCGGCGTGATTCCACGCGAGTTCATTCCTGCCGTCGACAAGGGCATTCAGGAGACGCTGAAGGCGGGCGTGCTGGCGGGCTATCCTGTCGTGGACGTGAAGGTGACGCTGACTTTCGGTTCGTACCACGACGTCGACTCGAACGAAAACGCGTTCCGCATGGCTGGTTCGATGGCGTTCAAGGAAGCGATGCGCAAGGCGAAGCCTGTGCTGCTCGAACCGATGATGGCCGTCGAAGTGGAGACGCCTGAAGACTTCATGGGTAACGTGATGGGCGATCTGTCGGGCCGTCGTGGGATTGTGCAGGGGATGGAGGATATTGCCGGTGGCGGCGGCAAGCTCGTGCGTGCCGAAGTGCCGCTGTCCGAGATGTTCGGGTATTCGACTTCACTGCGCTCTCTCACGCAGGGGCGTGCTACTTATACGATGGAGTTCAAGCAGTACGCTGAGACGCCGAACAACGTGTCGGAAGCCATTATTAATTCGAAATCCAAGTAGTTTTTTTGTTTTGCCTTGCGTGAGGGCCCGTTCTTTTTGGACGGGCTTTTTTTTGCTGCGCTGGCATCCGCGAATTCGTATCGGTGCTTCAGGCGTTGCCCCTGTGCGGGGCGGCACCTACTTTTCTTTGCAGCGGCAAAGAAAAGTAGGCAAAAGAAAGCCGCTCACCCCGCCAATCCTTGTGTTTGCCTGCGGGCCCCCACGGGTCCCGCACTCCAGACGGCAACGCGCTATCCCATGTGCGTTGCCAGCGCCTTTAACCGGCGCATCACCCTCTCCAATCACCCGTAGCGCAGCCAGCGGCAGCGATTCGCCTGCGCCGCCCAGGTGGCAAACGGTGTGTAGGTTGTCGCACCTCTTACGCTGGCGCTCCTACGACACCGATCCCGCTTTTCAGTCCGGAGTGGTGCACTTACGTCGCGACCGCCTACACACCGTTTGCCACCTGGGCGGCCGTGGACTTTCTGGTAAAGCGAAACGTGACGTGGGTAGGTGAAGCGGGTGAGGCGTGAGTTAGTACGCTGGCAACGGGCGTGAGACAGCGCGATGCCGTCTGGAGAGCGGGACCCGTGGGGGGCCCGCAGGCAAACACAAGAACTGGCGGGGTGAGCGGCTTTCTTTTGCCTACTTTTCTTTGCCGCTGCAAAGAAAAGTAGGTGCCGCCCCGCACAGGGGCAACGCATGAAGCACCGCTACGAAATCGCGGACGCCAGCGCAGCACAGCACAGCACAAAAGAAACCAACACCCGTGCCGCCCAAGGCACCAACATTTTGACCATGCCAGAATGGCAAAACAAACCGGCAAGGAGACGAAAAAAATGTCCCACGACGACGATCATCAAGCGCCGACAGACTGGCGCACCAACGGCGTGAAAGTCATCAAAGGCGACCAGCTGGACACGAACACGCCACAAACCCCAGGCATGAACCGCGCAGCAGCGATCAACGCCGCCCGCGTAGGCGCTCAAAAAATCTGGGCCGGCACGGTAACGATCCATCCAAATGCAAAAACAGGCGCCCACCACCACGGCGCACTGGAAAGCGTGATTTACGTCGTGCGCGGCCACGCAAGAATGCGCTGGGGCGAACACCTCGAGTTCACCGCCGAAGCCGGCCCCGGCGACTTCATCTTCGTGCCGCCCTACGTGCCGCATCAGGAAATCAACGCCAGCACAGACGATCCCCTCGAATGCGTGCTCGTGCGCAGCGACAACGAAGCCGTCGTCGTGAACCTCAACATCGATGCCGTCGAACAACCCGAAACCGTCTACTGGGTCGATCCCATCCACAAACACCCGCACGATCACTGAAGCCCCTGCCCCGCCCACATGACGCCGACTCTCTCCCTGCGCCTCCGCCTCCTCACGCTGTACGCCGGACTGATCGCCGCCAATCTCGCCGCGTGGGCGTGGGCGCTGATCGCGTTTCGCCACTATCCGCTGCTGCTCGGCACCGCGTTGCTCGCGTATGGATTCGGTCTGCGCCATGCCGTCGACGCCGATCACATCGCCGCCATCGACGCCGTCACGCGCAAGCTGATGCAGGAAGGCAAGCGGCCGCTCGGCGTCGGACTCGCGTTCTCCCTCGGGCATTCGAGCATCGTGATCGCGGCCACCGTCGGCATCGCATTGACGGCGCTGTCGCTGCACGGGCGCTTCGAGGCATTGCATGCCGTCGGCGGGACCATCGGCACGCTCGTGTCGTCCTTCTTTCTGCTCGTGCTCGCGGGCGTGAACCTCGTGATCCTGCGCGACGTGTGGCGCCGCTACCGGCATGTGCAACAAGGCGGACAACCGACCCACGAAGACGCCGCACGCGGCGCGCCCGCCGGCCTGCTGTCGCGCGCGCTCAAACCGCTGTTCAGGCTCGTCACGAAGAGCTGGCACATGTACCCCGTCGGCGTGCTGTTCGGCCTTGGCTTCGACACGGCAACCGAAATCGGTCTGCTCGCCATCGCAGCAGCCGAAGCGGGCAAAGGCCTGCCGCTCTACTCGATCCTCGTGTTTCCCGCGCTCTTCACGGCAGGCATGACGCTCGTCGACTCGACCGACAACGTACTGATGGTTCACGCGTACAGCTGGGCAATGGACGACCCCAAGCGCAAGCTCTACTACAACGCCAGCATCACGTTCGTGTCGGCCGTCGTCGCGATCGCGATCGGCGGCATCGAGGCACTCGGATTGCTAGCAGACAAGCTGCAACTCAGCGGCGGCGCATGGGACGCGGTGGCGGCCGTCAACGAGCGCTTCGGGATGCTCGGCTACGGCATCGTCAGCGTGTTCATGCTGTGCTGGATCGGCTCGATCCTGTTTCATCGCTGGCGCCGGCCCGCAGCGGCCAGCCATTAGCGAACCACCATCGCACGGGCACGGCGCTCCGACGCCCGAGCATCGGAACATGCGCCGCAACGCGCCGCCGGACAGTCGTCCCGACGCCGCGCCGTTGTGCGTACGACACAACTCTCGGCGCGGATTCGTCTGAAGGGAACCGTGCGCGGTAGCGAATGCTCCTAATTCGGGGGCAATCGCTTACACTGAACCCGCATCGTGATCGCAGTACCACCGCAGCGCCCGCGCCTTTGCGCACGGCGTCCCAACAGAACGGATCGGACCCACCATCGATGAAGAATTCCGCGGACCCGCGTTTTGCGCCTCGCCTGGCCGAATCAGCTGACCTGGATGCGACGCGCCTCAGCGCCAACGCCCACGGCAACCACGCCATCGACGAATTCCTCGCCGGCCGACTGACGCGCCGCGAACTGCTGCGCTATGCCAGCGTGATGGGGATGTCGCTCGCGGGCGGCAGCCTCCTCGCGCCGCGCAGCGCGCGCGCCCAGGGCGCAGCGGGCGCCAACGCGACGATCCGCGTCGCGCATCTGACGCCCGCGGGCGCCGTCGATCCAATGACGGTCACCGACGCCGCCAGCCTCTGCCTGCTCAATCAGACGGGCGAATTCCTGATCGACGACGACGGCGAAAAGCAGACGCTCAAGCCCGCGCTCGCACTGTCGTGGAAGCCGAACGACAAGGGCGACGTGTGGACCTTCAAGCTGCGCGAGAACGTGAAGTTTCACGACGGCCAGTCCTTCACCGCGAAGGACGTCGCCGCGACCTTCGACCGTCTTGCCGATCCCGCCGCCGGCTCGGCTGCGCTGTCGACCTTGAAGGGCGTGCTGTCGAAGGGCAACACGAAGGTCGTCGACGAACACACGGTCGCGTTCCATCTCGATGCGCCCAACGGTAACTTCCCGTACTACGTCTCCTCGGACAACTACAACGCCGTGATCCTGCCCGCGAACTACGCGGGCAATTACGAGAAGACCTTCATCGGCACGGGCCCGTTCAAGCTCGAGAAGTATCAGGCGAAAGTGGGCGCGTCGTTCGTGCGCAATCCCGACTATTGGGGCGACAAGGCCTTGCCGCAGCGCGTGCAGTTCACGTTCTATGCGGACCAGCAGGCGCAGATTCTCGCGCTGCAAGGCCATCAGGCCGACGTGATGGGCACCTTCACCGTGCAGGGCGGCCAAGGTTTGATCAACAACCCCGAGTTCAAGGTGATCGGTGTGAAGTCGAGCGCGCATCGACAGATCCACATGCGCGTCGACAGCCCGCAGTTCAAGGACAAGCGCGTGCGCCAGGCGCTCGCGCTGTCGCTCGATCGCGACGTGATCGTCAAGGGTCTCTTCAAGGGCCGTGCGCAGGTCGGCAACGACAGCCCGTTTGCGCCCGCGTTTCCGTCTTCGGATGCGGGCGTGCCGCAGCGCAAGATCGACGTCGCGAAGGCGAAGCAGTTGCTTGCGGCGGCGGGCATGCCGAACGGCTTCGACGTGACGCTGACGACCGAAAAGTACATGGAGATTCCCGACCTTGCCGTGGTCGTGCAAAACTACGCGAAGGCCGTCGGCATCCGCATCAATCTGAAAGTGGAGAGCCAGTCGCAGTACTACGGTTCGGGCACGCCGGGCAAGTCGGACTGGCTCGATTCCCCCCTCGGCATCACCGACTACGGCAGCCGCGGCGTGCCGAACGTGTTCCTGAGCGCGCCGTTGACGAGCGGCGGCACGTGGAACGCCGCGCACTTCAAGAACCCGCAGTACGACAAGCTGGTCGCCGACTACGTCGCAGCCCTCGACATCGCCGCGCAGAAGAAAGTGTCCGCGCAGATCCAGACGCTCTTGCTCGACGAAACGCCCGTGATCTTTCCGTTCTTCTACGATCAGCTGATCGCCGCGCGCAAGCAGCTGAACGGCGTACGCTTCACCGCAATCGCGCAGCTGTATTTCGATCGCGCGACGCTCGCGGGCTGATCGCGCGCGTCGCGGCGAGCAAGGGATAGCCAGGGGATAACGATGGCGACGACGGTTTCCTCATCATCCGTGGCTCGCGGCACAGGCGGCGCGGCGCGTGTCGCGCGCTTCGTGGCGACGCGCGTCGGGCTGTCGCTGATCACGCTGTGGCTGCTGTCGGTGATCGTGTTCGCGGGCGGCCAGCTGCTGCCGGGCGATATCGGCCGCGCGATTCTCGGCCCGCTCGCCGATGCGCGCGCCGTCGCCGCGCTCAATCATCAGCTGGGCGCGGACCGGCCGCTTCTCACGCAGTACACGCAATGGATCACCCATTTCGTGCGAGGCGACATGGGCGTGTCCTATATCTTCCGCGAACCCGTCGCGCAGTTCATCGGCAGCGCGCTGGCGAATTCGGCGAAGCTCGGCCTGCTCGCGTTCGTCGTGGTCGTGCCGCTCGGCATCGCGGGCGGCGTGTGGGCCGCGATGCACGCGGGACGCTGGCTCGACGGCACGATCAGCATCGCGGGCTTGTCGGCGACCGTCGTGCCGGAGTTCGTGTCGTCGATCGTGCTGATTCTGATCTTCGGCGTGTGGCTGCAATGGCTGCCCATCGACGCGACGTACCCGCCCGACGCGGGCATCTTCACGCAACTGAAGCATCTGATGCTGCCCGTGCTGCCGCTCGTGTTCGTGTTCTTCGGCTACATCGCGAGGATGGCGCGCGCGGGCACTGTCGAAGCGCTCGATGCCGACTACACGCGCACCGCGATCCTCAAGGGACTGCCGCCGCATATCGTGATCTTCCGGCACGTGCTGCGCAACGCGTTGCTGCCGACCATCACCGTCGCCGCGACGCAGCTCGGCTACATGATCGGCGGACTCGTCGTCGTGGAGACGCTATTCCACTATCAGGGCATCGGCTCGCTGATCTACAACGCCGCGAAGGCAAAGGACTTTCCGATGCTCGAAGCGGGCGTGCTGACGGTCGGCGTCGTCTACACCGTCGCCAATCTCGTCGCCGACGGGCTGTACGTGCTGCTCAATCCGCGTCTGCGCGTGCGGAGCGCCGAATGAGCACGACCACGCCTTCCGCGCCCAATACACCCAATACGCCGGATACACCGGATCAACCCGTCCCGCCGTCGACGCCGCGCGCGCGCGACAGCCGCCATGACGTGCTGCGCGCCTTGCTGCGTTCGCCGACCTTCATCGTGGGCGCGCTGATCGTGCTGTGGTGGGTCGTGTGCGCGATGGCGGGCTTGTGGATCGCGCCGCTCGATCCGTACGCGTCCGACCCGTTGAACTCGCTCGCGCCGCCCGCGCACGGTCACTGGTTCGGCACCGATCAACTCGGCCGCGATGTGCTGTCGCGCGTGATCGTCGGCGCGCGCGACATCCTGACCATCGCACCGCTCGCGACGCTGCTCGGCACGCTCGCGGGAACGGCGCTCGGTCTTATCGTCGGCTACTTCGACGGCTGGGTCGACAACGTGGTCGGCCGCGCGATCGATGCCGTGCTCGCATTGCCGCTAGTGATCGTCGCGCTGCTTGCGCTCGCCGCCGTGGGCGCGTCGAACTTCACGGTGATCCTCGTGATCGGCATCACGTTCACGCCGATCACGGCCCGCACGGTGCGCGCCGCCGTGTTCGCGGAACGTCATCTCGACTACGTGGACGCCGCCCAGTTGCGCGGCGAAAACGCGTTCTACATCATGTTCGCGGAGATTCTGCCGAACGTGCTGCCGCCCATCATCGTCGAAGCGACGGTGCGCCTCGGCTACGCGATCTTCGCCGTCGCGACGCTGTCCTTTCTCGGCTTCGGCATCCAGCCGCCTTCCGCCGACTGGGGGCTCGCGCTTTCCGAGTCGTACACGCTGATGGCGGGCGGCGCATGGTGGACAGTCGTGTTCGATGCCGCCGCGATCGCCTCGCTCGTGGTCGGCGTGAACCTGATCGCGGATGCCGTGCAAGGAGCCGTCGACGCATGAACGGCCCGTCTCCTCCTCCACCTGCCTCGTTTCCTGCGTTCGACGTGTCGAAGAGCGAGCAGTCGGACGCGCTCACCATCGTCGGACTCACGGTTGCGTATCGCACGCGCGGACGCGAACGCGAGGTGCTGCAGGACGTGTCGTTCCGCATCAAACGCGGCGAATCATATGGGCTCGTCGGCGAATCGGGCTGCGGCAAGTCGACGGTCGCGATGGCGACGCTGCGCTATCTGGCGCGCAACGGACGCGTGAAGGCGGGCCGCATTTCGATCGCGGGCAAGGACGTGAATGCGCTCGATGCCGCCGCCTTGCGAAAGCTGCGTGCGAACAGCATATCGATGGTGTATCAGGATCCGTCGCGCGCGCTCAATCCGTCGCTGACGGTTGCGCGCCAGGTCGCCGAAGCATTCGAGGCCTCGGGCGCTTCATACGACGACGCGCTGCGGCAGACGGCCGAGATCCTGCGCAAGGTGCGCATCGCCGAGCCGGAACGCGTGATGGATAGTTATCCGCATCAGTTGTCGGGCGGCATGCAGCAGCGCGTCGTGATCGCAATGGCGCTCGCGTCGAAACCCGCGCTGCTGATTCTCGACGAACCGACCACGGGACTCGACGCAACCGTCGAGGCCGAAGTGCTCGATCTCGTCGCGCAGCTGCGAGACGAATTCCACACGGCCGTGCTCTTCATCAGCCACAACCTCGCGGTGATCGGCAGGATGTGCGAGCGCGTCGGCGTGCTGTACGCGGGCAAGCTCGTCGAGGAAGGCGCGACGCAGGACGTGTTCGCGCGGCCGCGGCATCCGTACACGGTCGGCCTGCTGCGCTGTCTGCCGACCGTCGGCCGCAGCAAGGACACTGACCGTCTCGACACGATTGCGGGGAGTCTGCCGCAGCCGGGTTCCGTCACGCAGGGCTGCGTGTATCGGGAGCGCTGCCGTCTCGCCGACGACCGCTGCCGGCGCGAAGCACCGCCGCCTTATCGCGTGAGTGCGCAGTATGGCGATCAGATGTCGCGTTGTCATTATCACGAGCGCGCTATCGACTTGCCGCGCATGACGCCTGTCGAAGCGTCCGCGAACGCGCGCATCGCGTACGACGCGTCGCCCGTGCTGCGCGCGAAAAACGTCTCGAAGACCTTCCATATCGCGGGCGCGGCGCTGCGTGCCGTCGACGATGTCTCGCTCGAACTTGCGAAGGGCGAGACGCTCGGTCTCGTCGGCGAATCGGGCAGCGGCAAGACGACGCTCGCAAAGCTGCTGCTCGGCCTCGTATCGCCCGATGCGGGCAGCGTGCTCGAACTCGACGGCGCGCCGCTGCCGGCGCGCGTCACGAGCCGCAACGACGATCAGGTGAAGTCGCTGCAGATCGTGTTCCAGAATCCCGATTCGGCGCTCAATCGCGCGCATTCGGTGCGGCGGCTGATCGGACGCGCGCTGTCGCGTCTGTCCGCGCTGCGCGGCGATGCGCGCGAGGCACGGCTCGAGTCGCTGGCGCAAGCGGTGCGGCTGCCTGACCGCTATCTGACGTCGCGCACGCGGCAACTGTCGGGCGGCCTGAAGCAGCGCGTCGCGATTGCACGCGCGTTTGCGGGTGATCCGCGCATCGTCGTGTGCGACGAGCCGACCTCCGCGCTCGACGTCTCGGTGCAAGCCGCGATCCTCAATCTGCTCGCGGATCTGCAACGCGATCGCGGCGTGAGCTACGTGTTCATCTCGCACGATCTGAATGTCGTGCGCTATCTGTCCGACCGCATCGCCGTGCTGTATGTGGGCCGCCTGCTCGAGATCGGGCCCGCGGCGGCCGTGTTCGACGGGCCGCATCATCCTTATACGGAAGCGCTGCTGTCGTCGGTGCCGGCGCTCGATCTGCACGATGGCGACACACCCGGCAACGCGAAGAGGCAGCGCATCCATCTGTCCGGCGAACTGCCGAGTCCCGCCGCGCCGCCCTCGGGCTGCGTGTTTCATACGCGCTGTCCGCGCAAGCTCGGCGCGATCTGCGAACAGCAGGATCCGCCGCACGCCGAGGCCGGCAACGGCCATCGCATACGCTGCCATATCCCCGTCGACGAACTGCGTACGCTTCAACAGCGCAACTGATCCTCGCTCGCCGATTCGCTGCTGCATCGCGCGTTGAAACGAAAAACAGCGTGTTTCGATGCGTGCGTTTCAGGCGCGAAACGTTTTTTGCGCGTTTCGCTGCCCGTGCAATACGGCTGTCATGCAAATGCCACGCGCGGCGGGCGTCTGCGCGCAATGGCATGTTTATCGCTAAATGACGCTCACGCATGGGGTTGCGTTGGGATCGACAAAACCCAGGGCTCCGCGACTTCACGCCGGTACACGAACGACGCAACGGCGCAAAGAAAAGACAGTCGATCCCACGTTCGATGATGAACGTCACGCAGAAACAAGAAGCCGCAGGCAGCGGGATGGGAGGCAGGAGCGCGCGACGTGCCACAAATAACGGCACGCGCCGCGACTGCAACGAGCAGCATAGCTCGCCCGCTGCCAACCGGCCTCTTAAAGAACAACGCCATAAGCAGTGAACAAGGAATGACGGCTGCGGGGCGTCGTTTCCTCGGGAGAGGTGCGATGAAGACCAACATGATTAATACGTACTACTACAAGGTTAAACGGGGTACGGCAACCCTCATGGTTGGCGCGGGGGCTCTCGTAGCGGCCCAGTGGGTTCAGGCTGCATCCACCGAAGACGTGATCCCGAAGTGGATCGTCACAGCCGATGCGCCACTGCCCGCCAGCGGCGCGCCGGCGGCGATGCAAGCTGCTGCCGGCGATACCCCATCGACGGGCGCGGCGTCAGGCACGACGACGGCCGCCGACGACGCGGCGTCCGTCTTTCTCCTCAGGACATGTATCGGCAATGCAGGCAACTGCTCGCCCAGTGGCGGGCGGGGTGGTGGCAGCGCGAGCGCAGGGGCGGGTGCGGCGGGATCGTCGGGATCGAGTTCGGGCGGCGGGGGTTTTGGGGCTGCGGCGGGTTCGAGTGGCAATTCGGGTGGTGGTGGGAGTGGCGGTAGTGGTAACGGCGGCGGCGGTAAAGGCGGTGGCGGTAACGGCGGTGGCGGCAACGGCGGCGGCGGCAACGGCGGCGGCGGCAACGGCGGCGGTGGTAACGGCGGTGGTGGTAACGGCGGCGGTGGTAACGGCGGTGGTGGTAACGGCGGTGGTGGCAACGGCGGCGGTGGCAACGGCGGCGGTGGCAACGGCGGCGGTGGTAACGGCGGTGGCGGTAACGGCGGTGGTGGCAACGGCGGCGGTGGTAACGGCGGCAGTGGCTGCGGTTGTGGCGGCAGCGGTCATGGTGGACCCAGCGGCGGCTTTGGCGGAGGCTTTGGCGGGTTCGGCGGCGGTTTTGGAAGTGGCGGCTTCGGTGGCGGCTTCGGCAAAGGCGGTGGCTACGGCGGAGGCTCCGGCTCGGGCGGCGGTCACGGCGGAGGCAGCGGACACTAGATCCGACTGGCGGCGCCCCGCGCCGCCCTCCCGCGACGGCGATCGCGCAGCATGGAGACGCTTCCTTGTCAGCGTCGACGGTGCCGTTCCGATCCCCCGGTCGGACGTCACCGCCTGGGGCCCGGCATCCGATAACCCAACGATGCCCACGCGAATCCGCGACGAGACCGGTCTGACATAGCACGCAAGGAGCGTGTACCGGAACCAAACCGCCCCGCCCGCCTCCTATCTATTCCACGTTCGATATGAGGCCTCTTATATGCAACGACACTTCCCCCGCCCCGTTGCACGCATCGCGTCTTGCCTGCTGATGGCTTCGCTGCTCGGTGGCGCGTCGCTGGCTCAGGCGCAGAATGCAACGCAAAACACCGCGCAAACCCAAGCCTCCCCTCCCGTCGATCCCACCTTCTCCGCTTGGTCGCTCGCGCAATCCTGCCAGCAGAAGTCCGATAACGTCGCGCATGGCCAATGCGTCGGCGCGATGCGCGGCATCATCCACGGCTATCAGTACGGCGTGCTGTTCCTGAGTCAGCGCTCGTCGCTGCCCCCGAAGGAAACGCAGCGCGTGTCACTGTGTCTGCGCGACGTGCCCGTCTCGACGCTCGTCGACGAATTCGTTCAGGACGCGAACCAGGTCAGCGCCGATTCGCTCAAGCGCACGCCCGCCGAAGTCGCCGTGCTCGGCTCGGTGCATATGCATCACGCGTGCGACTGAAGCATCGCCTGGAGCAGTGAATGCAGGCGCCGCTCACAGCATCTCGAGCGGCCGCTTGCTGCGCGGCGGACGAAAGTGCGCGTCGATCGCGGCGAGGTCGTCGGCGGCAAGATTCAGGTCGAGTGCGCGGCGGTTGTCGCGCACGTGCTCGATGCGTCCTGACTTGGGAATCGCGAACACCTCGGGCTGCCGCAGCACCCACGCAAGCGCGACCTGAAACGCGGACACGCCGTACCTGCCCGCGATATCGTCGAGCGGCGAGCGCTTTGGCAGACGCGCGTGATCGACGGGGCTATACGCCATCGCGGGCATCTTGCGGTCCGCGAGCCACGGCAGCAGATCGAACTCCGGCCCGCGCCGCGCGACGTTGTAGAGAATCTGGTTCGTCGCGCAGGCATCGCCGTCCGGCACGTCGACGAGTTCTTCCATATCGTCGACGTCGAAGTTGCTCACGCCCCAGTGACGGATCTTGCCGTCACGCCGCAGCGCCTCGAAACCCGCAACGGTCTCTTCAAGCGCTATCGAGCCGCGCCAGTGCAGCAGATACAGATCGATGCGATCGGTCTTCAGGCGCTTCAACGACTGCTCGCACGCATGCTGCACGCCGCGCCTGCTCGCGTTGTGCGGATAGACCTTGCTGACCAGAAACACGTCGTCGCGCAGGCCGTGCAACGCTTCGCCGAGCAGCGATTCCGTCGCGCCCTCACCGTACATTTCGGCCGTATCGATCAGCGTCATGCCGAGTTCGATGCCGCCCCGCACGGCTTCGATTTCCGCTTTGCGGCGCGACGGGTGCTCGCCCATCTCCCACGTGCCCTGCCCGAGTTTCGGAATGCGCTCGCCGCCCGGCAGCGTCACGCCGGCGATGTCGTTCGTCATGGTTGCGTCCTCGCAAGTGATGTCGTGAAGGTGTATTGAAGATGCGCCGCGTCTCGACGATCAATGCCGCAGCTGGTCCAGCGAGTGTAGCGCCCGATGGCGACGCGCATCCGCGTCCCGGCAAAACCCCGCTATAACGCCGCGCGCCAATGTCATAGAATTGCCGCTTGCCCTACTTGCGTCCGTCACATGAACCCAGTCTCGGAAGACCGTTGGCGCGATCTGCGCCCGGACCCGGAAAACGATACGCCGCTGTATCTTCAGCTCGCCCGCAAGCTCGGCACAGCCATTCACGAGAACCGCTGGAACGCCGGCGAAGCGCTGCCGTCGGAGCGCGTGTTGTCGGATGCGCTCGGCGTGTCGCGCATCACCGCACGCAAGGCGATCGCGCTGCTCGTCGAACAGGGGCTGATTCGGCGCTCGCAAGGCGCCGGCAGTTTCATCACGCCGCGCTATGAAGATCCGCTGTCGCGTCTGTCGAGCTTCAGCGAAATGCTGCGCCGGCGAGGCTTCACGCCGAGTTCGCAATGGCTGTCGCGCGAGATCGTGCCCGCCAATCGCGATGAAGTGATCCAGCTGGGGCTGTCACCCGCCGCTGCCGTGACGCGTCTGCGCCGCCTTCGCCTCGCGGACGGCATCGTGATGGCCGTCGAGAATTCGACCTTCCCCGCTTCCGTGATTCCCGATCCGCAAGCGATCGGCGATTCGCTCTACACGTATCTCGAACAGCGCGGACTGACGATCGTGCGCGCGCTGCAGCACTTCCGCGCCGTCAACGCGAGCGACGAGATCGCGCAGCAGATGAGCATCGCGCCGAACGACGCACTGCTGCTGATCACGCGCGTCGGCTACACGGCGGACCAGCGTGCGATCGAACTCACCGATACCTACTGCCGCAACGACTACTACGATTTCGTCGCGGAACTGCGCAAGTAGGGCGCACCTGAGCGCGCCCAGCGTTCACGCTTCCCAGCGCGCCGCGTCGGTGCCGATGGGCACGGGCGGCCGGGCATAGAACGCGGGCGTCTCCGACATCTGCTCCGCGGGCGCCGCCGCACGCACCCGGCCAAACGGCGAATCGACGTCGTGCAGCCCATCCTGCACGTCCTGATACGCGACATCGGGCACGCGCCAGCCGTCCTCGGTCTGTCCCATCGATTGCAGCCAGCGCCCCGTCTGCGCCAGCGACAGCCGCACGTGCCAGCTGCCGCCCTCCTGCGCGCGCCGCGCGAGCGCGACCATCGCACCGAACGCCGCGAGATAGCCCGTCGCATGATCGAGCGCCTGACATGGCAGATGCTTCGGCCCGTCTACGCCTGCCACGCGGCTCTCCGTGTACGCGATGCCGCTCGCCGACTGCACGAGACTGTCGAAGCCGCGCCGCATCGCCCACGGACCCGCGTGGCCGTATGCCGAGATCGACACGCAGACGATACCGGGCCGCAAACGCGCCAGCGTTTCGGGATCGAAACCGCGCGCGGCAAGCGAGCCAGGGCGGTACGCCTGGAGAAACACATCGGCATCGCCGGCAAGCGCCTGTAGCTGATCGCGCGCCGCGGGCTCACGCAGATCGAGCGTCGCGGAACGTTTACCCCGGCCGTTGTCGATGACGAGCGGCGCGATGTTCGGCAAATGCGGACCATTAATCAGCAGCACGTCGGCGCCATGTTGTGCGAGCGCGCGTCCCGCGACGGGACCGGCGATGATGCGCGACAGATCGAGCACGCGTGTGCCAGCCAGCGGACGCGTTGCCGGGCCGCGTCCGGGCGCTTCCGGCGGCGCATCGCCGATCCGTTCGATTTCGAACAGCGGCAGATTGGCGATCGCCTTTGCCTGATCGAGCGCCGCCCATTCGCGCGGCGAACGGATCAGCGCGGCGCACAGGCCGGCGTCGGCGAGCGTCTGATCGAGCTGGGCGCCGTCCCAGTTGTGGATCGCTTCGGCGACTGCGCCGGGATCGCCGTCGCAGCCCAGCACCTTCAGCACGCCCTGCAGATGATGCGCAAAGTTCGTATGCAACTGTATCCAGCGGCCGTCGCGCGTCGCGTAGAAGCCCGTCACGGGATGACGCAACTCTTGCGGCAAGCCGTCGTTCACGCGCAGATAACGCTCGCTGCGAAACGCAATGAGCGCCCGCCGCACGTTCACGTCGACGCGTTGCATGCGGCCCGTGCGCAGCCGGAAGCAATCAGCCGCGGCGAGCGCCATCGCGGCAATCGACGCGCTCGCGAGCGTCCCGACACGAAACACGGAAGGCAGCGACGGATCGTTGCCTTCCATCGACACATGTTCGAGCAAGGCGGGATCGCAACGGGCGACAGACCACAGATGATCGAGAGCAAGCTGGGGCGTCATGGCGAGCAGGCTTCCTGAAGAAAGAAGACGAGCTTCAGTCTAGGATTGCACCTCGCCATGATCAATCTTGATTTATATAATCAATATATATTCGTTTGTTTGGCTTTCGCTTCCCGATATGTCCACCACGCGCTATCTGTCCGCCCACGAAGCCGCCGCGATGCTCGGCATCAGCGTCACGACGCTCTATGCGTACGTCAGCCGCGGCATGCTGCGGTCCGCGCCCGATGCGAACAGCAAGCGGCGCCTCTACGATGCAGACGAAGTGCGGCGCCTCGCGCGCCGCAAGGAAGACGGCAAGCGCGCGGGCAAGGTCGCGCAGAAGGTGCTGGATTGGGGCGTGCCTGTGCTCGAGTCGTCGATCACGCTGATCGCGGACGGCAAGCTGCTGTATCGCGGCCGCGACGCGATGGAACTCGCGCGCACGGCGACACTGGAAGAAGTGGCGGCGCTGCTGTGGGAATGCAGCGCGCGGCGCATCGCCGACGCGCCCGCCGCGCCGCTCGCGGCCGCCCAATGGTCGGCATGGCTCAAGCTCTGGAGCGACAGCGCGCCGCTCGATCGCGCGCTGGTGCTGCTGCCCGCCGCCGCCGCGCAGATGCCGCGCGTCTGGGCGCTCGGCCGCGATGCGCAACTCGACAACGCCTGCGCGCTGATTCGCCTGCTGACGGGCGCGATGATCTCGGCGGCGCCGTCGAACGAACCGCTGCACAGGCAACTCGCCAGCGCGTGGGGCGTGCGCAACCGCGCGCAGATCAATCTGTTGAGAGCGGCCCTCGTCGCATGCGCCGACCATGAACTGAATGCGTCGACGTTCACGGTGCGCTGCATCACGTCGACGGGGACGCATCTGTTCGGCGCGGTCGCGGGCGGGCTCGCCGCGCTATCGGGGCCGAGGCATGGAGGGGAAACGGCACGCGTCGCCGCGTTGTTCGACGAATCCTCGCGCGCCGCCGATCTCGACCGCTATCTGGCGACACGTCTCGCGCATCATGAACAGAACGCGCCGGGACCGGTGATGTCGGGTTTCGGTCATCCGCTGTATCCGGACGGCGATCCGCGCGCCCGACTGCTGCTCGACCTGCTCGATGAGTGCGCGCCCAGCCGTTCGCCGCTCGCCGATGTGCAGCGGCTCGCCCGCACCGTACGCGACACGACAGGCGCCGAACCGACTGTCGACTACGCGCTGGCAGCTATCGAGCGCGTGCTCGGCCTGCCCGCCGGCGCGGCCTTCACGCTCTTCGCAGTCGGCCGGGTGACGGGCTGGATTGCGCATGCGATGGAGCAGAGCAGCGACGGCCGGCTGATCCGTCCACGCGCCAGGTACATCGGCGCGTATCAGGCGGACTGATCAACGCAGGTACGATCACCGGCTCAGACCGTAACCAGCCAGCGCGGCATCCACGTCCAGCGCGGCGGGCGGCGACGTTCGACGCGCACCGTATCGGCCGCCCCGCTCGTCACGGTCAGCGACAACCGCACACCGTCACGCCCCGCGCTCATCCACGCGACAGCGCCGCGCTTCAGTTCGAACGATTCGCCTGCCGCGAGCCAGTAATCGTCGGCGTCACCCTCGACCGTCAGCCAGAGTTCGCCCGCCAGCACGTTCACGGCAAGCGGCTGCGCGACCCGCCAGGCGCTTGCCGGCTCGCCGTGTTCGAGTTCGAAAGTCCGGATTTCACGCATTGCCAGCTCCTTGAAGTGCTTTTTCGCTTGCATCCATTATTGGCGTGCAATGATGACTGTCACATGCACAGTGCTGAACAGTTTCAAAAGAACTGTACAGCCAGAAAACCTGACAGTTGCTGGCGCTTCGACCGTGACAGACCGTTCCGCACGGCAGGCGCAGCGCCAGAAGGGAGACACCCGATGAAGCTGGATATCGACCTGAACCGCGAAAACGGCGTGCCGCTCACCGAGCAGATCGTGGGCGGCGTGCAGGAATGGATCCGCTCGCGCACCGCGCATCCCGGTGCGAAGCTGCCGTCGATTCGCCAGTTCGCCGCCGACAACGACATCAGCCGTTTCCCTGTGATCGAGGCGTACGACCGGCTGGTCTCACTCGGCTATCTGGATTCGCGGCCCGGCTCGGGGTTCTACGTAGCGGAGCGGCATCGCGCGTCGATGAGCGGCCAGGGTGCTTCCGACCCGCGGCGCGCCGAAGGCGAATCGGTGCATATCCTGCAGCAGTTCAATCATCCCGGCGAATCGCTGAAGCTCGGCAGCGGCTTCATCCCTGAAGCCTGGCGCGACATGGACAGTCTCGCGCAGGCGATCCGCCACGTGTCGCGCACCGACGGCGCGAGCATGATCGACTACGCGACGCCCCTCGGCAATGCAACGCTGCGCGAACATTTGCAGGCGCGCGTCGCGCAGCTCGGCATCGAAGCGGACGCCTCGCAGATCCTGATCACGATCGGCGCGAGCCAGGCGATGGACCTGCTGATGCGCTACATGCTGAAGCCCGGCGACACGATCTTCGTCGAGGATCCCGGCTACTACAACTTCAACGGCCTGCTGAAACTGCACGGCGTGAATCTCGTCGGCATTCCGCGCACGCGCACGGGCCCGGATCTCGATGCGATGCAAAAGCAGTTGCAGCAGCATCGCCCGAAGGTCTTCTTCATCAACTCCGTCTTTCACAACCCGACGGGCACGACGATCGCGCCGCCCATCGCGTTCCGCCTCCTGCAGCTTGCGCGCGAGCACAACTTCAAGATCATCGAAGACGACATCTACGCTGACTTCCAGAGCGATCCCACCGACCGCCTCGCGACGCTCGATCAGCTCGAACACGTGGTGTATATCGGCGGGCTGTCGAAGACCTTGTCGTCGTCGCTGCGGATCGGCTATGTGATCGCGGATCACGCGACCATCAAGGATCTCGCCGACATCAAGATGCTGACGAGCATCGGCGGATCGCGCTTCGCGGAGGCCGTGACCGTCGCGCTGCTCGAACGCGGGATGTATCGCAAGCATCTGGACCGGCTGCGGCGGCGCATGCGCGACGCACTCGGCGCGACCGTGCAGACGCTCGAGATGAGCGGCTGGCAGGTGTTCGAAAATCCGCTTGGCGGCAAGTTCGTGTGGGCGCGCGTGCCGCATGTCGAGGATGCGGAGCGGCTGGTCGAATGCGGCGCGCCGCTCGGTGTGACGGTGGCGCCCGGCAGCTACTTCCGTCCGAACGCGGAGCCGAGCCCGTGGATCCGCATCAACGCTGCGTTCGCGAACGAGCCGCGCGCACGGGCCTTTTTTGAGGCGGCGGCGCAGCTGAAGGCATAAGAAGGGGCAGCAGACGCAATGGGCGCAACACCTGCTGCTTCCACTCCCGGATGCGGCATCGACCTACAGCCGCTGCGCTTTTTCCTTAGAATGTGGGCTCCCCGCCCAGCCGCCCTGCCTCGTCTTCATGTCCGAATCGACCGAATCTGCAACCACCGCTCATCGCGATACAGGCAAAACCACACCCACGGCCCGCTCGCTGACAGTGATGCTGTGGATCGTCGCAACGGGCTTCTTCATGCAGACGCTCGATTCGACGATCGTCAACACCGCGCTGCCCGCGATGGCGCGCAGCCTGGGCGAACTGCCGTTGCACATGCAATCGGTCGTGATCGCGTATTCGCTGACAATGGCCGTGATGATTCCCGTCTCCGGCTGGCTCGCGGACAAGCTCGGCACGCGGCGCGTGTTCATGAGCGCGATTCTCGTCTTCACGATCGGCTCGTTGCTGTGCGCGAATGCGCAGACGCTCACGCAGCTCGTGATCTATCGCGTGCTGCAGGGCGTGGGCGGCGCGATGCTGCTGCCCGTCGGCCGGCTCGCCGTGCTGCGCGTGTTTCCCGCGGAACGCTATCTGCCCGCACTTTCGTTTGTCGCAATTCCGGGGCTGATCGGACCGCTGATCGGACCGACGCTCGGCGGCTGGCTCGTCAAGATCGCATCGTGGCACTGGATCTTCCTGATCAACGTGCCCGTCGGCATCGTCGGTGTGATCGCGACGTTCATCTTCATGCCCGACAGCCGCAATCCCGACACCGCGAGATTCGACATCAAAGGCTATGTGCTGCTGATCGTCGGCATGGTGTCGATCTCGATGGCGCTCGACGGACGCACCGAATTCACGATCCAGCACGCGACCGTGCTGATGCTGCTGATTCTTTCGCTAGGCTGTTTCGTCGCCTACGGATTGCATGCAGTGCGCGCCGCCAACCCGATCTTCTCGCTCGATCTGTTCAGGATTCACACGTTCAGCGTCGGCCTGCTCGGCAATCTGTTCGCACGGATCGGCAGCGGCGCGATGCCGTATCTGATCCCGCTGCTGTTGCAGGTGAGCCTCGGCTATAGCGCATTCGAAGCGGGCCTGATGATGCTGCCCGTCGCGGCCGCCGGCATGTCGTCGAAGCGTCTCGTCACGCGGCTCATCATGAAGTACGGCTACCGGCGCGTGCTCGTGTCGAATACGGTGCTCGTCGGTCTCGCGATGGCGAGCTTCTCGCTGACGAGCGAGCATCAGCCGCTATGGCTGCGCCTCGTGCAACTGGCTTTGTTCGGCGGCGTCAATTCGATGCAGTTCACCGCGATGAACACGCTGACGCTCAAAGATCTCGGCACGGGCGGCGCGAGCAGTGGCAACAGCCTGTTCTCGCTCGTACAGATGCTCGCAATGAGTCTCGGCGTCACGGTCGCGGGCGCGTTGCTCACCACGTTCACGGGTCTCATGCCCCGCGTGACGGCGGCCAACTCGCTGCCCGCGTTCCATGCGACCTTCCTGTGTGTCGGCCTGATCACGGCGGCGACGTCGTGGATCTTTGCGCAACTCGCGGCGGATATCCGGCAGCCGGCGAAACGCGCCGATCCGCAGGAACGCACCTGAGCGCGCGTGCTCGCATCCGGGCTCGCGCACGCCGCCCGTCATGCCCGAACGCTAATGGGGCGCGCGCCGCACCACCGGTGTGCGCTTCGCTTCTCGCGCGCATGACAGCATTGGCGATTGCGGCGCACAATTGAAGGCGTAGGCGGCCAGTATGCGGCCAATGCGCGGCCAATACGCGGCCAATACGCGGCGCGATTCACGCATGAGCAGCAGCGAACCCGCGGGGCTTCGTCATGCGCATGTTTCTTGCTGGCCTATCCTGTAAACTTGAATCTTTCGCGCGCCCATGCGCGGCCCATCACGTCCCCAACTGCTCGCTTTTTCAACCGCTTGCTTTTCAACCGCTTGCTTTTCAACCGATAACCGACACGATGAGCATGATCGAACTCGATCCTCCCGGCTTCCAGTCTCCACGCCCGATAGCGGGCGATGAAGGCTCGCGCCGCACCGTCCGGTATGGCGGCTACACGGTTTTCAGCGTGTTTCAGCCGGTTTTCTCGGTTTCGCACCGCCGCGCGATCGGTTATCACGCGTCGCTGCGCGCGCACGACGAGAACGGCAAGCAGGTGCCGTCGGCCGAAGTCTTCACGCAAGCCGCGCGGCGCGGCGATCTGCTCGAACTCGGGCGCCTCGCAGAATCATTGCACCTGGGCAACTTCAATGCGTTCGACAGCCACGACGAATGGCTCTTCCTGAGCCTGCATCCCGCCGCGCTGATGGACACCAGCTACGGCGACGCGCTGCTCGCGGGGCTCAAGGCGCTCGGTCTGCCCGCGCA